>JBPOFE010000081.1:0-15309 GCA_051252035.1 Sulfitobacter sp.
TGGTGCCCCCACACGGACTCGAACCGCGGACCTATTGATTACAAATCAATTGCTCTACCAGCTGAGCTATAGGGGCAGACGTTGTGAAACGCCTTGGCAACCATTACCATTAAGCATCGATTGCGTGGGCGTTCTTTAGTAGATGATGGAAACGGATGCAAGAGACCTAAAGCACTCTTTGATGAGGATTTTTGGCAACTGATTTTCGGGCGGCAGGCGTTGATTTGTACAGGGACAGATTATGCGGTCAGGCATTCCTCTGCATAGTGTCTTGAAGATCAGTAGGTGCAGATAAACATGGTGATCTATCGGGCAACCAAGCGCTGACGCGCTTTGCAGTTTTACACCTGATCGCGAACCCGCTATTCAACGGCAACCTCACCCCAACCGCGAGCGGGAAATATGCAGCTGGTTTTGCACACAGGCGCCCATTACACCGAAGAAGACAGGCTGTTGAAATGTCTGCTGCGCAACAAGGAAGATTTTTCCAAGCGCGGCATTGCTGTGCCGGGACCAAGCAGCTTTCGCGGGCTATTCCGCGATACGCTCAACGCGATGCACAAAGCGCCTGCAGCGCCAGATGCGCGTGATGTTTTGCTGGATGCCGCCCTTGATGACGCCTCGGCCGACAGGTTGGTCTTGTCGGATCCCAATTTTTTCCGCACCCCTGCGACAGCGGTGATGAAAGGGCATTTGTACCCGGATGCCGCTACCCGGATGATGCATATAGCGCAGCTGTTTCCGGATGACGACATCGAGATATTTCTGGCCATCCGCAATCCGGCCTCATTGGTGCCAATCCTTTATAAACACGCGATGGACCAAAAGCATGCAGCGTTCTGGGGCACGCGCACCCCCCTTGATCTGCGCTGGTCTGAGACCCTTGGCCAAATACGGGAGTCCGCCCCAGAGGTACCCATAACCGTCTGGTGCAACGAAGATCTGCCATTGATCTGGTCACAGGTCGTGCGCGAGATTGCGGGGCTGGAATTGCATGAAAAGATAGCAGGCGGGTTTGATCTTTTGGCCACGATCATGTCGAAAGAGGGGATGCAGCGGTTTCGCACCTATCTTGATACGCACCCTGACATGACCGAGATCCAAAAGCGCCGGGTGATCGGCGCGTTTCTGGATAAATTCGCTTTAGATGAAGAGATCGAAGAAGAGTTGGACATGCCCGGCTGGACCGAAGAATTGGTTGATGAAATGTCGGATATTTATGATGACGACATGATCGCCATCCAACGCATTCCCGGCGTGACGATGATCACGCCCTAAGGCGTCATACCGCCTGCCATCTCACAGATCACATTGTAGGCCAGGTCAACATCGTCCGCGGTACAGGTAAACGCACCCGCCTGAAACCGGATTACCAAAGCGCCATCAATGCGGGTCTGGGTCAGGTAAATACGACCATCATCGTTGATCCGATTCAGCAGATTTTGGTTTAGGGCATCAAGGTCTGTTGCATGCCGTGGCGCATAGCGGAAGGTGAACAGCGACAGCATCGGCGTGGTGACAATCTCGAAATCGGGCGTATCACTGAGCCGTGATGCCAGCCCCTGCGCCCATGTCACGTGATTGCGGATCATTTCGCGCAACCCGTCCAAGCCATGTGCGCGGATCAGGAACCACAGTTTCAGCGCGCGAAACCTGCGACCCAAAGGCACGGACCATTCGGAATAATTGACGATCCCGTCGGCCCCATGGGTCTTAAGGTATTCCGGCTGGATTGCCAGTGTTTTGACCAAGGTGGTCGGGTCGCGCAGGAAATGTGTGGTGCAATCAAATTGCGCCCCAAGCCATTTATGCGGGTTTAGCACGACGCTGTCGGCACGATCCACGCCCGCCCACAGTGCTTGAAATTCGGGACAGATCATCGCTGAGCCCGCCCATGCCGCATCAACATGCGTGTAAAGCGCCTCTGCCTCGGCCACGTCCATGACGGCGCTGATGTCATCGGTGGCCCCGGCACTGGTGCCGCCGACGCAGGTGATGATCCCGGCGGGCAGGTACCCTGCCGCGCGATCCGCTGTGATTGCGGCCTTTAAGGCACGTACATCCATTGCGCGGGCAGGGCCGATTGTGGGGATGCGCACTAAATTCGCCTCTCCAATCCCGGCGATCCAGATCGCGCGGTCAATCGAGGTATGCACCTCAGCGGAACAATAGATGCGCAAGGTCGGTTGACCGGCAAGCCCGCTTGCGTTTCCTGCCCATTCGAGCGCCTTTTCCCGCATGGTCAGCACAGCACAGAGTGTTGCAGTGCTGGCGCTGTCTTGGATCACGCTGGCAAAGCCATCGGGCAGGCCAACCGCCTGCCGCATCCAATCACAAACCCGGGTTTCAAGCTCGGTCGCGGCTGGGGAGGTTTGCCACAACATACATTGCGCGGCGATGGCGCTGACGTAGTATTCCGCAAGCACCGACACCGGGGCCGCATTGGCCGGGAAATAAGCAAAGAAACGCGGATGCTGCCAATGGGTCATGCCGGGCAGGATGGTGTTTTCCAGATCGGCGAGAATGTCGTCAACGGGCTGTGCCGCATCGGGCGGGGTGAGCGGCAATTGCGCCAGAATATCACCGGGCTTGGTCTGCGCGCGCACCGGGCGGTCGCGCAAATTGGCGTGATAATCAGCGGCCCAATCGGCCGCGACCTTGCCCCGGCTGCGAAAGTCGTCCCAGTTCATAGCGCCGTGACCCCGTCATGTTTTCAAAATCAAAAAAAGCTGAGCCCGCAGTTAGACAAAGGCATCAGATATTACTTGTCTTGTTAAGTTAATTTCAACTGGTGTCAAGCCAGGCAATTCGGCTGCCTTGATGAACAAGTTTATTCAATGGACCACCACGCCACACCCGCGGCGGCAATCTCTTGGCCGTCAAATGACACCGGTTCAGGTCCGTAGTTGAACGCAAACCGATGCGTTGCAGTATCGCGCAGACGTAATCCTTCGGGCAGAGGGCTGAGGGTGACGCCGCCGGATTGCGCCATCATGCCGATCACCCGGTCCCATAACGTCGCATCAGGCCAGCCCGATAAATAGTGCAGGTTCTCATGCGCAATCAATACAGGCGCACCGTCTGTTCCGTGCAAAAGCACATCCGCATCGCCTTCAAGCGTCTCGGCCCAATGCAGCACTGCACCGCCGCCCTGAACCTCCCGCGATACACCAGGCGGCAGGCTTTCGACCCGTGATACAGTCGCATCCAACCCCGGCAGCGACGGTCCCATCGGCAGCGGGATGCACAATTCATCCGTCACCAGATTACTACGGGGGCCGATCAGGCAGGGGGCGTCCACGGCCCGCATCGCCGCATTTAAACCATCAGCCATGGTGGCCAAACCGGGGGTCAGAACCACCTTATACCCACTCAAATCCACGGTATCCGAAGGCAGGATATCCACCGACAACCCCTGACGCCGCAGCGCACGATACGCATCAAACACCAGCCGGAAATAATCAAAATCCGCGCCCTGCGGCAGTACCTTCCACGCCCAATCCGACGCATAATCAAAGATCAGCGCAATGGGTGCCTGCGCGTTCGCAACATCCGGCATCGCGCGCATTTCATCTGCGACCGCCGCCGCCTCAGCCAATCCAGCTGCCGCCACATCATCGGGTCGCATCAAGCCTGCGTGCATCTGCTCTTGCGCAAACGGTGCTTGCCGCCAACGGAAATAGCTGACCACCTCGGCCCCATGCGCAAACGCCTCCCACGTCCAGAGCCGCACCATGCCGGGCAGGGGGGCGGGATTGTAAGGCGCCCAGTTCACCGGGCCGGGCTGTTGTTCCATCACCCACCAGCGGCCCTTGTTCATCGCGCGGTAAAGATCGTGATGAAACGCCTGCATGTCGGGATCACCCTGCTGCAGATAGCGTGCCTTGTGCGTCGCCGAGCCTTCTAAACGGTCCGACAGGAACCCAATCGGATAACTATCCCAAGACGCGATATCGAGGTCACGCGCGACAGCGAAATGATCAAACGCCAACTCCCGGCCCATGTAGTTATGAATAAGTGGCGCATCGGTCATGGGCCTGAGTGCCGCAACCTGTGCCGCGTTCCACGCCACCACCTGATCCGAGCCAAAACGGCGAAACGCCAATTCATGAGATGGATTGGCTTGGGTCACGGTCAGGTTGGGCAGATCAATCTGGTCAAAATCATCATATTCCATCGACCAGAACACATTGCCCCACGCCCGGTTCAGCGCAGCAGGGCTTTGATATTTCTGCGCCAGCCAATCGCCAAAGGCTGCGCGTGCCGCCTCTGAATAGCTGAGCACCGTTTCGTGACAGCCATATTCATTGTCGATCTGCCATGCGGCAATGCGCGGGTCGCGTCCGTATCGCTTGCCCATCTGTGCAGCCATTGCGGCGGCGGCATCGCGGTAGCCTGCATGACTGTGACAATAATGGCGTCGCGAGCCAAACTTGCGCGGCTGATTTGCGGCGTCGAGGGCCAGCATGTAGGGGAATTTCTCCAGCATCCAACGCGGTGGTGTCGCGGAAGGCGTCCCAAGTACGATTTTCAGGCCCGCATCGGCCAGCGTCGCAATCGCTTGATCCAGCCAATCCCAGTCAAACACGCCCGGTTTCGGTTCCAGCCGTGACCATGCAAATTCACCAATACGGACCCATGCAATACCTGCTGCAACCATCGCAGCAGCATCTTTGGCCCACATATCCTGCGGCCATTGTTCGGGGTAGTAACACACACCAAGCGCGCGCTTCATAAGATCACCCGAGGCTCCAGCAACCCTTGGGCGACGTCTTTGAAGCAAAAGGTCATGCCATCCTTTGGCCCGGGTTTATCCAACCCTTGCTTGGCGGAGGTTACATAAAGGTCACGCAGGTCTGCGCCCCCAAAAGCCGGGCAGGTGGGGTGTTGGGCGGGAACATCAATATGGCGCAGCGCGGTGCCATCGGGATCGTAACAGGCAACCCGTCCCGCGCCCCAGCACGCGATCCAGATGTTGCCATCCGCATCTGTGACCGCCCCATCTGGGTTTAGTCCCTCAGCGTTCAGGTCGATGAAAACGGCCGGGTCGCCCTTGGGCCATCCGGTGATGGTGTCCAAAGCAACGCGCATGACCTGTCTGGTTGGTGTGTCAGTATAATAGGCGTGGCTGCGGTCGGGCGCAAAGCAGATCGCATTGCTTATGGTGATGTCGCCCACCAATTTGCGTAGCTCACCACGATAATAGCGATAGATCGCCCCGGCATTTGCTTCGGCTGATTTGCCCATGGTGCCGATCCAAAACCCACCCCAAGGGTCAGCCCGCCCATCATTGGAACGTGTGACGGGATTGTCTGCCTCAAGCGCAGTCAGATGGGTGCGGGTGCCCCTGGCGATATCGAACAGCCACAGTGCAGTTTCGGAGGCAATAATAAGGGTATCATCGTCAACCCAACCCGCAGCTGAGAAATGTTCATCAAGATGGTACTGGCGCAGGTCATCGCCAGAGCGTGAGAATAGCGAATTTTCTAAAATATCGAACCAAAACAATGTAGTGAGTGCAGGATGCCAAAGCGGCCCTTCACCCAGATGACAGGGGTGCGTATCGAATGCCGTCATTTTGTCGCATCCTTGTAGGCTGCAACGAGTGCCATGGCACGGCCCCGCACGTCGTCCACTGACAGTCCGGGCTTATAAAGTGCGGACCCAATGCCAAAGCCATCCGCACTGGCTGCAATCCAATCACCAAAGTTGTCGACACCTGCACCACCCACCGCATAAACCAACGTGCCCTTGGGTAATATCGCCCGCATCGCTGCCAATCCGCTGGGTCCGGCCATGTTTCCGGGAAAGAGCTTTAGCCCGTCCGCCCCGGCGGCAAGCGCTGCAAAAGCCTCGGTTGGGGTGAATATACCCGGCCAACTTTGCAATCCGTGTGCTTTGGCCTGTTGGATCACGGCCACATCTGCATTCGGCGAAACGATCAATTTACCGCCCGCATCTGCGACCCTATCGACCTGTTCGGCGGTCAATACCGTGCCCGCGCCGATCAATGCCTGATCCCCAAATTCACGCACCATGGCGGCGATGCTGTCATAAGGGTCGGGGGAGTTCAGCGGCACCTCAATTGTCGTGATACCACAGTCAATCAAAGCGCCAGCTACGGCAGTGGCATCTGCTGGCGTAATGCCGCGCAGGATGGCGATAAGGGGTAGGGTCATGTGGATACCTTTGATGTGCGATAGGCGGCGCTAAGACCCGCAAGGGTCATGCGTTCGGCATCGGCGAGGGTGGCCGGAACACCTTGGGCGGCCAATGCCGTGACATAATGCTTGGCTGTTGCATCCGCCCCGATGATCGCAACATTTTGCCCCAGCCAATAGGCCCGCGCAGCGGCAAGTTCGGCCCCGATCAGCAAACCTGACAATTGTGCACGTGAGATGGCGGATGGCGTGGCCTGCAGCAGATCCCCCGCGCGGATCGAAAACAACCGCGCGGCCAGCTTTTCAGGGCGTGACAAGGTATCTGAGACCGCATCGGCAAAGGCATCGTCATCCCAATCGTCGGATTGCACCGAATGGCGCAGCACCGATTGCCCCGCGATCAGCGCAAACAGTTCACCGGTCATGAAGGTCTGAAAACTGACCACTTCCCCAGCACTCACAAGCACCCATTTGGCATGGGTGCCGGGCAGACAAATCACACCATCCCATCCCGTATTCAGCGCCAAAAATCCCGCTATCTGGGTTTCTTCGCCACGCATTACATCTGCCGGGGCTTCTTGCTTCAGACCCGGAATTATCCGGATGTTGCGGTCATCATCCGGAACTTTGATTGTGTCGTCCCCAAGCGGTGCGCAGGGCACCCGGCGATAGGGCGCTTCGACCCAACCCTGACGTGACCCAACCATGCCGCAGGCGATAACGGGCGTTGTCTTTGACACATCCCAATCGTTAATCAATGCCGCTAGTGCCGGGCCAAACCCCTCACGTGTCAGACCGCCCATGCCCGCATCCGATTGTGCGCGGGCCAAAACCTCGGCCCCTCGCATCGCCCATGCGCGCAGATTGCTGGTGCCCCAGTCAACTGCAATCCATTCCGCGGCATGGGTTTTCATAGACTTATCCTGTCGTGACCGTGCCGCCATCAACGACCATACATTGCCCGGTCATCATCCGGCTTGCATCGGAGGCCAGAAAAAGTACTGCATCGACAATGTCCTGCGGCACCAGATGGGTCTTGAGGCATTGGCGGCCCAGATGTTCGGCTAAACCTTCGGGCGTTGCCCATTTTTCAAGCTGCTTTTCGGTCAGAACCCAACCGGGTGCAAGTGCATTCACACGCACCCCATCCGGCCCGAATTCGCGTGCCAATGAACGACTAAGTGCGGTGATCCCGCCGTTGGCCGCCGTATAGGCCGGGTATCCGGCGTTGCCCATCATATAGCTGACAGAACTGAAATTGATGATCGACCCGGCACCTTTGGCAACCATACCTGGTGCGGCGGCTTGCGCGGCAAAGAAATAGGCCTTGAGGTTAATCGCCAACAGATCATCCCAGCCTTGTGGCGTGAGGTCTGCCGTGGCGTGACGTTGATCATTCGCGGCATTACTGACCAGCACATCAATGGTGCCAAAGGTGTCAGAGGCTTCCTCGATGGTGGCTTGCAGACGGTCCGTATCCGTCACATCACCTTGCAGGAACAGCGGTGCGCGCCCGTGTTTTTCTTGCATATCCGCAACAAAGGCGCTGGCATCTGAGCGGCCAATAAAGGTGACATTGGCCCCTTGCCCCAAAAAACCGTCCGTCAGGGACGCGCCAATACCGGAACCACCACCTGTGATGTAAACCGACTTGCCAAACAGGTCATGAAACGTTGCGTTTCGGGTGATGGGCTGGGTCATGATTGGCCTCGTGATAGTGGGTTTGATTGAATGGGGCAGAGGGTCACAGGCGTTCGCCTTCAATGACCCACATGGACTCTGGAAAACTCCACGGCAGGGTCAGACCATTATGCATCAATGCGATGCCAGTTAAAATAACTGGCCCGTCTTTGAGTGTAAGTGTGCCGCGCGACAATCTGGTTGCCGACCCGCGATTGCGCAGGGTCACGGCATACCGCGCGTCTGGGTCAAGCCGGGTCAGTTGCAGCGGACGTGGGGCGATCTGGGTTGAGGTCGCAGCCTTGCCCGCGAACACAACAAACCGATGCCCATCGCGCGCCGACTGCTGTTCGGCAATCACTGACGGGTCAGCGGAATCAAGCCGCATGATATCAGCGTTCATCATCCAATCGCGGTTGTTTTTCCACCAGCCTGTAACATCCTTGAGAACTTCGGTTTCGCGGTCGTCCAACTCACGTGGGTCCATCTCGAACCCCATGTGCCGTTGTGCCGCGACCCATGCGCGGAACTCAATGTCGAGGATACGTCCGGATGTGTGACACTTACGCGGGCCTACATGACTGCCTGTCACTGCGGCGGGCAGGAACAGCGCAGCATTGTGCTGCATCTTGAGCCGCTCCAGCGCGTCGTTGCTGTCAGAAAGCCAGACCCGCTGCGTGCGGCTGAGGATGCCAAAGTCAATCCGACCCCCACCCGAAGCACAGCTTTCAATCTCGACATGCGGAAAATCGGCGCGCAGGCGGTCGATCAATGCGTAAGACCCACGGGTTTGCTCCGCATCGGGCTGCGGCAGCACACGGTTGTGGTCCCATTTGATGTATTCAATCGGATGCGCGGACAGCAAGGCGGCGATGCGGTCATACAAAAACGCCCGCACCTCAGGCAGCGCCATGTTCAGCGCCTTTTGCTGACGACCCAAAATCTGATCTTCCGCCCCTAACGCCCAATCGGGATGGGCGCGGTGGATATCACTGTCGGGGTTGATCATTTCCGGCTCAAACCAGATGCCGAATGTCATGCCCTGCGCATGGACATGATCAATCAGCGGGCCAAGGCCATCGGGATACTTGCGCGGGTCAACTTCCCAATCGGACAGCGAAGTGGTGTCATCGTCGCGTTGCCCAAACCAGCCATCATCCAGCACGAACCGTTCCGCCCCCAACGCGGCGGCCCGGCTGGCGATGTCTTTCAATTTCGGCACGTCATGGTCGAAATAAACGGCCTCCCAACAATTGTAGTGCACCGGGCGCGGGGTGCCGGGTTTGGTCCATGTCACCACACGGTCGCGCAAATGCCGTTGGAATGAGATTGAGCAGCCATTGATCCCTTCGCCGCTATAGACGGCATAAAGCGGGGCGGTGCGGAATTCCTTTGACGGCGCGGTTTCCATGCGCGCTGCATGGCCAAATTGAATCTGGCGACGCCCATCGGGCAGTTCTTCGGCGATCATCCGGTGACCGCCGGACCAACCGTAATGAAACGCATAGGCCGATCCACTGGCGTTGGTGGCGCCCCGGCACGGCACAATTAGGCCGGGGAAATGTTCATGCCCCGTACGCCCGGTGCGGTTCTCGCGATAGCGGATGCCTGCAGACCACGCCGTGCGGTTGACTTGAAATTCGTCACACCAGCGCCCGGCAAAATCAATCATCTCATCCGAGGTCTGTGGTGCGGGCAGCACCGGCGCGGCGAGCCAGTGCAGGTGCAACGCGCGGTCCGAATTGACCCGCGCCTGCATCACAATCACATGGGTTTCAGGGTCCAATCGCATCTCGGCGGTATAGGTCAGGCGGTTATCAGCGTCCTCGCAAGTGATGACCAGCCCGGTGTCATCCTGCACAACATCACGCAATTTGAATTTCGGCAAAAACCGATCCCCTGCCGCATCGCGCACGATGATGCCGGGTTGACCGGGAAAACTGCGCGCCGCTTCGGGACAAAGCGACAGATCAGGGTTTGCATCCAGCATCCCGCCCGTCACGTCCAATTGGGCCACACCTGCCACGGCCTCAAGGTCCTCGCCCGAGGGCAGGGGTGGTCCCCAATAGATCACCTGTGGACAACGTCCGTTTGTGCTGGCGATGGCAAGCGTTTGACGTGCATCATCAAGCCGCCACGTGTTGACGGTTGTCATCTTGACCTCCGTTTGGATCATTTCACGGCGCCCAAAGTCAGGCCCGCGATGAAGTGTTTCTGCATTAGAAAGAACATGGCAACCGGGGGCAAGGCAGCCACGATGCTGCCTGCGGACATTAGATGATACATCGCGCGGAATTGTGAGTTAAACGCGGTAATACCGGCGGTCACGGGCTGGCTTTCCGGACCTTGGGTCAGCACCACCGCCCAAAAGTAATCGTTCCAGATGAAGGTAAAGATCAATACGGATAGTGCGGCCAGCGCGGGCTTCATCAAAGGCAGCACCACATACCAGAAAATCCTGATTTCCGAGATGCCTTCGACCCGTGCCGCTTCAATCAATTCAAACGGCAAGGCGCGGATGAAGTTGCGCATGAACAGTGTGCAGAACCCGGTTTGAAACGCGATGTGGAACAGCACGAGGCCCGTTTTGGTGTTATAAAGCCCAAGGTCCAGCGTTAGGTCACGCACCGGCACCATCAAGATTTGGAACGGCACAAAGTTACCTGCCACGAACATGAAGAAAATCCAGATGTTGGCTTTGAAGCGGTAAATCCCAAGCGCAAACCCGGCCATCGCGGACAACGTCACCGCCCCGATCACCGTCGGCACCGTGATGAATACGGAATTTAGCAAATACCGCGGCATGTCGGAGTTGAAGAAAACCTGTCCGTAATTCTCAAAGAAATCAAACGACGACGGCATCCCCCAGTAATTCGCATTGGTGAAATCCGCCCCCGGTTTGACCGAGAACACGGCAACGGCCAGCAGAGGCAGCAACCATGCGATCAGCGCCAGCGGCAGGATCAATTGATAGGTGGTTTTGGCGGCGGGCGCGCGTTTTTCCAGCGGTGTCGGGAACATTAGCGTTTCTCCTCGCGATACATCGACCATAAGAAGTAGGCGATAAAGACCATCATGATCGCGAACAGGACAACGGCGATGGCGGCACCATACCCCATGCGGAACCCGTATTCGGACAAGGCGACTTCAAACATGTAATACGCCAACACGCGGGAGGAGCCGAACGGGCCACCGCCCGTCATAATGCTGATCAAGTCAAACGACCGCAGCGCGCCGATGATGGTCACAACAAAGGCAATGAAGGTCGCGGGCCGCAGTTGCGGCAGCACGACATGCCAGAGCATCCGTAGACCCTTGGCCCCGTCCAAACGCCCGGCCTCGATCTGTTCAGGGTTCACGGCGTTCAGACCCGTCAGATACAGGATCATGCAATAAGCAGTCTGCGGCCAAAGCCCGGCAAGGATGATGCCATAGGTCACCGTATGCTCATTACCCAGCACGTTGATCGGCCCAAGGCCAACCCAGCCGATGACCACATTCAGGATACCAAAGGCAGGGTCATAGAACCACGTGAACACAAGGCCGACGACGACTTGGGAAATAACAAAGGGAAAGAAGAACAAGGATTTATACAGGCGAATGCCCGTCACGGTCTGGTTCAGGAAAAGGGCGATAAACAAACCCGCAGGGATCGCCAGAAGATACAGAACCAGCCAGATGATATTGTTCTTCAATGAGACATAAAACGCATCCCGATCCTGAAATTCATACATCAGGTCTTCGTAGTTGCGCAGGCCAACATATTCCGGGGTGCCTAGGCCATCCCAGTCGTACAGCGACAGGTTGAACGACTGAAACACAGGGAAAATAACATAAAAAACAAAAAACAGAATGCCGGGGGCCAAGAACAACCAAGGGGCAAGCGTCTGCTGATTGCGCTGCCAATAGCTGCGCGCAGGCTCGGATGTCGGGGGTACGACGGAATGTGTCATTGGTCATCATCCTCGGGCAGGGGTGCAGGGGGCCTGCACCTTACGGGCTGAATAGTGGGGTGTATGGTGCAGTCGCGCTGCACCATACAGTGTTATGCAAGTTGGTAAGGTGCAGCCAAAGCTGCACCCCGCCGGATTACTTGTAGATACGACCGCGGGCGCGTTCCAGCTTGGCCAGAACCTTGTCCAACTGATCAGGCTTCACCATGAATTCCTGAAAACCTTCCATGGCAACCTTGGCCATTTCCGCAGGCGCATCACGGTCAAAGAACTGTGCAACGCCACCGGGGCTGTTGGACGACAGCATCTCAAAGCCCTTGTTCAGGAACTTGTCATCATCCACTGACGCTTTGGAGTTCACAGGAAGCTGACCCAAAGCATCGCCACCGTTGATGATGGTTTGCTCTTCGGCGCTTGCCATGTGGCGCAGGAATGCGCGTGCATTGTCTTTGTTCTGCGCATTGGCCGGGATGTGGAATGTATCGGTTGGCGCGTCTTCCGCCAATTCTACATCCGGGTTGATCGCTGGGAACTGATAGAAGCCCAACTGATCGTCTGTCAGGCCTGCTTCACGCAAAGGTGCCACGGCAAAGTTACCCATCAGATAGGCCGTCGCTTCGCCATTGACCATGAACGGCAACGCTTCCTGCCAGCTATAGGTTTGGTGGTTGTCGATGAAACCACCCATGTCAATCAGCTCCTTCCAGTTGGTGAAGGTCGCTTTGACCTCGTCTGATTCCCATGACGCATCGCCTTGCAGCAGCTGCATATGGAAATCAAACCCATTGGTGCGCATGTTCATGTAGTCGAACCAACCACCCGCAGTCCAAAGAAACTTGGTCCCGATGGTGTAGCAAGCACGACCAGATTCAACGATCTTGGCGCAGTTGGCCTTTTCTTCGTCCCAGGTTGTTGGCTCGCTTAGACCCAATTCCTTAAAGATATCTTCGCGGTAGTACACGCCCCATTGATAATATGTGTAAGGCACGCCCCACTGCTTATCATCAATGGTCATCGCACCCTTGGTCGAGGCGAGGTTCTCCGCGATTTCTGGTTCAGCCCACAAATCACTGACGTCTTCAAACAGGCCCGCCTCAACATAAGGACGCATACGGTTGGCGGCATACCATGTGGCAACGTCCGGCGCGTCTGCGGTCAGAAAGTTGCGGATCTGCGTCTTATACGCTTCACGGTCGATCACGGTGGTTTCAATGTTCAGATCAGGGTGCTTTTCCGCAAAGCGGCCAATCATGCCTTCCATCGCTGCACGCGGGGCAGGGTTGGAGGTATCGAGAAAGATTTTCAAATCCCCGGACAGCTTGGCATGGCCATCGGCAAATGCCGCGCCACCCAACATGGTTGAGCCAGCCAACACAGCTAGCATGAGTGATTTCTTAAACATCATGATTGTCCTCCCAGACAGCTTTTCAGGTTCCAATATTTGAAACTTGGTTTTATATATTGAAAACTACACCGCAACCTGCCATGCTTGTCAAGTGGGTTGATGCCAGCAAGAGCAAAACCCGCACAACAGGGAGGAGGCCCAAATGTCCGGTGACGGTACGGTTGGAAAAGCAATGGATGTCTTGGATCAGGTCGCCGCTTTTGGCCGCCCAGTGCGATTCGGTGCGCTGCTTGCAGCCAGCCCATTTCCCAAGGCAACGCTTTACCGTTTCCTGCAAACCCTGACCAATCAGCGCCTGCTGGAATACGACGCGGAACATCAGACTTATTCGCTCGGCGTGCGGCTTGTGCGTCTGGCCCATGCCGCCTGGACCCAAAGCAGTCTGGCCCCCATCGCGCGCCCGCATCTTGACAGCTTGAGCGCCAAGATCGGGCTGACCGTGCATCTGGCGCAATTGGACAATGGTCAGGTGCTTTATGTCGACAAACGTAACGCGACACAGCCCATTGAAATGTATAGCCAAGCGGGCAAGGTCGGCCCGGCCTATTGCACAGGTGTCGGCAAGGCCATGCTCGCCTTTATGCCCGAACTGGAGCAGGCCCGCGTCCTGACCCAGCAAAGCTATCATCGGTTTACACCACAGACATTGGCCGACCCGGCATCTCTTAAGGCAGAGCTGGCAAATATACTGGTGCGCGGCCACGCCTATGACCGCGAAGAACATGAACCGGGCATCATCTGTGTCGCGGTGCCGATCCTGAACGGACGAGACAAGGTGCTTGGTGGACTGTCGATCACGGGTTCCACTCAAACCACAAACTATCAAAAGCTCGACGCGTTGGTGCCTGACTTAAAAGAGGCCGCGCATGCCATAGGACAACAGGCTGAGGCTTGGCGTTTCCCCGGCGATCATCCCATTCAACAGACAGGAACGTGACAACATGACAGGTGTAACGCTGAACAATGCCATCAAACGTTATGGTGATGTGCAAGTGATCCACGGTATCGACTTGGTCGTGGAAGACGGTGAGTTTTGTGTGTTCGTCGGGCCATCGGGCTGCGGCAAATCCACTTTATTACGGATGATTGCGGGGCTTGAGGAAACCACCGAGGGTCAGATCAGCATCGGTTCGCGTGACGTGACCAATGCCGACCCGTCAGAGCGTGGCGTGGCGATGGTGTTTCAAACCTATGCGCTTTATCCGCATATGACCGTGGCAGAAAATATGGGCTTTGGCCTGCGGATGAACGGGGTGCCAAAGGCGGAGATTAATAAAAAGGTAAAAGCTGCCTCCGATATCCTGAAACTGGATGAATATCTAAGCCGCAAGCCTGCCAACTTGTCCGGGGGCCAACGCCAGCGGGTGGCGATTGGCCGGGCGATTGTGCGCGGGCCTGAAGTGTTCTTGTTTGATGAACCGCTGTCAAACCTCGACGCCGAACTGCGCGTGGAAATGCGCGTCGAAATTGCGCGTCTGCACAAGGAAATCGGCGCCACGATGATCTATGTGACCCATGATCAGGTTGAGGCGATGACGCTGGCCGACAAGATCGTCGTGTTGCGCGCAGGTGTGATCGAGCAGGTCGGCGCACCGCTTGAGCTTTACCGCGACCCCGACAACCGCTTTGTTGCGGGCTTTATCGGCTCGCCTGCGATGAATTTCCTGAACGGTACGGTCAACGGTGACGCCGTTGATGTGCCCGCCTTGGGCCGCTTGGTCAAACCCGAAGTGCAGCTGCCGCCAGAAGGCACCGCTGTCACGCTTGGCTTGCGTCCCGAACATATGGATGTGCATTCGGGTAAGGGGGTGCTGAACGCCGAGCTTTCCGAAGCGCTGGGCGGGGTCAGCTATCTGCACCTTAACACCCCATCGGGCGAAAAAATCATCGCCGAAGAACGTGGAGATGATCGGGCAAGCGAAGGTGACGACGTGGACATCACATTCGAGGCGCGGCGTTTGATGCTGTTTGATGCGAAGTCCGGCCTGCGGATCAGATAATACTTTATACCTAAAATATTTTAACTTGAAATATAAATGATCCTCTCATAAACTTCCTTTCAAGGATAGTTTGGGGGAACATTTGGCACATTCTGATCATACCAATAACG
>JBPOFE010000082.1:0-15268 GCA_051252035.1 Sulfitobacter sp.
ACGCGCGCCACGCGGTCTTGTTGAAAGGTATCAATGCCTTCCATGCCTTTGGATTTCAGGGGGTCAATGCCAAAGGCTGCCAGATGCAGACCGGTGGCGCAGATCGCATAAAGCACGGCAGCGACAAAATCACTTAGGACATTCAGATGGGCAATCACTGCAAGGCCGACACCCAGGCCCGTCGCCGCACTTGCCAAAATCTTGCGCGGGATCGCGGGGCGGCGGGCCACCTTGCGGGCCTTGTATTCGGCTTCGGCCCGCAGGCCTTCGCGCAACAGCCAAGCGCCTGTGGCCAAGCTAGCAGCACCAATCAACCCAAACGTCAGGCTTTGCGCCCCATCCCCAACAGTTGTCGCCAACAGCACGACAGGCGGCACAAACATAACATTCGCACGCCCACCAACCGGGTCAATCACAACCCGCTCTGCGTGCTGGGTTTGGGGTGTGTTGGTGTCATCCGGGCTGTATTTCCCGCCGAAACGTTTTGCCATGTTCAGAGGCCCCCCAGCCAGCCGGAAGAGACACCAAAAAGGATAACGATCAAAACGACATATGAGACTTTTTGAAAGCCGGTTGACCTCATTTTGGTATCCTTTGGCTGTGGATTGTTCCCAGAATGGCTACAATAGCAACGATAGCTTTGGAAAACACGGGGGAAAACGCGTGTGGTCGTAGCCAAACGCGCATTATTTCTAATTTCCCGTTCATTTCGTTGACATTTAGCTGCGTCTGCCAGTACGGCGTTCCGCGTTCAGTTTGCGTGAATAACCCGATTGGATCACCTCAACTGCGACCAGCACGAGGACCGAGAAATAGAACGTCGTTTTTGACATTGGTACGACCTCGTAACCAAAGAACCGCAGCGCAAGCGCGGGGTCATGCATCGCATGTGACGCCGCTTGGCCCGCTTCGCCCAACAGAACCACACCGACGATCAACAGGATGAACAGGCCCAATACCTCGTACATGCGGTTGGCCTCGAGAAACTTGGTCACGCTTTCGGCGAGTACGAGCATTGCAATGCCGGACAGGATGATTGCGGTTGCAAGGATGATGAACACGTCTGTGATTGCTAGCGCTGAAAGCACTGAATCAAATGAGAAAATCAGGTTCATGAACACGATCAGCATCACCACCTGTGCGGCGGATTTGCCTGATTTGGCTTCTACATCGGTGTCCAGATGTTCAATCGCCAACATGTGACCGATTTCCTTTACGGCAGTGTACATGATGAAGACACCGCCGATGATAAAGACCAGCGTGGCAAAGTTAACGCCACCAGTCAGCACGCCCTCCCAGTTCAATATGAAGAACGGTTCAGCCATCGCATCAATCAGTTGGATCATCGCAAACAACAGGACCACCCGCAGGGCCACGGCGATCAGGATACCCCATTTACGTACCGCCGCTTGATGGGCCACAGGTGCGCGTTGGCTTTCGATTGAGATATAGAGCAGATTGTCAAAGCCGAGCACGGCTTGCAAAAAGCACAACATCAAAAGGTTGCCCATATTTTCGAATGTCAGCAGGTCAGCCATGATATTCCCCGTTGGTGTCAGTTCTCAACGTTTTAGGGCCATAGTCATTCAATGTGAATTCCCTATGACGGGGAATTTTTGAGTTGACCATGCGTCATGGTCAGAGCTTTTGAGAATTCGGGGCCGTTTTCTGTGATGAAAACTTCGCCTAGCCGCGCGGCTTGCGCCCTGGTTTGGCCCCTGAGGTAAACCTGCTTGGGCCTGTATTATCTTTGCGCTGGCTTTTTCTGACATGGTCTGGTGCGGCGGGTTGGCCCGGCCCTCCAAATTCACCGGGCTTGCGACGTGGCCCCCGCTTTATACCCGTGGGCTTTTTCTTTTTCACCGCTGTGCCGCTGTCGTCCTCAAGGGTGATACCCATTTGATCCCGCACGATTTTACGACGGATTTCCTCGACTTCGCCGGGTTTCAACTCGCCCAGTTGAAAGGGACCATAACTAATACGGATCAGACGGTTCACGCTGAGACCAACATGGTCCATCGCGCGGCGGATTTCGCGGTTCTTGCCTTCACGCAGGCCAATTGTCAGCCATGCGTTGGCGCCTTGCTGTCGGTCAAGGGTCACGGTCATCGGTTGAAAATGCTCACCATCAACGGTGATGCCTTGGCGCAAAGGTTCCAGCGCTTCGTCAGAAGGCCGCCCATTGACCCTTGCGCGGTAGCGGCGCAGCCAACCCGTAGAAGGTAGTTCCAGCTTGCGCTTGATACCACCGTCATTGGTCAACAGTAGCAACCCTTCGGAGTTGAGATCAAGCCGCCCCACGGACATCACCCGTGGCATGTCTTCGGGCAGATCATCATAGATTGTGCCGCGGCCTTTTTCGTCGCGGTCCGTGGTCACAAGGCCCGTCGGCTTGTGATAGAGCCACATGCGCGGCGGCTCAGGCTCGGATACCGGGTTGCCATCAAGCGTGATCTTGTCAGTCTCGGTCACGTTCAAGGCTGGCGATAGGATTTGCTCTCCGTTTACGCGCACCCGGCCCGCCTCGACCATGCGTTCTGCTTCGCGCCGCGAGGCAAGGCCCGCGCGGGCGAGGACTTTGGCGATACGGTCGCCCTTGGGCGTCTCGGATGGGGGCTTTGCGTTCATAACCCCGCCTTAGCGCGTTTGCACGGCTTGCGAAAGAGCGGCTTTTGCGGGCATCAAGGGGCATGACATTTCGGTCTTATATGGATGTGGCCTTGGATGAGGCGCGTGCGGCGGGGCTGCGCGGTGAGGTGCCTGTCGGTGCCGTTGTGGTGAATCCAGCGGGTGTTGTCGTGTCGCAGGCAGGCAACCGAACACGCGAGTTCAATGACCCAACGGCGCACGCCGAGGTGCTGGCGATCCGTGCAGCCTGTGCTGCTGCTGGGTCGGAACGGCTGGTAGATCATGCGCTTTATGTGACGTTAGAACCTTGCGCGATGTGCGCGGCGGCGATTGCGGCGGCACGGGTTGCGCGGTTGTATTATGGCGCGTCTGACCCCAAATCCGGTGGTGTGGCACAGGGCGCGCGGGTGTTTTCGCATGCGCAATGCCATCATGTGCCGCAGGTTTTTGACGGCATCGGCGAGGGTGAGGCGCAAGAGATGTTAAAAGCATTTTTTGCTGAGAAAAGAAAAGGGTAGGGTATCATGGCGGCGAACAAGCAACTGTCGAAATTTGTGCGCGATGCGTTGAGCGCGGGGAGGCCCCGGGGCGAGATTGAAGCGGCCCTGGCCCAATCCGGCTGGAGCGCGAATGAAGTGGCCGAGGCGATGGACGCCTGGGCCGATACCCCGTTTTCGCCGCCCATCCCCCGCCCGCAGGCCACGGTTTCGGCGCGCGACTTCTTTATCTATGCGCTGATGTTTGGGGTGATGATCTTTGGCGCGATCTATCTGGTGCAACTGCTACATGCGCTGATTGATCTGGCATTGGATGATGGAGGCTATCGCAGCACGCGTCGCATTCGCTGGGCTATGGCCGTTTTGATTGTGACCTTGCCGACCTATCTTTGGCTTGCTGTACGCGAGCGCAGCAAGCTGGCGGCCGATCCGGCACTGTACCGTTCCGCAATCCGCAAATGGCTGACATATATTACGCTGTTAATCAGCGCGTCTGTGCTTTTGAGCGATCTTGTGGTCGTGATCCATGCGTTCCTGAACGGTGATTTCACGCTGCAATTCTTCCTCAAGGCGGCGACGGTTGCCGTGGTGTCAGGCGGTATCTTTACCTTTTATCTGCGCGATATTCGGATTGGGGATCAGACATGAACAAAGCGTTGATGGTTGGCCTGATCGCGATTGTCGCAGGCGCGCTTATCGGCGGGTTCATGGTGGTTGGCGGGCCGGGGTACGCCCGGCTGGAAAAACAGGATATGCAGCGGGCCAGCGACTTGCAGGACTTATTTAGGTTTTTGCAGTGTCGTTCATATGAAAAGGTGCTGCCGGAAACCTTGGCGGATGAAGAATATTGCCCAGATCACGTGAGATTGGCGGCAACGAAAGACCCGGCCACGGGTGATCCCTATGTGTATCGGCGGCTGGATGATCAGTCTTTTGAAATTTGTGCGACATTTGCCACCGAGGCTCAAAAGGGCAACGGCGGCTATCCCTATAGAGCGCTTGAATTTAACGGTCAGATCGGTTGCCGCAAAGGTGTCACAGTGAGCCCGCAGAGAAACTAGCGCTGGTTAAAACGCAATTGCTTGCATCACCTGTGGCTCAACCACAGTCACACCCGGCAGACCGTCGACCAGCACGTTGGCATTCTGTTCCAGCACATCAAATGTCCGGTAATGACAGGGGATCACGGTCTTGAAGTCAAAATACCGTTTCGCGGCATAAGCGGCCTCGGCCATACCCATTGTATAATGCCCTCCCGCCGATAGGATGCCGATGTCGGGTTTGTAGTAATCCCCGATCCAATCCATGTCCGCCATGATCCCGGTGTCACCTGAGACATAGACCGTATGCCCTTCACCGCGCAGGATGAATCCGGTCTCGCTGCCCATGTTGACGGGCAGATCGTCAATCTGGGTGGTTGAGGAATGCGAGGCGGGCACCATGCTGGCCGTGACCTTGTCACCCAATGAAATCGTGCCGCCGATGTTGAACCCCGCGCCCTCAATCGCGCCTTGTGCTGTCAGATAGGCCGAAAGCTCGTACATGCCCGACACAGGTGCGCCGGTTTTCTTTGAAATTTCCACAACATCTGTGATGTGGTCAAAATGCGCATGGGTCACAAGGATGTGGGTTGCACCCTTGATCGCGGCATCATGTTGATCCTCTGGCAACATCGGATTGCCGTTGAGCCATGGATCAATCAGCAAAACTTGATCCTCGATTTCGATGCGGAATGAGCCGTGGCCAAGCCAGATAATTTTCATCATGATCCCCTTTTCGATTTACCCGCAAGGGTAGCGTGTTTCGCCCGATTGGGAAGGTATTTTAAAAAGGGTGAAGGGGAAAATCCGTGCCACCCTTGCGAGGGGGCGTTTGGGGCGGTAAATGGCGGGTGATCAGATAAGGAAACGCCCAATGTCCATTGACGAAAGCACCGCCGCGCGGGTTGCGAAACTGGCCCGGATCAAGGTTGAGCCGGATGCGCTGCCCGGCCTAGCGCAGGAATTTAACAATATTCTGGGCTTCATTGAGCAACTCAATGAGGTGGATGTCGACGGGGTGGAGCCGATGACATCGGTGACACCGCAAGTGTTGAAGCGGCGTATTGATGAAGTGACAGATGGCGATCAGCAAAAGGCGGTTCTGGCCAACGCGCCCGATGCGCGCGAAGGATTTTTCGCAGTACCGAAGGTGGTTGAATAATGTCCGATCTGAACAAACTGGGTCTGGCCGAAGCGCGTGATGCGCTGCGTTCCGGTGAAACAACCTCCAAAGCGCTGACCGAGGCATGTTTGACCGCCATTAATGGGGCTGGGGTGTTGAACGCCTTTGTGCACCACACACCTGAGATCGCGATGGACCAAGCGGCGGCAGCAGATGCGAGGATTGCGGCGGGGGACGCGCCTGCGATGTGTGGTTTGCCGATTGGCATCAAGGATTTGTTCTGCACCAAGGGTGTGCCTTCGCAGGCCGGATCGCGCATCTTGCAAGGTTTCTTGCCGCAGTATGAATCCACCGTCAGCCAGAACCTGTCCGACGCCGGCGCGGTGATGCTGGGTAAGCTGAACATGGATGAATTCGCTATGGGATCGTCCAATGAGACATCCGTTTATGGCAATGCCGTCAACCCATGGCGGCGTGGCAATGATGCGGCTGATCTGACGCCGGGCGGTTCATCCGGCGGTTCAGCTGCGGCCGTGGCTGCGGATTTATGTTTGGCGGCGACGGGTACGGACACGGGCGGCTCCATTCGCCAGCCAGCGGCGTTTACGGGCATCACCGGCATCAAACCGACCTATGGCCGTTGCTCGCGTTGGGGCGTCGTTGCGTTTGCGTCTTCGCTTGATCAAGCCGGGCCAATGACCAAATCGGTGCGCGACGCGGCGATCATGCTGGAAGCGATGTGTGGCCATGACGCCAAGGATTCCACAAGTGCTGACCTACCTGTGCCAAACTTTGAGGCGGCATTGACGGGCGACATTCGTGGCAAGAAAATTGGTATCCCCAAGGAATACCGCATGGACGGTATGCCTGAAGAGATTGAGACCCTCTGGGCTGACGGCATCGCGATGATGAAGGACGCAGGCGCCGAGATTGTCGATATCTCCCTGCCGCACACCAAATACGCGTTGCCTGCCTATTACGTGATCGCGCCGGCAGAGGCATCGTCGAACCTCGCCCGCTATGACGGGGTGCGTTATGGCCACCGGGCGACCTTGGATCAAGGTGACGGCATCACCGAAATGTACGAGAAAACTCGCGCCGAAGGCTTCGGGCCAGAAGTGCAGCGCCGAGTGATGATCGGGACCTACGTGTTGTCGGCAGGGTTCTATGACGCCTACTACAACCGCGCGCGCCGCGTTCGTACCCTGATCAAAAAGGACTTTGAGGATGTGTTTGCGCAAGGCATCGACTGCATCCTGACGCCCGCAACGCCTTCAGCGGCGTTTGGTTTGGGCGAAATGACCGACGCGGACCCTGTTGCGATGTATCTCAATGACGTCTTTACCGTCACTGTTAACCTTGCCGGATTGCCCGGTATCGCCGTGCCAACAGGGCAAAACGCCCAAGGGCTGCCGCTGGGCCTACAATTGATTGGCCGTCCATGGGAGGAAGCCGATTTGCTGTCTTCCGCTTATGCGCTCGAACGGAGTGCCGGGTTTGTAGCCAAAGCCGATAAATGGTG
The DNA here is from genome assembly GCA_051252035.1 of Sulfitobacter sp. Lineage (GTDB taxonomy): Bacteria > Pseudomonadota > Alphaproteobacteria > Rhodobacterales > Rhodobacteraceae > Sulfitobacter. Next base: position 6,811 of record JBPOFE010000082.1, read on the forward strand.
GTAAATGCGACCTAACAAAGCAGTAAGCATAAAGCAGGTCAGATGATCACACGTGTATTTTTAGCGATTGCCGCCGGTCTGGCGCTGTCCGCCTGTCAACCTGCAGTGCCGGATTCGGGTCGTGGTGTTGGTTTTGACGGCACCTTCGAACAACAGATGCAAAAGCGTGAGCGTGATGCGGCATTGGCCCGCGGCGTGCCCGCACCCGCGTCGGTAACCTCTGCGCCGCTCAACGATGGCTCACCCGAGGCAACCGCCGCTGAAACCGCGCGTGTTTTGGCCGCGACCCGCCCAGGCGGTGCCAGCAACGGCGTGGGCAATGACGCTGGGTCGAACTCTGGTGTCGCGCCTATCAACGCCAGCCCCTCCAACGCGCCGCCCGCCGTGGTGGGCAGCACGGGCTTCTCGAACGAGAATAACTTTGATGCGGTATCCGGCCAGCGTTCAATCGGTGACGATAAGGCCCGCATCGCCGCCAACCGTGCGCAATATCAGGTGGTTCAGCCCGAAGCACTGCCCGACCGTGGCGATACAGGTCCCAATATCGTGGCCTATGCCTTGCAGAACAAACATGCGGTTGGCACCGAAATCTACCCGCGTCGTGGCTTGAACAAGGCCTCGAAATTTGAGCGGTCCTGTGCTGAATTCAGCCACCCGGATCAGGCGCAGATGGCGTTCCTAGAGGCTGGAGGCCCCACCCGTGACCGCAAGGGTATGGACCCTGACGGCGATGGCTTTGCCTGTAGCTGGGACCCAAGCCCGTTTCGCCGGGCTGCACAAGGCGGCTGAGTGAGCGCGCTTGAGATTGCTGATGTCCCGTCGCCCAACTGCGGGCCACGGCGGGATGATTTGCAGCCCTCATTGATCGTGATCCACTACACAGCAATGGAAAGTGCCGAGGCGGCGATTGCGCATCTGTGCGATCCCGACGCAGAAGTCTCCGCGCATTATGTGATTTCTATCACCGGACAGATCAGTCGACTGGTCCCCGAAGATCAACGTGCATGGCACGCCGGCGCAGGGGAGTGGGCGGGCCAAGAGGATATCAATTCGCGCTCCATCGGGATTGAATTGGACAACCGTGGCAACCATCCGTTTTCAGAGCCGCAAATGGCCGCGCTTGAAGGCTTGCTTAAGGAAATCATGGCACGCTGGGCGATTGCGGCAAGCGGTGTCATCGGCCATTCAGACTTGGCACCGGGCCGCAAATCTGATCCCGGCTTGCATTTTGATTGGGCGCGTCTGGCGCGACAAGGGTTGGCCAGTTCGGGATTGCCGCAAACGCCTGACGCCGATCTGACAGAGATGGCATTCGCCGCGCGCGCGCAGAGCTTGGGATATACAGCACCCGTCCCGCCAGAAGTATTGCGCTTGTCGACACGCGCGCGCTTTGCACCTTGGCGGCAAGGGCCACTGACGCAGGCTGATATGACACTTGCCCATAGATTCACGTGCTGAACCCCCATTCATCTGGCCAAATAAACTCAATCCCAATGTTAGCCCCATTGACGCCGCCTGCGTTGAGGCGCTAGGCCCTCGTGATGCGCGGAAGGCTGGATGACCGCGGTTTCAGCAATGGGATCGAGGAAAGTCCGGACTCCAAAAAGATACGGTGCCGGGTAATTCCCGGGCGGGGCAACCCGACGGACAGCGCCACAGAAATGAAACCGCCTTTCATGACGGGTCGGGCAACCGAAACCACCACGATAGGTAAGGGTGAAACGGTGGGGTAAGAGCCCACCGCGCCGCTGGCAACAGGGGTGGCACGGCAAGCCCCACCGGGAGCAATGCCAAATAGGGACCGCGTGCCGAAAGGCGGGGCTGCTTTTGCCCCAGCAGGTCCGGGTTGGCAGCTATAGCGGCATCGGCAACGGTGTCGTCAGAGGAATGGTCATCCAGAGGGGGCAACCTCTTGGACAAAATCCGGCTTATAGGCCTTCCGCGCATTTAGTCGGCCATCTCGTTTTCTTTCAAAGAAAACGGGCTGAAACTTTCAAAGTTTCCATGCAGTTGGCGAGAAACAAAACCAAGGGACCGATCTATGATACTCAAAGGTAAAACCGTGGTCGTCACAGGCGGCAGCGATGGGATTGGGCGGCATATTTGCCTCAAGCTTGGCGCAGCGGGCTGCAATGTTGCGGTGCTTGGTCGCAATCAAGAGCGCATTGATGCCGTTGTCATAGAGACCCGTTCAGCAGGCGCTAAAAATGCCCAGGGATTTGCTTGCGACATGCGCGATCTTGAGCAGATCAACGGTGCGGTCACTGATATATCCGCTGAACTTGGCCCGGTGGACATCGTGATCAACAACGCTGGAATTTGGCACAAGGCGGGGCCGCTCGACGGGATTGCAGCACAGGTGATAGAAGACACGATTGCAACCAACCTGACCGGGGTCATCCATCTGACCCGCGCGTTCTTGCCGGGATTGCGCGATCGACCGGAGGCGGCAATTTTGAACGTGGTGTCGAAATCCGGGGTCATCGCGCAAGCCGGGCAATCGGTCTATACCGCCACAAAACACGGCATGCGCGGGTTCACTGATGTTTTAAAGCTGGATGAAGCGGAAAGCGGCGTCCGTGTTGCTGGCCTGTATCAAAGCGGCACCAACACGGGCATGTTTGCTAAGGCGGGTGAAGACGTACCAAATCACATTTTTACCGAACCCGACGACCTCGCCGATGTCGTTGTGTTTATGCTGTCGCGGCCTGAAAAGCTCTGGATGCATGACGTGCGGGTCGAACTCTGATCTCTGGCGGCTTTTGCTGTTGACTCGGGACCCCATCCGGGTAAAAGCCGGGTTTCAGGATTATCGCACCCCAGCGCACGGCTGGGCGGTGCAGCAGGAGAAGACTTATGGCGAAGCCAACCACGATCAAGATCCGTCTGAACTCGTCCGCGGGCACAGGCCATTTTTACGTCACCAAGAAAAACGCTCGTACCATGACCGAAAAGATGGTCATCAAAAAGTACGACCCCGTTATTCGCAAGCACGTTGAATACAAAGAAGGCAAGATCAAGTAAGATCGCCATACTTTGCAGATTTTAAGGCCGCGCTCTCTGCGCGGTCTTTTGTGTTTTTGGGGTAGAATTGCCAAACGCTGCGCCATGGCTCGTATCCAATGTTGCCGTGAGACCAACGGCAGTGCTTGCGTCTGTCCCCGCATCACGCGATACATGAGGGATCCTAGCTGCCAAGGAACTTGATATGCCACGCTCGATTATTTTTGCTTTGATGACATTTGGCCTTTTATCGGCTTGCTCCGGAAAGTTAGGTGGCCCGCCGCCTGCACCCATATTCGGGGGCACCTATAGCCACAGCATCGGCTTTACCGGAGTGGGGGCAACGCACGGCATGGGCGTGCCTAGGCCAGTGGCAGTGTCGCAAAGGTCGACATACGTACATAGACAGGGTGCAGCTTCTACAGGGATTATCAGGGTTAACGGCGCCAGATACGCGTCTAAAAGCCGGCATGATCAGGCCAAGATCGCGATTCGAGCCGCTGGAAAGGTCCCGGATCAGGCGCGGCCCGTTGTGGTTTCTGGTCAGGCGACGTTGCTGACCTTGGTCGATGTCGGCACCACCCGCTTTGCGGTGCTGCGAAATCAAGCCAGCAGATCGAACGAATTTCTGAAAAATGGCACCAATTTTGCCTTCGCTGAGAGTATTCCCACACTGACCGGATGCCGCGCTGAGGGTGGCGGGTATGGTCTTGGCCTTGGCCCCGCAAAGCCAAAAGCGCTGGCGATGCCGATTCTGTGTGACTGACGCGACCTGATTGCAAACGAACACATAAGCCGGTGAACAAGATCCGCTATGCCCAAAGAAGGCCATTACATCAACCGCAGTAACTGGCTGCGCGCCGCTGTGCTGGGGGCCAATGACGGTATCGTATCCTCGGCCAGCTTGTTGGTTGGCGTGTCATCGGCGGGGATGGTGCATGGCAATGTGATTCTGACCGGATTGGCCGGATTGACCGCAGGTGCGCTGTCGATGGCTGCGGGGGAATACGTGTCGGTCTCGGCCCAAGCCGATGTTGAAGAAGCTGATCTGGAACGTGAACGTGTCGCGCTGATCGAAGATCCCGATTATGAACTCAGTGAATTGGCCGAGGGTCTCGAAAGCCGAGGGGTGACAAGCGATCTTGCGTTTGAAGTTGCCACGCAACTGACCGACCACGATGCGCTGGGCGCCCATGCCCGCGAAGAGTTGGGCATGTTTGGTTTGGCCGGGCAGGCGAACCCATTGCAGGCCGCTGGCGCATCCGCACTGGCGTTCGCGCTGGGCGGTGGCTTGCCCCTGCTGGCGGCGCTGCTGGCCCCTGCGGGCAGTCGTGGCATCATGGTGGCTTGTGTCGCAGTTCTGGCGTTGATCGTGCTGGGCGGCGGTGGCGCGCATCTCGGCGGTGCGCCGAAAGGACCCGCGATCCGGCGGGTGGTTATCTGGGGTACGCTGGCAATGGCAGTGACCGCATTTGTCGGTCGCATGTTTGGGGCGCTGGCTTAGGCTTTTTCAGGACCGTCACTTGGTATGCCGGACAAGGTGGTATAATGGCGCTGGTGCGTGGCCCGGTCAAAGTGAAGAACCCGGTCACGCTCCGGATAGGTCACGATATCGCTTGGCGCACGGGTGCCGATCATCACATAGCGTACCGGGGCGTCACTGCGGTTGTGTAAAGTGTGACTTACCGGATCACCTGCTTTCCAGCATGCCGCATCGCCTGGGGTCAGTAGAGTGTCAACGCCGTTTTCGATGGCGACAACTTCACCGCTTAACACCAACATCATCTCATCTTCTGAGCGATGCCAATGCGCGTAAGATGAATGTGACCCCGGCGGCAATTCTTCGATGAACGCACCAAATTGCGTTAATCCACCCGTGTCGCTGATCAATTCCACGCGGTAGGGGCCAAGCGGGTCATCTGCCCCGGCTTCGTCAACTTTAGCTGTACTTGCTTTGATAATTGTCATCGGGTCACTTCCCTGTGGAAAGGTGCTGTATCGTTGTGATCGCGTTGCAGACGCAGTCCTGTCCGGTTGCATTTAGAAAAGAAAAGGGCCGGTCCTTTGCAGAACCGGCCCCGATCAATCAGATTTGGCGGCGATTACTCGCGGCTGCCAAACAGGTGCAGCAACATCATGAACATGTTGATGAAGTCCAGATAGAGGTTCAAAGCGCCCATAATTGCGGCTTTGCCCAACCATTCGGTATCACCGATATGCGCATGCGCCAGATACTCTGTCTTGATCTTTTGGGTGTCATAGGCTGTCAGACCTGCAAAGATCAGCACACCGATGGCTGAAATCGCGAACATCAGCGCCGAAGACGCCAGGAAGATGTTGACGATTGAGGCCACGATCAGGCCAATCACACCCATGATCAGGAAGCTACCCCAACCGGAAATGTCTTTCTTTGTGGTGTAACCCCAAAGTGACAGGCCCGCAAAAGCGATGGCGGTGATCAGGAACACTTGCGCGATTGAATAGCCGGTGAAGACCAGAAAGATCGAGCTGATCGAGATACCCATCACGGCGGCGAAAGCGTAGAAAACGACTTGTGCCGTGGCGGCGGACATCTTGTTGATCATCGCGCTAAAGCCAAAGACAAAGGCCAGCGGTGCAAACATCACAACCCACTTCAGCGGCGACGCATAAAGCGTGTAGCCAAAGTTGGTCAGGTACTTATCGACACCCAGTTGTGCCACACCAAGAGAAGGGTCAGCTGTCACAGCCAGACCAGAGATCGCCCACGCCGCAGCAAAGGTGATCAGCATGCCCACGGACATCGTGCCGTAGACCTTGTTCATGTGCGCGCGCAAACCCGCGTCGATTTCGGCGGCGCGGGTTCCGGCGGCACCCCGGATTGTATTCACGTCAGCCATTTGTATCCTCCAAATTGGCAATTGGTTCCGTACCGACAGGGTCGGTCACGGTATTGCCTAGAATATTGGGGTTTCGGCGCTGATTATCAAGGGTTTACTTGTGTAAATTCGCCACAGATTGATCTGATCAGTCGCGCCAGTTGGCCGGAACGTCCCAGACCGGGCGGCGCGCCTCATGATCCGCCTCAGATGCGCTCACCCCTACATCTTCCAGTTGCGCAGCCGTCAGGCGGGCCAACGCGCGTCTGCTGCACCACAAAGCATAGGCATGGGCAAATACCGTCCGAATAGAACGAGAGTGGGTGGTGGCGATTGGTGTGGCGGCGCAGCTGCGGTGTGTCAGGGTGGTCATGGCGTAATCCTTTAGGTTCTGTGATGCGATTCCATTTTGCATTTCGATACTTGATATATGGAGATTGTCAGAGCATAATGAAAACGAATGTTTGTTATGGATCACATCAAGGTAATTGATATATGCGCAATCTCGACATCACAACACTCAGATCTTTTGTGGCGGTGGCTGATTCAGGCGGTGTCACGCGGGCGGCCGGGTTCTTGCATCTGACCCAATCCGCTGTCTCGATGCAGCTTAAACGGCTTGAAGAAATGCTGGGACTCGATCTTTTGGACCGCACCGGGCGCACCATTGCGCTGACCGCATCGGGGGAACAATTGCTGGCCTATGCCCGGCGGATGATTGCCTTGAATGATGAGGTCATCGCACGGCTGACCGATCATGCCTACGAAGGCGAGATCAGACTGGGCGTGCCGCATGACATCGTCTATCCGGCGATTCCGCAGGTCCTGAAACAATTTCACGCTGCGTTCCCACGTGTGCGTGTCCTGCTCGAGGCGTCTTACACAAAAACGCTGAAAGAGCAGTTCGCAAAAGGCGACTGCGATCTGATCGTCACCACTGAGACCGGACTTGATCAGGGCGGTGAAACTCTTGTTAGCAAAGATTTAACCTGGATCGGAGCGCCGGGCGGCGCGGCGTGGCGGCAGCGCCCGTTGCGGTTGGCGTTTTGCCAATTTTGCACGTTTCGACCGCTTGTTGTGAAAGCACTGGACGCCTCTGGTATTGACTGGGAGATGTCCGTTGAGACGCAAAGCGACCGCACCGTCGAGGCGGCGGTCAGCGCCGATCTCGCGGTACATGCAATGATCGACGGGACCGAACCTCCCTATCTTGATCAAGTGGACCACAACGGTGCGTTGCCCGCTTTGCCAAGCCAAAAGATCAACCTTTACGGTGCCCAAGGATCACTAGGCGAAGTACACAGCACATTGGCCACACTTTTGCGCAATGCTTTTCACCCACAGGCGACGAGATTGCGTGCAGTCTGAGGGGCGGCTGACCTGATCCGTTGCGATGGGTTAGCAGTGCGTAGCTAAACTTTAAGTGAGAATCACCGTTTTTTACTCTATCACTGCGTGTGTTGACGGCGCGTGGCCCTATTTGATGCTCAATCCCTAGGCGTTTGTGGGGAAATTAGCTTGGCCATTCCCCTGTAAAATACCCGCTCAGGCAGAAATGACGAAAAATTGATAGCACGGCTCATATGGGGAACATGTCATATAATGCACCTAAAATGTGACGGCAATGCTGAACGAAAGAGCAAAAAATTCATCACCGCTTAATACTTTAAGTTGTAGGCAACATTGGATGGCGGGGCGATGGATGTGTTTAATTTGTTTGATGTGTGGCGCGTATTTCGTATGTTAGGCGACAGGATCGGTTTGCGGAACAGGTGTTTTCGTCCGCCAATTTGTAATGATTGAGATATTTCCAGTGTCCAAAAGTAAGGAAACGAAACAAGATGGCTCATAAGGTAGATGTGCATGTTGGAAAACGCATAAGGCAGCGGCGTTGGCTAACGGGGATGACCCAACAGGGATTGGCCGATTTGGTTGGCATCAAGTTTCAGCAAATACAGAAATATGAAACCGGGGCAAATCGGGTCAGCGCATCACGACTTTGGGATATAGCCGATGCTTTGGAGGTTCAGGTGTCGTTCTTTTTTGAAGGTCTGAAATCAACCGAAGAAGAAGAGGCTTTGTCTGACCATACCGCAGTGCCCACCGATTTGATGGGTGACAAAGAAGCGATGGATTTGGTGCGGTCCTATTATGCCATTCCCGAAAATCAGCGGCGGCGCTTGTTTGAACTTGCCCGCGTGTTAAGCGATGTCGCTTGAGCCATATTGGACCCTAAGGCACAGATATTTAGACTTTTAACTTGAAATGGCCGATATAGCCTGTCAGGCCAGTTATATGAATGACGTGCCCGCATTTGATCCACACATTCGCCAAGTTGCGCATCAGATGGCGGATGCGGCGCGCAAGGTGATCCTCCCTTATTTTCGCAACGCGGCCCTGACAGCAGACAACAAGCTGAGCGAAGGTTATGATCCGGTAACCGAGGCCGACCGCGCTGCCGAACGCGCTATGCGTGATATTTTGGCGCGGGAACGACCCGATGATGCCATCTTGGGCGAAGAATACGGGGCAAAAGCGGGGACATCCGGTTTGACCTGGGTTCTGGATCCAATTGATGGCACCCGAGGATTTGTCAG
>JBPOFE010000083.1:0-15189 GCA_051252035.1 Sulfitobacter sp.
GGTTGGGACTTGATTGCACAGGCGGATGGCCCGTTCAAAGACGCACTTGACCGTACGAAATATGCCAGTCGGCATCCTGAGTTTGATCCTCTGGAGCAACGCGCCATAGCAGCAGGGTTTCTGACGGAGCTTGATCAAATGATCACCACAAATCTGTTCGATCACCCTACAATCGCCGATTTTGCAATCTTGCCTTTTGTCCGTCAATTCGCATTCATCGATAAGCCATGGTTCGACGCACAATCATGGCCAAATCTTCAGCGCTGGTTGGAACGGTTTCTGGCTTCAGACCAATTTCAGCATATCATGCTAAAGTATCCGCAATGGTCCGAGGGCGACGTGCCGGAGTTCTTTCCCGGTTAAGTGCGACGTTCAGATCTACCTGACCAGTCTAGATACTAATTTTCGGGTCAATGGCGCTACCACCAGCACCACTGGAAATGCAATCACCCAACTGGTCAGCCAGCCGCCAATCCAAAGTGTCGCGAAATCTGGGGCCAATCCTGCGGCACGGAATGTCGCGATTCCGGAAACCATCAGCGACATCAGCCCTGACAAAATCAAACCAAACAATATCGGTGCAAATCGGGCGGGGAGCATCAGGGGTTCCTGTTCAAACCGGAAGTCGCAGAATACTAAATCAGGCAGTTTCATCCGGCAATTCATCCGAGGGAATAATGCCAAAGAACTCACCATCCGACCAGACACCAAACCAGCCATCATGGTGTACCCCCAGATCAACCAAACGATAAAAGCTTTTACGGTCGATCAATGCCTCGAGGTTGCGCCGGATCAGGATATAGGGCGATGGCTCCCCGGTCTTTTCATCCCGCACGACACGGATAGGACGCTCCGGCCCAGCACCCGAAAAATCACCCACATTGGTTTCAAATCGCAGCTTTTGCGCTTTGCCTTCCCCACTCGCCTCAAAATCAACCGCGACAAACGGGGCGTCTTCGACAGTAATTCCGACCTTCTCAACAGGTGTGACAAGAAAATACTTATCCCCTTCACGCCACAGAATCGTGGAAAATAGTTTTACCAGTTCGGGCCGCCCGATGGGTGTGCCTTGGTAAAACCACGTGCCATCGCGTTTGATCTGCATGTCCAGATCACCGCAAAACGGCGGATTCCACTTTTCCAACGGCGGCAATCCGCGTGTTTTTGCAGCTTTTGCCGAAGCAACAAGCCCTTCTGCTGTTGGGGTAACGGTTTTTTGTCCGCTCATCGCTTTTGCCATTTCCTATGACCGATATACACTTACACTAGACCGATATAACTCAAGGGACCAGAATGTCATGACCAAAGCCGAAGACATGGTAGAGCAAATCGAAGCATTGGGCGCAAAACTGGCTGAGGCAAAACAGTCGATTACCAAGCGGTTCATCGGTCAGGAACGCGTTGTGGACCTGACGCTCACGGCGCTTTTATGCGGCGGTCATGGCTTGCTGATTGGTTTGCCAGGTCTGGGTAAGACTCGGTTGGTTGAAACGCTGTCCACGGTCATGGGAATGGATGGAAACCGCGTTCAATTCACGCCTGATTTGATGCCCGCCGACATTCTGGGTTCCGAGGTTCTCGATACCGCCGCCGATGGCACCCGCGCCTTTCGATTTGTCGAGGGTCCTGTGTTTTGCCAGTTGTTGATGGCAGACGAGATCAACCGTGCTTCACCCCGCACACAATCTGCGTTGCTACAGGCGATGCAGGAAAAGACCGTGACGGTTGCCGGTCAAGACCGCGCCTTGGGCGTGCCATTTCACGTATTGGCAACACAAAACCCGATTGAACAGGAAGGCACCTATCCTTTGCCTGAAGCACAGCTTGATCGCTTTCTGGTACAGATCGACGTTGAATACCCCGATCGCGATACCGAACGCGATATCTTGATCGCCACAACGGGCGAAGAAGAGGCACAATCAACACAGACCTTCACCGCCATCGAACTGCTTGAAGCCCAACGCCTGCTGCGCCGCATGCCAGTTGGCGATTCAGTGGTTGAAATGATCCTTGATTTGGTCCGTGCCTTCCGCCCCGAAGAGGATGGTGTCAGCCAACAGGTCCGCGATACCGTGGCATGGGGCCCAGGCCCACGTGCGGCACAGGCGCTGATGCTCGCCGTGCGGGCGCGTGCCTTGTTGCAGGGGCGCTTGGCCCCATCAGCCGAAGACGTGATTGATATGGCACGACCCGTGTTAAGCCACCGTATGGCGTTGAATTTTGCAGCGCGAGCGCGAGGCGATAGCCTCTATGCTTTGATTGATGAAACTGCCGCCAGCCTGACCGGGGCAAAGGCTGCAGCGTGATCACCCCCACAACCCTACGTGCATCGGCAGAACACGAGGCGTCCCGACTGCCCGATTTGCTGGCACGCGCCGAACACCTCGCTGGTGCGGTCTTGTTAGGTGCACATGGCCGCAGACGTGCGGGAATGGGTGATGATTTTTGGCAATACCGCCCAGCACAACTCGGCGACAGCCGCCGTGCAATTGACCACCGGCGCTCTGCAATGGGCGATCAGGAGTTTGTGCGCGAACGCGAATGGCAGATTGCGCAATCTGTGATGCTATGGGTCGATCAGGGTGCGTCAATGCGGTTTACATCACATGCCGACGTGCCGCAAAAAGCCGACCGCGTGCGGTTGCTGGGATTGGCATTGTCCATCTTGCTGCTGCGCAGTGGTGAACGGGTGGGTCTGACCGGAACGACTTTGCCGCCGCGTCGCGGTAATCCACAAATCCTGCGGCTCGCTGAAATGTTTTGTCAGGATGACAACACGGATTATAGCCCGCCTGAACATCGTGCGATGATCCCGCATGCTCGAGCGGTTTTCATTTCTGATTTTATGGGCGATCTAGCCGGCGTGCAATTGGCCCTGACCAAAGCCGCTGATCGCGGCGTGCGCGGGGTACTCTATCATGTGCTGGACCCTTCAGAGGAAGCATTCCCTTTCACTGGCCGCACGATCTTTGAAAGCATCGGAGGCACGCTTAGCCACGAAACGCTCAAGGCCAATGACCTTAAGGGACGGTATCTGGAACGACTTGCAGAACGCAAAGCGGAACTTCAGCGGCTTTGCACGTTGACCGGCTGGCAATATGGCTTGCATCACACAGATGCCTCTGCGCAATCGGCGCTCTTGTGGCTGTATGGGGCGCTTGATGCCCGCGCGGGAATTGCTGCATGACCGTATTGGGCGGCATAGGTTTCACAGCACCTTGGCTTTTGGTGGCGCTCTTGGCACTGCCGATCCTGTGGCTGATCCTGCGCGCCGTGCCGCCCGCGCCGATACGCCGCCGTTTTCCCGGTGTCGCGTTACTGTTGGGCTTGAACGACGACGAAACTGTGTCCGACCGCACCCCATGGTGGTTGCTTTTACTGCGCATGCTGGCGATTGCCGCAATTATTTTGGGTTTGGCGGGTCCCGTCCTGAACCCTGAGGCAGATCAGGCGCAAGGCAGTGGTCCCTTGTTGATTGTACTGGATGGCACATGGGCCGGTGCCGCGCGTTGGCCACAGCAAACCGAAGCGATTGACGAGCAATTGACCCGCGCAGGACGGGCTGGGCGCACTGTGGGGTTCATGGTTTTGACCCGCCCTGATGTCCCCGCGTTTCAATCCGCGGATGTCTGGCGGTCCCGGCTTGCCGGTTTTGCACCTGATCCATGGCAACCGTCCTTGGCAAACATCGACAAAGCCAGCGAAATCATGGCAGATTTACCTGCCTTTGATAGCCTTTGGTTCAGTGATGGATTGGACTTTGAAGGGCGCGCAATCGTACTGGATGCTATGCAGGCGCGGGGCACTGTTGAAGTCTATCAGACCGCGGCCAATGTCATGGCCATCGCACCCGCGCACTACGCTGACAGCGTGGTGAAACTGGAAATCCACCGCGCCGCGCCCGGGCTCGCACGAGAGGCGATCATTCAGGCCGAAGGTCGCGACCCGGCTGGAAACGCCCGTATTTTGGCGACTGTGCCTGCGGCGTTTGATGACGGGTCTGTAAGCGCCACCACCGAATTGGCATTGCCCGCGGAACTGCGCGCGCGGATCACCGGGTTTGTAATTGCTGGCCAGCGGTCTGCTGGGGCTACGACGGTTGTAGATGATGGATTGCAACGCCGCGAGGTTGCGTTGATTGGTGGTCGCAATGACCGTGAGAGCCTGCAACTCTTGTCGCCTTTGCATTATATCGAACAAGCGCTGGCCCCGACCGCCGACCTTATCAATGGATCACTGGCCGATGTCTTGCCCGCCAACCCGGATGTAATCGTGCTGGCCGATATTGCCAAGCTGTCAGAGGCCGAAGCAGACCCCTTGATGGAGTGGATTGATCGCGGAGGCATGTTGGTCCGGTTTGCTGGCCCGCGGATCGCCGCCAGCGATATCAGCCGCATTGATGAGGACCCCCTGATGCCCGTGCGCCTGCGCGCAGGTGGCCGCAGCGTTGGCGGGGCGATGTCGTGGGGTGAGCCAAAATCACTTGCCCCGTTTCGCGAAACCTCACCTTTCTTTGGCCTGACTATCCCAGACGATGTCGTGGTGTCGGCACAGGTCGTTGCACAACCCGATCCGACATTGGCGGACCGTGTGATTGCATCTCTCAGCGACGGCACGCCATTGGTGACACGCAAGTCCGAAGGTCAAGGCCAGATCGTATTGTTCCATGTGACGGCCACGGCAGAATGGTCGACCTTGCCGCTTTCAGGTCTGTTCGTTGAAATGATGGAACGGCTGGCGGTGTCCTCCGCCGCATCCTCGCCAGAAGCCGATGATCTCGTTGGCACCACATGGACGCCGCTGCGGGTGATGGATGGCTATGGTGTCCTAAGTGACGCGGGCAACCTGCCCGGCGTCGATGGTCCCGATCTGATCAACGCCGCTGCAGGGCCGCAGATGCAGCCGGGCATTTATGGCTCCGGTGATCGTCGCTTGGCGCGTAATGTCTTTATGAAAGGCAGCACGCTCACACCAGCAACTTGGCCTGGGGATGTGCCGGTGCGCGGTCTTGCTGTGAACCCTGAGCAACCCATTGCGGGGTGGCTGTTAAGCTTGTCAGTCCTGCTGCTTTTAGCCGATGTGGTTGCCTCTTTGTCACTGTCGGGTCGCTTGTTGAACCGCAGCAATGCGGCGGCAATGATCTTGTTTGCACTGCCATTGATAAGCCAACCAATCCCGGCCGATGCCCAATCGCAAACAGATATTTTCGCGCTCGAGGCCACAAGTGAAGTTTCGCTAGCACATGTTCTAACAGGAAATACCCAACTGGATGGGATCGCACATGCGGGTCTGATTGGGCTATCGGATACGCTTTTCTTTCGCACCTCGGTTGAACCCGCATCCCCAATGGGGGTCGATCTGGAAACGGACGAATTGGCATTTTTCCCGATCCTCTATTGGCCGATCACACCAGATCAACCGCGCCCTTCCGCAGAGGCCTATAGCAAGCTGAATGAATATTTGCGTTCTGGCGGACTGATCGTTTTCGACACCCGTGACGCCGACATTGCGCGTTTCGGCGCGGCCAGCCCGAATGGCCGCAAGTTGCAGGAACTTGCCGCACCGCTTGATATTCCACCGCTTGAACCACTGCCGGCAGATCACGTGCTGACCCGTACGTTCTATCTGTTGCAGGATTTTCCGGGGCGCCACACAAGCCGTGATGTTTGGGTTGAGGCGTCACCGCCGGATGCGGAGCGTATTGAAGGCATGCCATTTAGAAACCTAAACGATGGCGTGACTCCGGTGATCATTGGCGGCAACGACTGGGCAGCAGCATGGGCTGTGCGCAGTGATGGCGCCCCATTGCTGCCGATTGGGCGCGGATATTCCGGCGAGCTGCAGCGCGAGCTTGCCAATCGCTTTGGTGTGAACCTCGTCATGCATGTGCTGACGGGCAATTATAAGTCGGATCAAGTGCATGTCCCCGCCCTACTGGATCGGTTGGGCCAATGACTGCAACGATTGTATATGACCCATTGATCCCCCTGTCGCTGCTTATTGTTGTGGCCATTGTCGCCGTGCTCAGTATGCTGTTGGCGGCGATACGTGGTTTGAACGGTTGGGCCTTGCGCGGGCTTGCGGCCCTTGTCGTGCTTGGGGCGCTTGCAGGGCCCTCATATCAACAAGAAGAACGCGCACCGCTGAGCGATATTATCCTGCTGGTCAATGACAACAGCGCCAGCCAAGAACTGGGAAACCGCACCAATCAAAGCGCAGAAGCCGCCAGCGCTATAGCCGCGCAAATCGCCGCGCGTCCAAACACCGAACTGCGCCGTGTCTCGGTGCCGGATGGCGCGGGAGATGCGGGTACGGAAATGATGACAGCGATTGCCGATGCGCTGGCCGAAGAACCGCGTGCACGGGTGGCCGGTATTATTGCGATCAGCGATGGCAGGGTGCATGATGCCGATCTGCCCATTGACCTGCCTGCGCCGATGCATTTGCTTTTATCGGGACGCGAGGCGGACTGGGACCGCCGCCTGACCGTCAGCAACGCCCCCGCTTTTGCGATTATCGGAGAGGCGGTCACGCTCACCCTGCGCATTGATGATCTGGGCGCGGCACCCACCGGACAAACCCTTGCCCCGCTCGATATTTCCATTGACGGGGAACCGGCCCAAACATTCCGCGTGCCTATTGGGGAAGACATCAACCTTCCCGTCACCCTGCCGCATGGCGGGCGCAACGTGATCCGCTTTTCCCTGCCGCTTGCTGACGGTGAGTTGACCGACCGCAACAATGCGTCGTTGATCCAAATGAACGGTGTGCGCGACCGTCTGCGGGTTTTGCTTGTCAGTGGCGAACCGCATCCCGGCGGGCGCACGTGGCGCAATCTATTGAAGTCGGACAGTTCCGTGGATCTGGTACATTTTACAATTCTGCGCCCCCCGGAAAAACAAGACGGTGTGCCGGTCAATGAACTGTCCCTGATCGCCTTTCCTACCCGTGAATTGTTCATGGAAAAGATCGACGATTTTGATCTGATCATCTTTGACCGCTACAAGCGGCGCGGCATTCTGCCCGGTCTCTACCTTGAGAATGTCGCAAACTACGTGCGCAAAGGTGGCGCGGTTCTGGTTGCTGCTGGCCCAGATTTTGCAAGTGCCGACAGCATTTATCGTTCCCCTTTGGGGTTGGTATTGCCGGCGACGCCAAGCGCACGGGTTTTCGAGGATCCCTATCTACCCAAAGTCAGCGAGCTTGGCCAACGCCACCCGGTCACCGCGGGGCTGCCTGGTAATGGGGATTGGGGCCGCTGGCTGCGTCAGATTGATGTCGCGGAACCACAAGGCAACGTGGTGCTGGAAGGTGTCGAAGGACGACCATTGTTGATCCTGAACCGCGTGGACGAAGGTCGCGTGGCGTTGCTGTCGTCCGACCATGCATGGCTGTGGAGCAGGGGATATGAAGGCGGCGGGCCGCAATTGGAATTGCTGCGCCGCTTGGCCCATTGGATGATGAAAGAACCTGAGCTTGAGGAAGAAGCACTGACCGCCACCGCCGAAGGTCAGACGATGCGCATCACACGGCGCACCTTGGGTGAAACCGTACCGCCCGTGACCGTCACAGCACCGGATGGCAGCACCAACACCGTTGGCCTTGCGCCCAGCGGTCCGGGTACGTTCGAGGGCGTTTTTCAGGGACCGGACATGGGGCTTTATCGGTTAGAAAATGGCGATCAGTCGTCGGTGATCGGTCTTGGCCCCGCCGCACCGCGTGAATTTGTCGAAACCATTGCGGATGGTGCAGCGTTATCGCCAACGATTACAGCCCTGCGCGGTGGTGTGGTGCGGCTGGAGGACGGCACACCTCGTTTGCGTAACGTGCGCGCGGGCCGTCCTGCTGCGGGGCGGGGATGGCTGGGCATTACGCCGCGCGGTGCCTATGAGACCCGCGATGTGCGTCAAACGCCGATCTTGCCGGGATGGCTTGTGTTGGTATTAAGTGCTGCGTTGATCACTGCAGCATGGTTGCGGGAGGGGCGACGCTAACGCCTAAATCGCGCGCAACAGCAGCCCGCCTGCAAGCATAACGACCACGCAGCCCGCAATCATTTCAACACCTGCAGCAATCCTCGCACCCCGCGCAGATCCGGCAAAGCCCACCAAAACTCCCCCACGCAACCCTGTTGCGGCAAGGCCCACGCTGACCGTAATCGCCGCGGTGCCGATTGCCATTGCGAAAGCACCAAGCACACCAATCATCGCTATCCCCATCTGCCATGTGATGATCAATACAAAAAGCGCGCCCGTACAGGGCCGAATGGCGATCCCCGCGACCAACGCGACTGCCTCACGTAGCGAATTTACCTTGTCCACCTGTCGCAATGTCGGGCCATGGGCATGACCGCAACTGCCACAAACCTCTTCATGGCCTGAATGTGCATGGTCGTGCGCCATATCAACATTGCTAAACCGCCGTGAGCCACGCCACATCAGCCAAAGACCGATCGCTGCGATAGCAGCATAGCTGGCGGGTGCAAAAAATTCTTCGGTCACGCCGACCATCGTCTCACGGCTAAGATTCAGGATCAGAACACCCGCATAGACCATGACAATCGCCGTCACCGCCTGCCCCAGGGATGCCGCGAAGGCGATTAGTGACAACCGAAGCATCGGTACTTTGCGCGCAAACCCATAGCCACCGATCAGAACCTTGCCATGCCCCGGCCCCGCCGCATGGGCAAGACCATAGATGAAACATGCCGTCACCAGCGCCAGGACCGCACCTGCCTCACCCGCACGCGCACCACGCAACGCCTTTGCAATTGTGTTTTGGAACGTCCGTTGTTGATCTGCGGCCCAAGCGCCAAGTTGCGAAAACCCGCCGCTGTACCAGATCAGCACAAGGCACAAGATCACCGCCAAAGCGGCCCAGGTTACGATCCGGCGCATGTCACAATCACATCATTGGCCAATTGCGCGCCGATATTCGGCAGACCCGCATCGGCAGGTTCCGTCTCTGTATCAAGGGCGCTAAGTTGATCACGCAAAGCCACCAACCCCGCATTGATATCAGGCATTTTGACACGTGCCCGGCAGGCTTCGGACCCAATGATCACTACAGGCAACGTCACGTCATAGGCGGTATAATACGTCGGATCATATGGTTTGAGCGTCACAGGTTCTGTCAGGTTGACGGGCGACAAAACCTTGCGCATGTGGGTGGTTGTGATCCGACCATCTTTGAACGTTGCAGTAACCATTGTCGGCCCAGACAATGGGACAGCCTCAGAACCGCTTAACATCTCAAGATCACCATTGAAGCCCTCGATCCACTTCATGTCAAATCCTGTCAATGTCTCTTGTTCCGCTTCCGTCAAAACACCATCGTAATCGGCATCCAGTCCCATGTCTTCGGTGATCAGCAAGGAATATAGATCATCGTATTGCCATGTCACCCGTACATGAGTCAGCAGATCTGTATCGTCAAAAATCATCTCTAGCCCAGTGTCGATAAAGACATGGGGGTGTGCCGTAACCGGGGGGGCGATCACAAGTGCCAAGACGAGAGGAATAATGCGTTTCATTGCATTATCCTTAACGCACGCTGGAACGCGCAGCAATTGCCAGGGTCGTCGCTTTGCGGGACTTAGCCGATCAGAGCGTAGGCCCAAATCGGCAGAACAATCAGACACAAAAGCGTCTGCCAAGTCAGAATATCTGCATACAGGTCGGCGTCGCCTCCCATCTGCTTGGCGATGATATAACCATTCGACGCCGCAGGAGCCGCAAAGACCAGAACACCTGCCAATGTCTGTGCCGCATTCAGGTCCAGCAGCATTGCCAGCATGGCAAAGATTACTGGGGCAATCACAGGGCGCAGCGCGACACCCACCGCAACTTTCCAATCCCAACGGGTCAGGCGGCGCAAGCTGATCCCTGCGCCAACGGCCAACAACCCAACCGCCAGAGCCCCGCGCCCAATCATATCAAGCGTTTCGATGATCGGATCGGGCAAAGTGACACCACTAAAGTAAATCAACAGCCCTACGACACAGGCCTGCACCAACGGGTTTTTTGCAACGATCATCAAAATGCCTGTCAGGCTGGTGCTGTTCGGACCAAAGGCTGACATCACTATGATGCAGCTGACGTTAATCGCGGGGATCAACAGCGCGATTGCCACGGCCATCACACCAAGCCCTTGCGCCCCGATAAATTGTTCTGCAGCCGCAAGCGCGACAAACGCGTTCCACCGCGTGCCCACCTGAAAGATCGTCGTGAACGCCGGATTGCTCAGTTTTTTCTTTGGCAACAGGCGAAGCGACATGCCGAGCACAGCTAAGCCAGCCCATGTAATCAGCAGCGCTATCATCACACCACTGAACCGCCCGAGTGACAGATCCGTTCGAGTGATGGTCAGGATCAATACGGCGGGGATCAACACGCGGAAACTCAGCGTCTCAATGCCCTTCCAATCCGCTTTGGGCAGGACATTACTTTTGGCCAGCAGATAGCCGCAAGAGATGATCAACACCAATGGTAGGACAGACAGCGCAAGAGACATGGCGTCGGGCTTTCAGCGAATGAATACGCCCATAGCCCTGCCACGTACGTTCAGGTCAGTCCAGCCGGATATGTACCTGCGCACCGCGCCCCAAGGCGTCAATGACGGAAATATGAGAGAACCCCGGCCCGATGATCGGCAGCATCACACTGCGTTCGCGCAGGCCTGTCAACACAGGCGCACCATTGACTAAGACGGTCATCGGCAACACCCCATCGCTGAGCTTTAGCGGGATGCTATCACCGGTTTGCCGTAACACTGCACCCTGCGGGGGGAAGCTGACCACAGGTGCATCACTGGCCTTTTGAAAAACCGCACTGCGGCTGCGGAAGCGTTGCAATGGCAGGGGCAAGGCCGCCGTGCTAAAGATCAGTGTCTCGGGTGGCGGAGCGGGCAAGGGCGCGGGAGTTGACCTCAACCTACCAAACGCTTCAAACAAGATCGGCGCAGCCATATCACCGCCAAATGCCCCCGGCACAGGCGTGCCATCAGGTCGGCCAAGCCAAACACCAATTACATGCGCGCCATCAAATCCAATTGCCCACGCATCACGGTGGCCATAGGATGTCCCGGTCTTATAAGCGATTTTACCGACGCCCGCCCCAGTGCCAGCGGGCGGCGCAATGCTGGCAAGAATATGACCCACCTGCCACGCTGCGGACTTGGATATCATGCGTTGCTCAGACGCAGCACCATTACCCAACCGCCAAACCAAAGGCCGGGTTTGCCCACCATTTGCAAGCCCTGCGTAAAGCTGCACCAGATCGTTAAGAGTCAGGCCAACACCGCCCAACGCCACGGCCAAACCCGGCTTGCCCCCCGGCACCAGCGGATTGGCGCCCCCAGCGCGCAGGGTCGCCATCAAACGGGCGGGGCCAAGTTCTTGGGTCAGCAAAACCGGAGGGATATTCAACGACAATTGCAATGCTTCGCGCACGGTAAGTTCACCGCGAAACTGCCCATCAAAATTCTGTGGCGCATAGCGACCAAAAGCGACGGGGCTGTCGTCGATCAATGTATCAGGATGCGCCAACCCCTGATCAAAGGCTAAGCCATAGATGAACGGTTTCAGCGTCGAACCCGGAGACCGCACAGCCCGCGTCATATCCACGAACCCAAGCGCGCCGCCTTGCGCGGAATACGCCGGCGATCCGGTAGAGGCCAACACCTCGCCGGTCTGATGATCCACCACGACTATCGCCGCTGAGACACCGCGCGCTTGACCTTTAACCGCACGCCGCGCGAGGTCTTCTATCTGGCTTTGCAACCGGGCATCCAAGGTCAGGTCATGTTGCCCCGCCATTGGATCGACGCCCCGCATTTCATCCGCCAGATGTGGGGCCAATCGGACAAAGGGTTTCATCGTCCTAGGCACCGCGGCCAGCCGCGTTTGTTCCGGTGCATCCACACGGTCCAATACCCGCGCACGCGCGGCCACGGCAGCGTCGGGATGACGATCCGGGCGGCGGCTTTCGGGTGATTGGGGAAGGGCGACCAACAACGCCGCCTCTGCCAAGGTCAGACGTGCGGGTTCCTTGCCAAACCACGCCAATGATCCCGCCCGCAGCCCTTCAACAGCACCGCCATAGGGGGCGTGCGCCAGATACAGGCCCAGTATCTCATCCTTGCTCAACCGCCGTTCAAGAGCCAGCGCCAGACGCACCTGTCGCAACTTGCCTTGCCAGCGCCCGGTGCCGGAGTTTTCCAACAGCCGCGCGACTTGCATCGTTAGGGTTGAGCCGCCTGAAACAATCTGGCGGTTCCATGCTGCTTGTCCGATGGCGCGCAGGGCCGCGATGGGATCGACGCCGTGATGCTGATAAAACCGCTTGTCCTCATAGGCGATCAACATCGACACATATTCAGGATCGACTTTGTCCAGCCCAAGCGACAGACGGACCCGGCCATCCTCTACCGGAAACACCCGCATCAAAACGCCGTTGCGGTCACGCACCTCAACAGAGGTTTCGACCAGCACGGACGGCACATCAGTTGCAGCCACCCATGCGTCAAACCCGTCGCGCAAGCCCGCCGCGATGCCCAGCACCGCAACCAGCGCAAAAAGGCCGAACCTTCGGATCATGGCGTGACTATCACCGCCCCCGTATCGGTGTTGGCGCGATATTCAGGGCGGTACATATCGGTGACCGTCGCCGCCGGATGATGGTACGTGCCGGGTGTCACAGCGCGCACAACATAGGCCAAGCGGAACGGATCCGCATTGCGATGATTGACTGCCGCGATGAACCGATCACTGCGGAATTCGGCACTCTCTGCATTCGCGGTTTTCAACCAGTCCAGCGCGCCCACTTCACCGCTGCGCAGCAAGTTGGGATTGTCGATCTCAAGCCCTGCGGGTAGTGGATCATCCAAAATCAACCGCGCACCAACATTCTCAAACGGTTTGACCTCCAGCACCACCACCATGCGATCACCCGATGAAAACGGCCCCTGTGCGGACACGCCGTCCATCGTGTAATAGCTGCGCGTAATCGCATAGCCATATCCACCCGCGGCGGGCGGTACTTCAGGCACGCCGTAAGCCGTCACGGTCACATCCATCGCGATATCGCTGATATTTTCTATGACGGCAGGTGTCGGGTCAGCATCGCTTAAGCGTTTGACCACCGGACCATTCACCGATTGCCCATCAACTTTTAGACCCGGTACCGCATCTGGTGAGGCGAGCGCATGGGCGGCTAAGACCACCTGCGCAGCTTCCTGTGTCGACAGATATTTCTTTTCGTTGCCAACCCAGGATACCAACGTCGCGGCATCAATGGCGTTGCTGCCAGCCTCTGCGGTCAGCTTCAGCACACCCGCTGTATCACGTAGGTTTGTACCAAAATCAGACCGCCAGCCACGCTTGCGATCCCGGTCACGCAACAACAACACACCGGCACGGCGGAACATCGTATCAGCGCGAATTTGATCGCCATATGCCGCCAGCGCTGCGCCCAATTGGGCGGCGGCCAGCGGTGTGCCGAAATCGTTCATCTTGGTATCCGCGTAATACCTCAGATCGCCCATGCTCGCCGCACCTTCGCGGGCCAGAACCAGCAGCGCATAGGCAATATCTTCGCCCCCTTCGTCAAAGTCCGGGGCATAACTGATCCGGTTGCGCAGGTTGTCCATCGCTTGGGCAAACGCAAGATCCGGCACCGTATGCCCCTCGCGCCGCGCACGGCTGAGGAAATCGGTGACATAGGCATCCAACCAAAACTCGCCGGACTGCGCACGCCACATGCCAAAGGCACCATTACCGGATTGACGCGTCAGGATGCGTTCAATCGCTTTGCCGATTTTATCGTCAATCTTTGCGGGCTCCCCAATGCCCGCAGCTTGCGCCATTGAACTGAGATACAAAAGCGGCATCGCGCCGGACGTGACTTGTTCGGTGCAGCCATAGGGATAGCGATCCAACTGACGCAGCAATCCCGGCACGTCAAAGCGCGCCAGCGGCCCCGCCGTCAACGTGGCCGTACCTGTGCCCAAGCGCAGCCCCGCAAACACATTGTCATCAAACGTGAAGCTCTCACCCACGCCCAGCGCAAACTGACGTGTTACCGACACCTCAGGATCGTTGTCGCGCACCGGCATTGTCAGCACCTTGCGCAGCGCTTTGCCATCCGGTGTGGTTAGCGTGACCGTGACCAAATGATCGCCAATCTCGCGGGCTGTCACCGGGATGCTTAGGCGTTGCGACCCTTGATCTGCCAAGGTCACGGTTGCCGGCGCTTCGGTCAGGGCCACGCCCGCATCCGCAATGACGTTTAGCGCCATATCACCGGACGCACCTGAGGCATGAACCAATTCCAGCAACAAACGGCTTTGATCGCCGGGGGCAAGGAAACGTGGCAAGGATGCTGTGACCACAACCGGATCACGGGCTATGACGTCCTCAGACGCATCACCAACCGCACTTTCAGACCACGCCACTGCCATTAATTTGATCGTGCCGTTGAACGCGGGGCGGATGATTTCAACCTCGGCACGGCCATCCGTGCCGACAGTAATAGGACCACTGAAAAACGCCATCAATTCCTCGGTAGGTGGCGGGGATTGCACCTGTGCAGAAGCCGCCGCATCGCCACCCGAGCGCACCGCACCCAACGCACCGTTCATGCCGTCAATCAATCGACCGTAAACATCACGCATTTCGACACCCAAACGCCGCTGACCAAAGTAGTGGTCCGTTGTGTCAGGCGCTGTGAATCCTGTAAGATTCAAGATGCCGACATCTACAGCCGCAAGCGTGACATAGGCCGTTTCACCCGCTTTTACGCCATCAACCAAGACAGTCGCCCGCATGGTGCCAGCCTGTCCATCGACAACCTCAGGCGTGTCAAAACTGACTGATAGTTCCTTATCACCCGGGCGTACCGCAGCATGTGCCAACCCCAGGCTGCGCGCAGGGTTCTGGCCTTCGGCCTCATCCATGCCGCTCAACACCGACGCGGTGACATAAGCACCGCTGCCCCAGGCATCCGTGACCTCCAGTGGAATCAAGTTTTCACCTGCCGTGACCGCCACAGCCTTGCGTTCAATCACTTGGTTCGACAACACGCTGATCAACGCCACGCCATCTGTTTTGGGAACCACGCGCAGTTGCACGGTATCTCCGACGCCGAACTCAGTGTCATTCAACGACAAGTCCAACCGATCCGGCGTGTCCGT
>JBPOFE010000084.1:0-14804 GCA_051252035.1 Sulfitobacter sp.
GAAACCCGTGGTGTTGATTTTGACGGGATGATTGCCGATCTCAAGACGGCGAAAAAGGGTGATGTGGTGTTGCTGCATGGCTGTTGCCACAACCCGACCGGGGCCAATTTGAACGCCTCCGAATGGGATGCGGTGATCAAGGTATTGCTTGAAACCGGAGCCACACCGATGATCGACATTGCCTATCAGGGTTTTGGTGACGGATTGCACGAAGATGCCGCCGCCACACGCAAACTCGTGGCGGCCGTGCCAGAGTGCTTGATCGCGGCGAGCTGTTCAAAGAACTTTGGTATTTACCGAGAGCGAACCGGGTTACTGATGGCGATTGCAGCGGATGCGTCGGCGCATAAATTGAACCAAGGCACGCTTGCGTTTTTGAACCGCCAGAACTTTAGCTTTCCACCTGATCACGGCGCGCGGATCGTGACGATGATCTTGAACGACGATGCCCTGCGCGCCGATTGGATGGCAGAACTGGAAGACGTGCGCAACACCATGCTGGGCTTGCGTACAGCACTCGCAGATGAGTTGCAGCGGTTGTCAGGATCTGATCGGTTTGGGTTCCTCGCACAGCATCGCGGTATGTTTTCGCGGCTTGGCACAACGCCGGAAAAAGTTGAGGAATTGCGCAGCAAGCACGGGATTTACATGGTGGGTGATAGCCGCATGAACATTGCGGGGCTGAATGAAGCGACTGTGCCAATCTTGGCAAAAGCCATAATCGACGTTGGTATCTAAAAACGATATGTGGGTGCAACGCTCATCTACAATGAAAAAGCCCGGACGCGATGTCCGGGCTTTTTCATTTCTTAATATAGCAATTTAGCCTTTTGAGAATTCAGGATAGGCTTCCATGCCCAGCTCTGACATGTCCAAACCGTTGATTTCGGCTTCTTCGCTTACCCGAATGCCTGTTGTGGCTTTAAGAACCACCCAGACCGCAAAGCTGACGACGAACACGAAACTGCCGACTGCACTAAAACCAATGATCTGTGTTACAAAGGATGTATCTGCAGTGTAAACTGGTACCACCAATGTGCCCCAGAAACCCGCAAGCAGGTGAACCGGGATCGCACCAACCACGTCGTCAATCTTGAGCTTGTCGAGAAACGGCACGGCAAATACAACAATCACGCCGCCCACGGCACCAATCCAAAGCGCACCGAATAATGTAGGGTCAAGCGGGCCGGCGGTGATTGACACCAGCCCCGCCAGCGCACCGTTCAGTACCATGGTCAGGTCGACCTTCTTATACAGCACTTGCGTCAGGAACAGGGCGGCAACAGCCCCCGCCGCAGCGGCCATATTGGTGTTGGCAAAGATTTGCGCAACTGCATCCACGTCGGAGATCGTTCCCATTGCCAATTGTGATGCGCCATTAAAGCCGAACCAACCGAGCCACAGGATGAACGTCCCAAGTGTCGCCAGCGCAAGGTTTGACCCCGGCATTGGCACGACGCGACCATCCTTGTTGTACTTGCCAAGACGTGGCCCCAGCACAATGGCACCAGCAAGAGCCGCAAAACCACCAGCGGCGTGAACCAGCGTCGACCCTGCGAAGTCGCTAAAGCCCATGTCGGCAAGGAAGCCAGTGCCCCACTGCCAGCTTGCTTCGACCGGGTAAATCACGCCTGTGAGAACGGCCACGAAGATCAGGAAGGGCCACAGTTTGATACGTTCAGCGAGTGTGCCGGAAACGATGGATGCTGTGGTGGCGCAGAACATCAATTGGAAGAAGAAGTCGGAGGCGTTCGAATAGCCGCCTGCGTCAATCTCGGACTTAATATCTTTTGCTCCAATGGCCCCAAATACATCCTGAATGATCCAGTTTTCATCACCTGGATACATAATGTTGTAGCCGACCAGCCAATACATGATTGCGGCAATTGCAAACAACGCAATGTTTTTGGTCAGCTGTGTCGTCACATTTTTTGAGCGAACCAAGCCGGCCTCAAGCATGGCAAAACCTGCGGCCATCCAGAACACCAGAAAGCCACCGATCAAAAAGAGTAATGTGTTAAAAATGAAGGTTGTGTCGGCCAGTGTCGCAAATTCAACGTCCTGCGCCGCGCCCAGTGTCGGAGCCAATACAAGTGCTGCGACGATGGGAATGATGAGTGATTTCTTCATGGTTTTATTCCTTAAAAGCGGGGATCAAAGGGCGTCGTCGGCGGTTTCACCTGTGCGCACGCGCATGGCCTGTTCCACATCGAGGACAAAGATTTTGCCGTCGCCGATTTTTCCGGTCTTGGCGGTGCGGCTGATCACGTCGACCATCTGGTCCGCGACGGCATCGGAAACCACCAGTTCAAGTTTGACCTTCGGGACAAAGTTCACGACATATTCCGCGCCGCGATAAATCTCTGTATGGCCCGACTGAGCGCCAAACCCTTTGATTTCTGTCACCATCAAACCGCGCACGCCCGCGTCAGTGAGCGCCTCGCGCACGTCTTCCAGTTTGAATGGTTTGATTGTTGCAATGATGAGTTTCACCTCGAGATACCTCTTTGGTTGGCAGGAATGCCCTGCATTGTGCAGGTGCAGCAAAACTCAGGTGCCTCGTGTTTTGAAAGCTGCTCGGTGTCAAAATTGCCGAAAACCGGGATGAGGTGATTAAAAAGTAGCCGCATACCAGAAAGTGCTGAAAAAATAGTCAAAAATTTGATGTTGTTTGTGCAATGCGGTGCTAAACAATCCGGCGCAGTCAGGATAAGATAAAAGAAAAATCAGGCCGGGCAGGCAATGTTATGAGTGATACACCAAAGCGAAAGCGTCCGTTGGTGGCGGATAAACGGTACCCGCGCAAAGGGTCGGCGGCACCTAAAAAGGCGGCCAAAAAGAAAGCTCCCGTCAAACGCAAACCAGCACGGCAAAAGCGGCCCAGACGTGGCGGTATCCTTGGCTTGTTGAGCGCGCTGGTGCGTTGGGTATTCCGTCTGATCTGGAAAATCACTTGGCGGCTGACGGCAGTGGGGATGATCGCATTGGCGTTGGCGGTTGGCTATTTCTACACCACGCTGCCGCCACTTGAGAACTTTCTGGATGGGCGTGCGCGCGGGTCGGTGACCATGCTGGACCGCAACGGTGATGTTTTTGCGTGGCGCGGTGATCAGTTTGGTGGCGTTGTGACGGCTGACAGCGTGTCCAAGCACCTCAAGAACGCTGTCGTCGCAACCGAAGACAAGCGTTTCTACCGTCATTTCGGTCTCAGCCCGCGAGGTATCGCCTCAGCGATACGCATTAACCTTCGTGAAGGGCGCGGGCCTTTGCAGGGTCATGGCGGCTCCACCATCACGCAGCAAACGGCCAAGCTGATCTGTCTTGGAGAACCGTTCGATCAGACCAGCGGGCAGACCGAAAAAGAATACGAAGCCAGCTGCCGTGCAGGTAATATTCAGCGCAAGGCCAAAGAAGCGCTTTATGCAATGGCGATGGAAGTCAAATATTCCAAGGACGACATCCTGTCGATCTATTTGAACCGCGCCTATATGGGCGGTGGTGCTTACGGGGCTGAGGCGGCAGCGCAAAGATTCTTTGGCAAATCCGCAACGCAAGTGAACGCAGCAGAAGCTGCGATGCTGGCGGGTTTGTTGACCTCGCCTTCTGTTCTGTCGCCAACTAATAACCTTGAACGATCCCAAAACCGCGCAGCAACTGTGTTACGTCTGATGCAAGAGCAGGGTCTTTTGTCGGCTGAGGAGGCCGGAGCGGCCCAAGCCAATCCTGCCGAGTTATCCGAAGCCGCCGAAGCCAAGGCCGGTGGCTATTTCGCTGACTGGGTTATGGCGTCCGGGCCGGAGTTTTTTACCCGTAACACTACAGAAGACGTAATCATCAAAACCACGTTGGACCAACGGATTCAGCGTGCGGCGGAAGATGGTCTTAAATGGGTTTTTGAAAATAAGGTACGTGAGGGGTCCAAGGCGCAAGCCGCGATTGTGGTAATGTCGGCGGACGGTGCCGTGCGGGCCATGGTGGGTGGTCGCAAAACCAAGGTGGCGGGCGCGTTCAACCGGGCAACGCAGGCCCTGCGCCAGACGGGCTCAGCGTTCAAACCGTTTGTTTATGCGGCGGCGCTTGATTTGGGATATTCACCAAATGACCTGATTGACGACGACCCATACTGCATCGATATCCCTGGTTCGGGTAAGTGGTGCCCAAAGAATTATACTAATAAATTCAAAGGGCGTGTGACGCTGACCGAGGCGTTGAAAAACTCTTTGAACATTCCGGCGGTAAAAATATCTGAAAGTGTCGGTCGCGAATTGGTAAGTCAGGTAGCCCAACAATTTGGCATTCAAAATGATCTTGCCGCAGGACCGGCGCTGGCTTTGGGCGCATCAGAAAGCACATTGATTGAGATGACCGGGGCCTATGCAGGGATTTTAAACGGCGGCTCGTCGGTGACACCTTATGGCTTGATTGACTTGAAACTGATGGGCGATACCGAACCGTTGATGGGGACGGGTGGTGGTATCGGCGAACGGGTGATCCAAGAAGAAGCGGCGCGTCAGCTGGTGTATATGATGGAAAAGGTCATTTCAGAAGGTACAGGACAGCGCGCGCAATTCGGCGGTCGTCAGTTGGCGGGTAAAACCGGTACAACGTCTGCGGCCAAAGACGCTTGGTTCATTGGCTTTTCTGCGGATTATGTTGCGGGTGTTTGGATGGGGTACGACGACAACACCCCGCTCAAGGGGGTGACTGGCGGCGGCCTGCCCACAGCGATTTGGCGCGAAACCATGAGCCGGGTACATGAGGGTGTTCCGCTCAAGGATCTGCCGATGAGCACGCCGGGTCCGGCAACAGGATTTGGTGAGCCGGAAATTGCATCCGATCCGATCCCGGTACCGGATAACAACAGCGGCGGCGGGACGATCATTGATCAGGTGCTGCACGATATATTCGGGCCATCTTCGGGTGGTGGGCAGCGTGAACCGACCAAGCGGGGAGAAGATCGCTAATAATCGTAATTTGTGATGAGATACGCAAAATTAATTCATTTTTGTTATGTTAAATCTTGTGTCACAACAGGGCATCGCAAAATGAGGTAAAGCCATGACGCCCCTTCGCATCGCATCTTTTTCGTCCAACAGTATTGGCGGCAACCCAGCTGGGGTTGTCATCGTTGATGATTTGCCCGACCCATCAGAAATGCAAGATATCGCCGCAACACTCGGGTTTTCCGAAACCGCATTTGCCGCGCCGAAAGGTAAATCGTGGCGTGTGAGATATTATGCACCCGTCGGTGAAGTCGCATTTTGTGGGCACGCCACTATTGCATTGGGTGCGGCGCTAGGCGCGCAAGAAGGGGCCGGGCGGTTTGATCTCAATCTGCGAGATGCAGACATCAGCGTTGAGGCCATGCGGCATGGGGATACATGGCATGCCGCCTTGCAATCCCCTGAGACATGGTCGCGGCCCCTCGCTGATGATCTGACCCGCGAACTGACATCGCTTTTCTCTCTCGTGGCGGGCGATCTGGATCACTCATTGCCGCCAACGCTGGCCTTCGCTGGGGTTAAGCACGCTATTTTGACGCTGAAAGACCGCGCCGCATTGTCGCAGATGTCTTACCCCTTTGAGGCAATGCGCGATTTTATGTCAGAGCATGATCTGGTGACTGTTAGCTTGCTTTATATCACCGGCCCGCGTCGGTTCGAGGCGCGGAATGCATTTGCCAGCGGTGGCGTGGTTGAAGACCCGGCAACCGGGGCCGCGGCTGCAGCATTGGGTGGCGCATTGGTGGATTTGAACTGGGATGGCCTGCGTGCGGGCGGTAAGTTTGAGATTGGTCAGGGACAGGATATGGGTGTGCCATCCGCCTTGACAGTTGAGGTCTCCGGAAAACCCGGCGCATCGGTAAGGGTCAGCGGCGCAGTGAGATGGATGTAATGGGACACCCGTTTGTTGTCGTAAATGTGACACTGGCCAAAGTTCATTTTTCCGGCCAACGAACAATGGAAATTTAACTGAAATGGCACTATGCCACTTAATTGAACGGGTACAGTGGTAGACGACCGTAGTTAAAGAAAAGCCACTACAAAAAGAAAGTACACATGCGCGACGAAGTGATCAAACGCGGGCAGGATGAATTGCGCAAAGTGCGCAGCCAAAGCCGTATGTTGTATTGGACAGTTGGATTGTTCAGCTTGTTTGCGAACCTTTTGATGCTTACCGGGCCAATGTACATGTTGCAGGTCTATGACCGTGTCTTGGGGTCCGGTTCCGAAGAAACGCTGATTGCATTGTCGATTTTGGTGGTCTTTCTCTATGGCACAATGGGTATTTTGGACCACACGCGTGGGCGGATCATGGCGCGCGTTGGTGCGCGGTTTCAGGACGCGTTGGACCGCCGGGTTTTTGATGCGGTTGTGCGTAAATCTGCGGTGGCGCCCGATGTGAAAACCAATGCAGGTCTGGCCGATCTGGAATCGGTTCAACGGCTGATCACCTCGCCAGTACTAATGGCGGGTTTTGATATTCCGTGGACGCCGATTTTCTTTGCCGCAATATTCTTGTTTCATCCCTTGCTGGGGTGGCTGGCCGTTGGCGGTGCGGCGATTTTGATCATGATCACCGTTGCAAACCAACTCATGTCGCGCGGCAGTCAGGCCAGGGCCGGGATCGCCAGCCAGACGGCGGTGGCAATTTCTGATCAGATACGAACTGAAGCGGAAATGGTGCAGGCCATGGGCATGCGTGATGCCGCCTTTACCCGCTGGCAATCGGCGCGCGGCGAAGCGTTGGAACAACAGGTGCGTGCCACAGACGTTGGCGGCACGTTTTCTTCGATGACAAAAACGCTGCGGCTATTTTTGCAGTCCGCAATGTTGGGTTTGGGTGCATGGTTGGTTTTGCAAAACCAAATGACACCAGGCGCAATGATTGCCGGGTCGATCTTGCTCGGTCGGGCGTTGGCACCTGTTGAACTGGCGTTGAACCAATGGCCTGTTGTGCAACGTGGGCGCACAGGCTGGGAAAATCTTGCTCAGCTTCTGGGCGCGGTGCCGCCCGAATCCGTTCGCACAGTATTGCCAAAACCACGTGCCAAGCTGGCGGCCAAAGGGTTGACAGTGGTGCCACCAGGAGAACGGCAAGCAGCGCTAAAATCAATTAATTTTGAGGTTGAGCCGGGTCAGGCAGTCGGGGTTATCGGGCCGTCGGGGTCGGGTAAATCGACGCTTGCGCGTACATTGATGGGGGTTTGGTCCCCGGCGGGTGGTTACATCCGGTTAGATGGTGCTTCGCTTGACCAATACGGACCGGAAATTCTGGGACGACATATCGGATACCTGCCGCAGCGGGTGCAACTTTTTGATGGCAGTATCGCTGAAAACATCGCCCGTCTGTCCAATCAACCGGATGATGCCAAAGTTGTCGCAGCAGCGAAAATGGCGGCAGCGCATGAGATGATCCTTGAGCTACCCCAAGGCTATGATACGCAAATCCGCTCAGGACAGGTGCGACTATCCGGTGGACAGATGCAACGGATCGGGCTTGCCCGCGCGCTCTATGACGATCCGGTGATTGTCGTGTTGGATGAGCCGAACTCGAACCTTGATAATGTCGGCTCACAGGCGCTGAACCACGCGATCCGGCAGATGAAGGCGGATCAGCGGTCGGTTTTGATCATGGCGCATCGACCTGCGGCTATTCAGGAATGCGATACGCTGTTGGTCTTGGACAATGGCATGCGGATGGCGTTTGGGCCCAAGGATGAAGTACTGGCGGGCATGGTAAAAAATCATCAACAGATCAAACAGGCACCAGCCGATTCCGGTGGCGTGACATGAGCGATGTGAGTGACAAACGCTGGTCGGCAACGCGCCCGGTCATAATTGGTTTTTTGGGGCTTTTGCTGTTGTTTGGTGGTTTCGGCACATGGGCCGTGATGACAGAGATTGCAGGCGCAGTTGTTGCATCAGGCCGCATTGAGGTCGACCGCAATCGTCAGATCGTTCAGCATGAAAAGGGCGGTGTTGTCGCCGCAATTCTGGTGGACGAAGGTGACGCCGTTGCTGCAGGTGATTTGTTAATCCAACTTGATCCGCAAACGCTGGCATCACAATTGATCATCGTCGAGGGTCAGTTGTACGAACTGATGGCCCGCCGTGGCCGCCTTGAGGCAGAGCGCGACGAAACAGATGCTGTTGTATTTGACGATGAATTGATCGCTGTCGGGGCGACAAACCCCGGTCTGCAAGAGTTGATGGATGGGCAGCGCAATCTGTTCGAGGCCCGGCGCGCATCTATTGCGCAAGAGATTGATCAATTGGGCAAACGTCGCGAACAGATTGGCGCGCAAGTTACGGGCGTCGAAGCACAGGAAATTGCGCTTACCCGTCAGCTTGAGTTGATCGAAAAGGAATTGGCCAGCCAACAGTCTCTGTTGGATCGTGGCCTGGCACAGGCATCTATTGTCTTGTCGCTGCAACGCGAACAGGCGCGTTTGCGCGGGCAAATTGGGGAACTGTCAGCCAGTAAGGCGCAATCGCAGGGGCGGTCCACCGAGATTGACATCGAGATACTTAGACTAGGCACAGCCGCCCGCGAAGAAGCAATCGCAAACCTGCGAGACCTGCGGTATCGAGAGTTGGAATTGGCCGAACAGCGCAGTGCGCTCAAAGCAGAAATCGACCAACTCGACATTCGTGCACCAGTATCTGGCATCGTTTATGCAATGCAGATCCAGACGCCTCGTTCGGTTGTGCGCGCGGCGGACCCGTTATTGTATCTTATTCCCCAAGACCGCCCGCTGGTTATTGCGGCGCGTGTCAGCCCAACCAATGTCGATCAGATTGCAGTGGGCCAGCAGGTCAACCTGCGTATGTCTGCGTTAGATCAACGTACCACGCCGGAACTGGTCGGACAGGTGATGCAAATTTCGGCGGATGCGATTGAGGAACAGCAAACCGGGCAATCATATTTCCGGGCGGAAATCACCCTGAACCCCGGCGAGATGGAAAAGCTGGCTGATGGGATTATCCTGCTTCCGGGTATGCCGGTTGAGGCGTTTATTCGAACCGGTGACAGATCTCCAATGGCCTATCTGATCAAACCGATGGCGGATTATTTTGCGCGGGCATTTCGCGAAAGTTGATGCTGGCTCTTCCCCATTGTATCCATCCCGGCTAGCGTCCCGTCAGCTTCAAACACCAAAGGAAATACCATGAGCATCACCGCACGTTTGGCCGAATTGGGCGTGACATTGCCCGACGCCCCGGCCCCCGCCGCAAACTATGTCCCCTTCGTTGTTGTGGACAATATCGTCTATGTTTCGGGTCAGATATCTAATGGTCCTGATGGTTTGATCACCGGGAAGTTGGGCGAAAATATGGAGATTGATGCAGGTGCCGCTGCGGCAAAATCCTGCGCGATTAGCCTTTTAGCACAGGTCAAAGCCGCCTGTGGTGGCGATATCGAACGGTTGGTACGTGTGATCAAATTGACCGGATTTGTGAACTCCACCTCTGACTTTACCGACCAGCCCAAGGTGATCAACGGCGCATCCGATTTTTTGGTTGAGGCGCTGGATGATAAGGGGCGGCATTCGCGTTCCGCCGTATCAGCGGCATCGCTGCCCTTGGGTGTCGCGGTCGAGATTGAAGGCATTTTTGAGATTAAATGATTCTTCCTCGTTCGTTTTATGATCTGCCTTTGGCCCACCGCGCGTTACATGATGTAAACGATGGCCGTCCCGAAAACAGCCGTGCAGCAATATGTGCGGCTGTTGCGGCGGGTTATGGCATCGAAATTGACGTCCAGTTAAGCGCGGATGGCGCTGCGATGGTATTTCACGATTATGCCTTGGAGCGATTAACCGGCGCGAAAGGTCCTGTGCGGTTGTGCAGTGCCGACACGCTGTCAGGTATTCAATTGACGGGTGGTGATGAGGGTATTCCAACCTTGTCAGAGGTCCTTGAATTGATCGCGGGGCGTGCGCCACTGCTGATCGAGATTAAAGATCAAGATGGCGGCATGGGGGGAAATATTGGGGTATTGGAGGACGCAACACTATCAGCATTGCAAAGCTATCAGGGCGATGTCGCTGTGATGTCATTCAATCCGCATGCGGTGGCGCGAATGGCTGAATTGGCTCCTGAAACACCCCGTGGATTGGTGACCAGCGCATACCGCTACGATGAATGGCCGTTGCCAAAAACCACCTGCGACCGTTTGCGCGCAATACCAGATTATGATCGCGTGGGGGCATGTTTTATCAGCCACGAGGTCGATGACCTTGATTGCGCACGGGTGGCGGAGTTGAAGGCGGCGGGTGCAATGATCTGCTGCTGGACCGTTAAGTCCCAAGCGCAGGAAGCAGAGGCGCGACCGTTTGTCGACAATATCACCTTTGAGGGTTACCGCGCGGCGCTGACCGCTTGATCCTGTGCGGATAAGCCACAGATAAGGCAGTGAGGCAGGGTATTATATGAGCGCGCAAGAAGTTGAGATCAGGGTGGTGCCCGATCTGGCCGATATTGGTCAAACCGATTGGGACGCCTGCGCGTGTCCTGAGGCTGAGGGCGGCGCGCGCCCCAAAGACCCATTTACCACGTTTCGATTTCTGTCTGCACTTGAGCAAAGTGGTAGCGTTGGACCCGGTACCGGTTGGCAACCGCAATATTTGACGGCCTCAATTGCGGGTCAAGTGATTGCGGTCGCGCCGATGTATGTCAAAAGCCATTCGCAGGGTGAGTATATTTTTGACCATAATTGGGCGCACGCCTATGAACGCGCAGGCGGGCGATATTATCCGAAATTGCAAATTGCTGTGCCACATACCCCGGCGACGGGGAGGCGGTTCCTGACCCGTCCAGGGTTTGAGGAAACCGGCATGTCTGCCTTGGTTCAGGGTGCCATTCAACTGACAGAGAATAATAGCCTTTCGTCTTTGCATGTCACATTTAGCACCCAAGACGAGGCGAATGATGCCAAACAACTCGGCCTCATGCTCCGAAAAAGTCAGCAGTTTCATTGGCGCAATGACGGGTATGCGGATTTTGATGGTTTTCTGGCCAGCCTGAATTCCCGCAAACGTAAGAATATCCGTAAAGAACGCGCCACGGCACAGGGGTTTGGTGGTCAAATTCATGTGCTTACTGGGGGTCAAATTGAGCCGGAACACTGGGATGCGTTCTGGCAGTTTTATCAGGATACGGGTGCACGCAAATGGGGCACGCCGTATTTGACGCGGATGTTTTTTGACATCGCGCATGAAACATTGCGCGACGATATCGCTTTGGTTTTGGCGTCCCGTGATGGCAAATTCGTGGCTGGGGCATTGAATTTCATAGGTGCTGATGCGCTCTTTGGTCGCTACTGGGGTTGTGCTGAGCATCATCCCTGTTTGCACTTTGAGCTGTGTTATTACCGCGCTATCGACATTGCGATCGCCCGTGGATTAGCCACGGTTGAGGCGGGCGCGCAGGGCGAACACAAACTTGCGCGCGGGTATTTGCCCACGCCAACTTGGTCCTTGCATTGGATGCGGGACGCTGGTTTTGCCAACGCAGTTGGCGACTATCTAGAAGCGGAAAGATCCGCGGTGGATCAAGAGATTGAAATTTTGACAGATTATGGGCCGTTTAAACGTGCTCAAATCGAGGAGCAGGAATGACCGAAAGATTAAGTGACGAAACGCGCAAGACAGTATTACAGCCGCTTTTTGATAAGGGCTGGAAAATGGGTGATGGTCGTGATGCCATACACAAGACATTTAAGTTTGCCGATTTTGCAGATGCGTTTGGATGGATGACGCGTGTGGCGATCTGGGCCGAAAAGTGGAACCACCATCCTGAATGGCAGAATGTTTACAACAAGGTAAACGTGACGTTAATCACTCATGATGTCGAGGGTCTTAGCACGCTTGATGCGAAACTGGCACGCAAAATGGACGGGCTGTTTGAGCCCAAGAAAGACTAACGGGAAAGACATGCAAGATTTATTGAATACGGAACTTTGGCAGGGCAAAACCCTTGCCGATCTGCTGACACTTGAATTTTTGGCCAGCGCGGCCGGGTCCGTTTTGGGCGCTGTGGCGATCCTGATTTTGGGCTGGATCGTATCTGCATGGTTGCAACGTCGCGTGCAAAACCTTGGTGAAAAGCACAAACATCTAGATGAGATGTTGTTCGATTTTCTCGCCTCCATCGTGCGCTATGTGGTGTTGGGTTTTACACTTCTCTTTGTGCTGAACACATTTGGCATCCAAACGACTTCGATTGTTGCGGTCATCGGTGCGGCGGGTTTGGCAATTGGCTTGGCCTTGCAAGGCACCCTGTCGAATGTTGCCGCTGGTGTGATGCTGATCATGTTTCGTCCGATCAAGATTGGCGATTTTGTCGATATTGGCGGGGAAATGGGAACGGTCAAACAGATCAGCCTGAATTTCACTGAACTGGCGAACCTCAGCAATGTGCAGGTGATTGTGCCAAACTCAAAAGTCTGGGGCAATGTGATCACCAATTATTCGGTCAACAAAACCCGGCGTGCAGAATGGACGTTTGGTGTTGGGTACGGGGCCAATCTCAAGACTGCCGAGGGGATCATTCGCGACACCATTATGGCGGATGCGCGCGCGCATAGTGATCCTGAACCGTTCATTCAGGTGACAAATCTGGGCGACAGTTCGGTTGATTTTCTGGTGCGGGTTTGGTGTGACGCATCCGAGTATTTTGCGTTTAAGGCGGACATGACGCGTCAGGTGAAAGAGGCGCTGGATACCGGAGGTGTCGATATTCCGTTCCCGACACGGACAATCCTACAAGCCGCAGAATAAGACGTTTATCGAGTTGTGGCAGGCCGTCTTATCGGCCTGCCACACATCATTTACATACTTGCCAACAGCGCTTCGCCGCCAGACACGCCGCAGACACCGGGGCTTTCTTCGGCTTGGAACAGCGTGACTTTGCCGTCATCCACCAACATCGCATAGCGCTTGGACCGTGCCATCAATCCCGCAGGTGGGGCGTCAAACTGCATGCCAATGGATTTGGTGAATTCCGAGGATGCATCAGCCAGCATGGTGATGCCAGCAGCGGAGGCGCCGGTCGCTTCTCCCCATGCTTTCATCACAAACGGGTCGTTACAGGACACGCAGATAATTTCATCGACGCCCTTTGCATCGAACTGATCCTTGGTACGCACAAAGCTGGGCACATGCGCGGAATGGCAGGTCGGGGTGAACGCACCCGGCACAGCAAAAACCACGACCTTACGGCCTTTGAGTTTGTCGGCCATTTTGACAGGCTCTGGTCCGTCAGCGCCCAATTCGACCAAAGTAGCGTCGGGCAGGGTGTCACCTTGGGATATTGTCATGGGATAGACCTTTCGAGTTATTGCGTTTGTCTTGAGCAAACATATAGGGTTCAGCCAAAGGTACGGCCAGTAAATTCGGGGACTTAAAGACATGCGTCATGTAGTTGTGATTGGGGCGGGCCAGGCGGGGTCGTCCTGTGTGGCCAAGCTGCGCAATGGGGGCTTTGAGGGTCGTGTAACTTTGATCGGTGCTGAGCCCGTACCGCCGTACCAACGCCCGCCGTTGTCCAAGGCATATCTTATGGGTGACATGGCGTTGGAGCGGTTGTACCTGCGGCCAGAGGCGTTCTATGCGGATCAGGGAATTGATCTGCGCATGGATGCGCATGTCGATGACATTGATACGTCTGCGCAGAGTATTTCGGTGCATGGCGAAACTGTGGCCTATAATGATCTGGTCCTGACCACGGGTTCCGTGCCGCGCCGTTTGCCAGCAGCAATTGGCGGTAACCTTGACGGGGTGCATGTTGTGCGAGACTTGGCGGATGTCGATGCCATGGCGCCGCGATTTGTCAAAGGCGCACGTGTCCTGATTGTTGGTGGCGGTTACATCGGGCTTGAAGCGGCATCAGTCGCGGCCAAGTTGGGATTGCATGTTACGCTGGTTGAAATGGCCGACCGCATCTTGCAACGTGTTGCCGCCCCTGAAACCAGCGACTTTTTTCGAGATCTCCACCGCGCGCATGGCGTCGATATTCGCGAGGGTGTTGGCCTTGAAAAATTGCTGGGAGAGGGATTTGTCAGTGGTGCGCGCCTGTCAGATGGCGCAGAGGTTGAGGCAGATTTCGTAATTGTCGGTGTCGGTATTGCACCGGGGTCAGCCTTGGCAGAGGCGGCAGGCGTTGAGATTGAAAATGGTATCAAGGTAGATGCACAGGGGCGCACTTCTGTGCCGCATGTCTGGGCGGCGGGCGATTGTGCATCTTTCCCGTATCGTGGTGGGCGTATCCGGTTGGAATCAGTGCCAAATGCCATTGATCAGGCGGAATGCGTTGCGGATAACATCATGGGGGCGGGCAAGGATTATGTCGCGAAACCATGGTTCTGGTCTGATCAATATGATGTCAAATTACAGATTGCAGGTTTGAACACAGGCTATGATCGCGTGATCACCCGCCGTACGGACGCCGACAGCGTGGCGTTTTGGTATTATCGTGGCACCGAATTATTGGCCGTTGATGCAATGAACGACCCACGCGGTTTTATGGTGGGTAAGCGACTGATCGAAAGTGGAAAATCACCTGATCCCGCGTTGATTGAAGACCCGGCGACCGACCTGAAAGCCCTGCTGAAACTGTGAGGATTATCGCCGGGAAATATCGAGGGACGGTGTTGGCTGATGTGGGCGTCGGGGATGCGAGCGCGCATTTGCGGCCGACGTCTGACCGGGTGCGCGAAAGCCTGTTTTCCATGCTTACCCATCATGATGTGATCTTTGGGTCGCATGTGTTGGACTTGTTTGCAGGAACCGGGGCATTGGG
>JBPOFE010000085.1:0-14783 GCA_051252035.1 Sulfitobacter sp.
AACAGTGACATTTGGGTGGGCCAGACCAGCCTTCGAAAATCTTTCAGCGAGTTGGACGACCGTCGGATGGAGCGACGAGACTGTAACCAATTTTTTTTCACAAAGTTCTGGCGCAGTGATGGGATCTAGGCTGCGTGGTGCGTCGCCTTTGCGAAATGCCAAAACACATGGCAGGCGGTACTCACGAACGTGTAGGTTTCGCCGCTCTGCCAAACGGGCCGCAATAGCAAGGTCGTAATCGTGAGTGGCCAGCAAACCTGTCATCATCTCTGTGCGACGTGCCTGAAGATTGACGCGAACCGCGGGGCGCGATTCAAGAAACTCGCTTAACAGGCTTGGGAGAAAGTCAATTGCGATATCTGGGTAGGAGACAATGGATAAGTCACCTTGTCGGTTTTCTTTAATTTGATGTGCGCGATGCTCCGTAAACTCCACGCTTTCGAGCGCTCTGATCACGTCGGGCATCAAGGCCTTGGCCTCGGGCGTCGCAACCAAGCGACCTTTGACTCGGTCAAAAAGCGCAAATCCCAGAGAGTACTCAAGATTTGAAATCAAACTGCTGGCCGATGGCTGCGCAATGCCAAGACTCTCCGCCGCCTGGGTCATACTCCCCGTCGTCATGATCGCGCGAAAGCACTCGAGTTGTCGGACATTCAGCATCTTCCAACTCATAGACGAATTCTATGGGCGATGCAAAATATAATATTATCGCCTATGAGCAGCGATCGCTATCGTTGGTCTTAAGCAAGGCAGATAATACGCATAGGATTGTTCGGGATGCACAAGACTCGCCACATCTCAGAGATTACCAAGAGTGGGCATTTTGCGCTCGCTCCTGATCTGCTGCTCACAGCGGATGGTCCCCGATCTGATCACGTTCTTTGCGTCGCAAATGGTGAAATCATGTATGCCGGGCCTCACGATGCTTTCGTATCACAACATCCAGAAATTGAAGTAACGACCCTGTCGGGACGTGCGATCATTCCAGGGTTTATCGACGCACATACGCATCTTGGCCAAGCCTTTGGAAAAGCAATTACCGGGGGCGAACCCGCACAAATTTGGCGACGTATCTGGGTGCCCATGGAAAGCAGCTATGACCCCGAAACTGTTTATGTGTCTGCAAAGTGGATGTTCTTGGAAGCCCTGCGCGGCGGCTTCACCACCATCAATAATTTTGCTGTGCTGGATCAGGAAAAGGCTGCAGCGATACATCGGGCGGCGAATGATGTCGGAGTTCGCCTGATTTCAAGCACAGGCGGGGCTCTTCCTGTTGATGGACATGAAAAGACGTCCGCGAAAGCAATCGAAAATACCATAAAATCGACTTTAGAGCGCGCCAAGAGCCACCTTTCCCTCTGCGCGGAAGAGCATTTGATAACACCCTCATTATGTGTGCCGGCCGTGCAGGCCGCGCCGGGCGAACTGATGCGCGCGCTTTCAGAATTTTGTGCTGAAAATGACGTACTATTTCAAATCCACACAAACGAGCACCATGTCGAAGTTCATTGGAGTGTCAGTGAATACGGCATGCGCCCCTTAGAGTACTTTGAGCGTCATGGGGCCACGGGGCCGCATACGCTGCATCATCACTGCACGTTGGTGACAGATGACGAGATGGAAGTCCTGCGCGAAACGAAATCGGGCGTTAGCTACAATCCGGTGGCCAGCGCGTGGAAGGGCGATCGGGTTGCGCCAGCATTGGGCTTTGCATCACGCGGCATTCGCTTTGGCACGGGAACAGACAGCACACGCTCTGATGCGCTTCGCTTGTTGGAATCTGCGGAATCAGCACAGCGTTTCGCCTATGGCATGCAGCTTGCCGATTTTTCCTGCGGTGCTGCCTGGACATGGGTGGACGCGGCAACGCGCGGAAGTGCCGATGTTTCTGGACTTGGTGATACGACTGGCGTGCTTAAACCTGGGCTACGTGCGGATTTCCTGATTTTGGATTGTAACCAGCCCGAAGTTACGCCGTCCTGGGATTTTGAATGGGAGCTGGTGCGGCTGTACAATCGCGACCAGATTGAGGCGGTGGTCATCGACGGCCGCACGGTCATGGAGCATCGACAGCCCGTCGGTTGGGATGCCGTCAGCTTTTTGGAACAAAACAAAAAACGTGCACATGAAGTAGTGCAGGCAGCCCCGATTGAACGTCGCCATGGGCGATCTTCGATAGCACGAAAAAAACGGCCGGAAGGAAGTAGAAATGAACGCTAGGCTAATGAAAATCGGACAACTTCTCATCTCATATGGTGGGGTTATTGTCCTGTGGTGGCTCTTTGCCAACTCAGGATTTATCAGCCAGGATTTATTTCCGACACCGGGACAGGTATGGGCCGCGGCGATAGAGCTCTATCAGGATGGCGTGTTGGCAAGTGACCTGAAGATATCCTTAACCCGCGCTGCAATTGGTTTTGCGATTGGATCAAGCCTCGGCATTTTGGTTGGACTTTTGACCGCCCGTGTCAAATTTGTGACCATCGCGGTTGAACCGGTTCTTAATCTGCTTCGCCCGATCCCGGCTATCGCACTTGTCCCAGTGGCAATTGTTTGGTTTGGCATTGGGGAGGGATCCAAATATTTTGTGATCTCCTACACGGTTTTTCTAGCCGTCTGGTTAAACACCCATGCCGGGGCGGTTAATGTGGCTGGCACCTACATTCGGGCCGCGCGTTCGCTGGGTGCTAGCAAGTTCAGAGAATTTTTCGAAGTCATCATTCCGGCGTCAGCTCCGCTGATTGTTGTGGGGCTTCGATTGGGGGCAGCGCTCGCCTTCCTTAGCCTTGTTGCCGCAGAACTCAGCGGCGCGTCTTCAGGCATTGGTTTTCGACTGCAGGACGCGCGCCAGTTTATCAGAACTGACCGCATGTTCGTTGGTCTTATCGAATTAGGCATTCTTGGCGCGCTACTTGATGCAGCCTTCGTCATGATCAGCCGCCGTCTTGTTCACTGGGAGAACGCATAATGGCACAAGCAGCTATTCAAAATCAGCCTTCAGAAGTCGGTCGTATTGATATCGAAAATGCGTCCGTCACTTTCAAAGCCAAGGGCGGCGGTGTGATCGAAGCCCTGGCGCCAACCGATCTTGTCATTGAACCCGCATCATTCATATCTCTTATCGGCCCCTCCGGTTGCGGAAAATCGACCTTGCTTAACGCCGTTGGTGGCTTTGTCCCCCTTACTTCAGGCACAATCAAATTGGATGGCGTGCCTGTGACAGGGATCAATCCAGATGTTGGCGTCGTCTTTCAGCAATACGCGTTGTTCCCTTGGTTCACCGCTTTGGGCAACGTCATGTTCGCGCTAAAGCGGTTCCCTATCAGCAAAGAGGAACGCCTCGCAAAAGCGCATGCTGCCTTGAAAGAAGTCGGTCTTGAAGGGCGAGAGAATGCCTTTCCGGGGCAGCTTTCCGGGGGGATGCGTCAGCGCGTTGCGCTCGCCCGAACATTTGTTACCTCGCCATCAGTGCTGTTGATGGATGAGCCCTTTGGTGCACTTGACGCACAAACCCGGGTTGTTATGCACGACATCCTTTTACGCATTTGGGATGCGCATAAGGCCACGGTCATCTTTGTCACACATGATGTCGATGAAGCACTTATCCTATCAGACAAAGCTCATATCATGAGTGCTGGCCCCGGCCGGATTATCGAAACGATGAATATCGATCAGGAGCGTCCACGCCACGTGGATGCTGTTGACGAGGCGTTTCTAAAAAATCGCAACCATATCATCAAACTTCTCCGCCACTCAGGCGCAGAAGATCACTAGAAATTCAACAGGAGGAACCCATGCTTGATATTCTTAAACTGAAAGGGCTTTTGACAGGGCTCGCATTACTGGCAACTGGTGCAACAGCAGATACCACTAAAGTAGTTGTTGGTGGTGGGCCATATCTCGACATCCCACAACTATCAGTCGCCATGGATCGCGATCTATGGTCAGCGCAGAACATCGAAGCGGAAGTTATACCGTTCCGTTCTGGTCGCGCCGCTTTTGAGGCGTTGCTTGGTGGACAACTTGATGTCGCATTTATGGCCGAGTTCCCCGGTGTAATTGGGGCGATGCGGGAGCAAGAATTCAAGGTAATCGCTGATATGTCTCGTTATACGGCCACTCGGATCATTCACGGGGGAAGTCCTGAGATCGACACGGTTGCAGAGCTTGATGGTCAGCCGGTCGGCGTCACAGCGGGCACGAATGTGCATTTTTGGCTTGAGAACGAAATTGCGGCGGCGGGTATCGATATCGAGATCGTGTCCGTTGGCCCACCTGACATCGTACCTGCGTTGGCACGTGGCGATGTATTTGCGGCTGCCATGTTCCCATCGTTCTATGCGGGTGCCCAAAAGGCCCTCGGCGAGAAATATCAAGAGATCGGGATCGACAGCTACGAGACGCATTTCATCCTTGTTGCAACCCAAAAACTGATTGACGAGAATCCGGATGCCGTCGCGGGGATTCTCAACGCACTCTATGAAGGCGAAAAAGTAGTGATGGCGGATCCTGCAGCGTCGCATGAGGCGGTTTCGCGCATTCTAGGGGGGACGCTGAAGCCTGAAGATGTTGCTGCTGCATCGGGCAATTACGACTTCGAGATGAACCTCAGCCCCGAGCTCTTGGAGCTAATGGTGAATGAGGGGGTTTGGATAAACGGACGCGGTTCGATCAAGGGCGATGTCCCGACAGTCGACTCCATTCGCCCTTACATTGATCCCAGTTTCCTCAACGCGATTGATAGCAGCCGCGTCACTTTGAACTGAACTACCTCCCTGAACTGGCCGGGCCTACTTTTGGTTCGGCCTTTTTTTATAGAGAGAGTGCCATGGAAATCGTAACTTTCCTAATGTTGAGTTGCGCTGTCTTCGGCGCATCACTTTTGCAGGCAGCAACAGGTATTGGGTATGGCGTCATAGCCGGCCCCATACTGCTCGTTGCATTGAATGGCAGCGAAGCCATACAAATCAGCACCGTTCACAATCTAGCAATTGCCATCATGATGTTTCCGTTTATCCGGACCAGCGTGAATGTAAGATTGCTTTTGCTGCTCATTCTTGGAAGTATTTGCGGCATCCTTGTGGGGTTTTTCATTCAAAAGAATTTTGATGTGTGGGTGCTAAAGGCAGGATCAGCCGTCATGGTAGGCTTTGTCGCCTGGACCCTTGCCCGTGACCTGCGCCGCGCCAATCTAACACGCAAGTCTCACGGCCCAAATGAAGCAACACTCATCGGTTTGATTGCTGGCATTATGGGCGGAATGCTTGCCATGCCGGGGCCATTGGCGGCAACTTGGATGTCCGTTCGTGGTTATCCAAAACAAGAAGTGCGGGCCACGATTCTTGCGTTCTTCATTTTTGCATATGGATCAAACGTGGCCCTCTACGCGGCGACGAGCGGATTTTCCGACCACGCGGGAAAGCTAACGATGACATTGGCGGTTCCTCTGATCCTTGGAGTCGTTGCCGGGAACGCAATTTCAAAGTTTGTTTCTGAAGCTATGTTTCGCAGAGTTCTTCTTGCCATTTTGACCGCAACTATTGTGGTGTTGCTCATGGATTGGTTGCTCAAATTGTAGCAACATTTATTAGGGCACAAGAATTCCGAAAACTAAACTCGCGACACACAATTGCGTCGGCAAACAAAGTTCATTCTTCGTCTACTGAGTATAATGAACGAGATCAAATTTAGGATAACTGACCGATTTCTAAAGTACTTTGAAGCAGACATTGCGGGCAACTTCAGCGAAGGTCGCTAAGTCTTTCAATCTATGAATTCGTGGCTTTGGATTTGTCGCAAGATACCTCAATGGCCAAATTCCCCTCTGCGCTGCGATAGTGATTTCGCCGCGACGAAACAGAATTTCACACCGAGCACGCCCGCAGCGATTTCAACGCAAAGCATTCGTGGGTTGCAGACAAAGCCTCAGGCGCTTCGGGCGCGTTCGCGTTCGATCATGCCAAACAAATCGCGCGGATCGTCTGGGTCTGCTATCATGTCGAGATGCTGCCACTTGTCCGTCTTCGCGATCTTGTCGCGCAACCAACGCAGAGCGGAAAAATCCTCAATGGCAA
This sequence comes from Sulfitobacter sp., assembly GCA_051252035.1. Taxonomy (GTDB): domain Bacteria; phylum Pseudomonadota; class Alphaproteobacteria; order Rhodobacterales; family Rhodobacteraceae; genus Sulfitobacter. Next base: position 6,075 of record JBPOFE010000085.1, read on the forward strand.
AACCGACGCCGTCGAACAATGTGATCTGACGGTGATCTGTGCGGCCATCGCTGGCACCTGTCATGACTTGCCACAGTTCCTTGACCGGATGGTCGTCTTCCAGCTGCTGGATTTCGCCTTCGATACGGGTTTGTGGTGGGTATTCAACGAAAATGTCCGACCTTAACAATATGTCTTTGTGCAACTCGGTTTTACCTGGGCAGTCACCACCGATGGCGTTGATGTGCACACCTGCGCCAACCATGTTGTCGGTCAGGATGGTGGCATATTGTTTATCGGCGGTGCAGGTGGTGATCACATCCGCGCCCATCACCGCCTCTTGGGATGTCGCGCAGGCAGTGATATTCAAACCCTTGCCCTTCAAGTTTGCGATGCACTTTTCCGTGGCCGCAGGGTCCGTGTCAAACAGCCGCAGGTTTTTAATTCCGCAGATGGATTTTAGCGCAAGCGCCTGAAATTCGGACTGCGCGCCATTGCCGACCATTGCCAAAGTTTTGGAGTTCTTGCGGGCAAGATATTTGGTAGCGACGGCAGAGGTAGCAGCGGTGCGCATTGCGGTCAGGATCGTCATTTCAGTCAGCAAGACCGGATAACCGGTATCAACCGAGGCCATCAGTCCAAAAGCGGTGACCGTTTGCAACCCGCCTTTCATGTTCTTCGGGTGGCCGTTCACATACTTGAAACCGTAATCGATGCCGTCGGACGTCGGCATCAGCTCGATCACACCCTCATCGGAATGGGACGCGACGCGCGGGGTTTTGTCAAACGAGGGCCAACGGCGGAAATCCTCCTCGATATAGGCTGCGATTTCGACCATGCAGGTGTCGACACCAATCTCAAGGATTAGGCGCATCATGTTCTCGACGCTCACAAAAGGGACGAGAGACAGGTTGGCGTTGGGATTATTCATAGTCAGTAAACTTCCTCGTATGCCAAGCAGCGAGCGCTGGTGTCCTTGTCTTTCAGATGGGCGATTTCACCCCGCTTATGCGCCACGTAGACAGTGGCAAAGTCAGCCGGGAACCAGCCACAAACGGTTTCATTTCTCTCAAACCGTTGCAGGGCATCTTCAAGCGTTTCAGGCAGGCGCACGTAACCGCGTTCCTCCAGTTCATACGTGGATAAGACAGACAGGTCTTCTTCGGTGACCTTTGGCGCGGGCAATGCGTCTTCGATGCCCTGAGCCCCCGCATGGATGATCGCAGCGAGTGCCAGATGGGGCGAGGCGGCGGCGTCTGCGGCGCGGTATTCGAAATTATACTGGCGGGCGATGCTTGAAGGGTCGGTCGCGGTCACAGGGCAGATCCGCACAGAGGCTTCGCGGTCACGAAAGCCCAGATTGTTGTAGGCCGCAGACCAGCGATGCGGAGTCAGGCGAAGGTAAGACACATCAGACGGCGCGGTCAGGGCGATGATGCTGTCGAGATATTTCAACACGCCCGCGATGAAGGATGCGGTGATCTTTGACATGCCCGCGACGCCGTTTTCATCATATGTGGCCGGCGCACCGCTTTCATCCAGAAAGCTGATGTGAATATGCACGCCATTGCCGACGCCATCTGGGTCGCGGATCGGTGTGAATGTCACCTGTTCATTTAGGCGTTTCGCCGTCATCTGTGTGACTTCGCGCAGGATCACGGCCTGATCGGCAGATCGGTGATCAGGGGCCGGGTCGTTTGTGACTTCGTATTGATTGGCACCATATTCTTTCATGAAAGTGTCGGATGCCAATCCGCTTGCATCAAGTGCTGCCATCAGCGTCTCGCCAAACACGCGGCGCTCGGAAAACCCACCGTGGCCGTAGGCCTCGCCGGGCTGGTTGCTGCCGGTTTTGAACTGAAACTCATGTTCAAACGCTGAAACCAGGCTGACCCCACCTGCAGCTTTCAACCGTTCCAACGCTGCCTTCAAAAGCGAGCGTGTGCAGAACTCCCAAGGCTTGCCATCAAGGTCGGCAATGTCACCCAACATAAAGCGTTCAATGGGTCCACCATCTTCGAAATCCAATTCGACACCGGTTTCTGTGTCGGGAATCAGTAGCAAATCTCCCAATGCGCCAAAGGGACTGTCGGCAATCGCATCAAAACAGGTGATCATGACATTCGTCGGGGTCCAGCCCACGCCCTTTTTCGCTCGCTTCTCCAAATCAGAAACCGGGAAAGCCTTGCCACGTACTTTGCCAGCAACATCCGAGGTCGCCGCAAAGATTAGGGGGTTCTTAATCATCTTCATTATCTCCAAAATCCAGCCGCACGGAATCCCATTCCTCGATGCGTTTCTTCGTTTGATCCCAGTTTTTGTCAGCGATGCGGGTCAACAGAGCCTCTAACAATGCCAAGGCACCGGTATAGCTGTCCCAAAGGGTGCTGCTATCAATTGGGGCTGCCAAAACTTCGCTTGCGTGGGCGGAAATTGGCGACAGCCACTCATCTGTCATCAAGACAACCTGTACATTGCGCGCTTGAGTAGCCTTTTGTGCAAGGGCGCAAAGATTGTTTTGGTAGCGGCGAAAATCGACGATGAACAAGACGTCACGTGACCGCATCCGCAGCAGATACTCTGGCCAAACTTCTGGGTCTGAGGGCAAGTGAAATACCTTTGCGCGTATTTGACGTAGGTGTCGCGACAGGTGCTGCGCCAAAGGGTCGCTCATGCGGCCACCAATAACATAGATACTGCGTTTCTCGTCAGCCAACATGTCTGCGATGCGTTCAAACTGGGCCTCGGACACGGCTTTGGTTGCGTCCTTCACCACCGCACAGGCCCGTTCCAGAAAGCTCTGTAAAAATGCGCCGTGGATCGGCGCGCTGGACGCTTGCAGCTCAACAGGAGAACGCTGCCCCTGTTTCAGCTCGCCAATCAGGTGTCGTTGAAAATCCTGAAAACCGCTGAACCCCAGCTTGGTGACAAAGCGTGAAATGCTGGGCGGGGAGGTGTTGGTTGCCTTGGCGAGCTCTTGGATCGGTTCAAGTCCGGCGAAAGGATAGTCGAGCAGTAGCGCCGTCGAGAGCTTGCGCTCGGTCGATGTCAGGTCATCCGACAATTCTTCTATACGTTCGCGAACTTGCATCTTTTCTCCTCTTTGGCTTGATAAAACCATTCTGAAAATAAAACGTCAACCAAATAAAAAGTATTGACTATGAAAAAATATAATCACTATGCTGTCCGAAACCGTACCTTGGGATTCGATATGATCACCTCGCCACGCAAACACATAATCGCCTCCATCGCTACGATCATCGCCGCCGTCATTTTGGCGTCCCTTATTGCTTCGGCTTTTGGTGCAGCAAGTGAGCGGGTGCTGACCGTTTTCTTCATTTCTCTGATCGCTGTTGTGGGGATGGGGGTTTATAGCGGCAATTCCGGCATCCTCAGCTTCGGGCACCTGTCTTTCATGGCAATCGGTGCCTACGCGGCCTCTCTACTGACCTTGCCTGCGCAGCTTAAGATCGCAACGCTGCCCGGGCTGCCCGAGTGGTTGGCGGCAACGGAAATGGGCCTTCTGCCTGCAATTGTTATCGCTGTTGCCCTGACCAGTGTTGTGGCGCTGTTAATTGGTTTGGCGATTGGCAAGTTGGAAGGCTCTGCTGCCGTTATCGCGACGCTCGGCCTGCTGATCATCGTACACGGCGTGGCCATTGGATGGCGCGACGTGACACGCGGGTCGCAAACATTTTTCGGGATTCCAACAGTAACCTCGCTTTGGGTGGCTGCGGTCGGTGTCATCCTGGCCTTGATCGTTGGGCGGCTCTACCGCGACTCTATTTCCGGACTGCGACTGCGCGCAGGGCGTGAAAACGCCATCGCAGCCAGCGCAGTGGGGGTTCGCATTCGGCGTGAAAGGTTGATTTCGTTTGTGATCAGTGCCGCGCTCATGGCTTTGTCCGGCGCTCTCATCGCGCATTTCCTTGGCGCGATCAGTCCCAAGAAATTCTACTTCACCGATACGTTTCTGCTTCTCGCTATGTTGATCGTGGGCGGCATGACCACGGTAACCGGCGCTGTGACTGGCGCTGTGGCCATCACACTTGTCACGGAAATTCTGCGCCGCTTTGAAGGTGGTTTTTCGGTTGCCGGATTGGAGATCCCCGCCGTCTTTGGCACCACGCAAATCGGGATCGGTTTGATCATCTTGTTTGCGATGTTCCGCAAACCAGACGGTCTGGCTGGACTCAAAGAATGGGAAGAGCGGCTGTTCCCTGTTCGCCCTTCAGTTGACACAAGCGCCGATGTCGCCCCGAGCGTCAATTCTCAGCCCCTGACGGCCAAGGGAATGACCATGCAGTTTGGTGGGCTTACAGCCGTGAATGACGTGGACATTACGTTGAACCCGGGCGAAATCACGGGACTGATCGGCCCGAATGGATCTGGCAAGACGACATTGATGAATATGCTGTCCGGTGTTCTGGTGCCAACCGAGGGTGACTTCTTTCTGGGGGGTGAGAAACTCTCGGGTTTGGTGTCGCACGAGATCGCAGATCGTGGCATTGCGCGAACCTTCCAGAACATCCGCCTATTCACCAATCTGAGCGTCTTTCAAAATGTGCTTGTCGCGGCTTTGTCAACGCGAGGCGGTAAGAATGCCGAAGCCCGCGCGGCAACCGCATTGGAACGGATGGGTGTTTCCCAACATGCGGATGCAGATGCAGGAACACTGTCCTACGGCGATCAGCGGCGGGTTGAGATTGCCCGTGCGCTCGCCTGCGAGCCATCACTGTTGTTTCTGGATGAACCAGCAGCAGGCATGAACCGCGAAGAAACTGACAGCTTGATGGAAACCCTACGCGGACTGACCCATGACCTGGGGCTGGGCATCTTGCTGGTCGATCATGATCTGAAATTGATCAACCAGCTTTGCGACCGTTTGGTGGTGCTGAACGAAGGGCACCTGATCGCCGAAGGATCACCCAAGGAAATACAAAAAAACTCAGCCGTTATTGAGGCGTATCTCGGCCCCAATCGACAAGATTAAAGACAACCAACCGGAGGAAAACCAATGAAAAAGACACTACTTGCTTCAACCATGGTGGCAGCGGCAGCATTCGCCGCACCTGCCTTTGCGGAAACCTTGAAGATCGGACTTGCAACCGCGCAGACTGGCGGGCTTGCGGGCTACGATGGCCCCGTTATCGAAGGTCTGCATATCGCAGTTGACGAGATCAACGCCGCTGGCGGCATCAACGGCAACATCATGATCGAACTGGTCGAGAAAGATGTGCGCTCAGACGCGGCGCAAACGGCCATCGCCGTTCAAGAATTGGCCGATGAGGGCGTTTCGGTCATCGTGTTGCCCTGTGATGCAGATCCAGCGCTTGCCGCGATTGGCACGGTGACTTCGGCTCAGATTCCCGCGATTTCGACCTGTGCGTCGTCACCAACCTTGCCAATGATCGGCGGCGATTTCATGTTCGCGAACTTCCCGGGTGACAATGTGCAAGCCACGGTGAGCGCGGAATGGGCACATCAGCAAGGCCACAAATCGGCTTACATCATCTATTCCCCCGACAGTCAGTACACGACCATGCCGCTGTACTTTGCGGATGTGTTCGAAGCTCTGGGCGGCGAAGTGTTGGGTCAAGACACCCACTCCATTGGCCAGCAGGATTTCTCGGCGATTGCCACACGCATTGCCTCTCTTGATCCGCAGCCCGATGTGATCATGACCTCGTCTTACGAGCCCGACTTCCCATCAATGTTGAAGGCACTGCGCGCGGCTGGCGTGACGGCGCAAATGATCGGGTCAGACGGCATCGATAGCCCAACAACTTTCTCGTTGGGCGATGTTGGCGAAGGTGTTGTGTTTTCGACGGCTGGCTATGCCACAGAAGGCAGCCCTTTGGCCGAGTTCAACGCAAAGTATGAAGCCGCGACGGGCAACCCATCAGAGACCGTGTTCAACGCAGTTGGCTATGACCTCGTAATCGTTGTCGCCGAAGCGGTGAAAGCCGCAGGTGGATCAACCGATCCGGTGGCCATCCGTGATGCAATGGCAGAGCTTGAGAATGTGCGCGGTGCGACCAGCCTGATCACCTACAAGGGCACCAATGGCATGCCTGTGCGTGAAGTCACACTGATCCGCGTGAACGGCGGCGAGCGTGAATTGGTTGGTCAGCCCAGCCCAACAGCCGAGCTGATCCCAGCTCCTCGTATGCAGTAAGGGTAAAATTCCATGACATCGCTTCTTTCAGTCCAGTCCCTTGCGGTCAGCTACGGCCCGATTGAAGCGGTGCGTGGGATCGACTTTGATATTAAGGAAGGCGAGATCGTCGCCTTCCTTGGCGCCAACGGTGCGGGGAAATCTTCGACCCTGAATGCACTGGTTGGTTTGGTTCCCGTGGCCAGCGGTAAGGTCGCCTTCAAGGGCGAGAACATCACCGATTGGCCACCCGAAATGCTGGCCCCTGCGGGTATGACTCTTTCGCCGGAAGGCCGCCGGGTGTTTGGCGCGCTCAGCGTTGCTGAAAACCTGCGTATGGGCGCCTTTTCCATCAAGGACAAAGAGGCTGTTGAGGCCGCCTGGGACCGTGTCTATGATCTGTTTCCGATCCTTTATGAACGTCGCGACCAATTTGCCGGAACGCTTTCTGGTGGCCAGCAACAAATGCTGGCTGTGGGGCGCGCCTTGATGAGTAACCCGAAACTTTTGCTGCTGGATGAACCGTCGCTTGGGTTGGCCCCAAAGATCATCGGTCAAGTGTTCGATCTTATTGCGCTGCTGCGGGATCAAGGCGTCACTTTGGCAGTCGTTGAGCAAAACGTAGCAATGGCCCTTGAGATTGCAGATCGCGGCTATGTCTTGGCCAGCGGCGAAATCGTAGCATCCGGGCCCGCTTCCGAACTGGCACAATCCGATGCGTTAAAATCCGCTTATCTGGGAGGCGAATGATGGATCTGCTTTTGCAACAAACGGTCAATGCTTTTGCCCTTGGTGGCACCTATGCCTTGCTGGCGCTTGGGTTGGCCGTGGTGTTTTCGATCATGGGGCTGATTAACTTCGCGCATGGTGAGTTAATGACCATTTCGGGATACACGTTGATGTATTGCGGCATCGCAGGCATTTCTTTCGTGCTGGCTGTGCCTGTTGCCATTGCCGCCGCGATGATCGCCGCGGTCCTGATGGAACGTATAGCCTTCCGCCCGGTCCGCAACAGTTCGGGCGCAACAATGCTGGTGACAAGTTTCGCGGTCTCCATGATCCTTCAAGTGTTGTTCCAGAATTTTATCTCGACGCGATCGCAATCTGTGATCCTGCCGCAGATTCTATCTGACTCGATTACCCTTGGCGGCTTGGTTATCGGGGTGAACAAGATTGCGGCGATTGTTGCAACTGTTGTGATGCTTGTCTTTCTCGACATTTTTATGAAACGCCAGAAAACCGGAATCGCAATGCGCGCTGCGGCTGAGGATTTCAACGTCGCGCGCCTGATGGGTATCCGCGCCAATACGGTCATTGCGGGGGCCTTTGCGCTGTCGGGGATGTTGGCGGGTGTGGCCGCTGTTTTATGGGTGTCGCAACGGTCGTCGGTCGATCCACATATGGGCTTTTTGCCCGTCGTTAAAGCCTTTATCGCCGCAATCCTTGGTGGGCTCGGCAGTCTGCGCGGTGCTGTCGCAGGGGGCTTTTTGTTGGGCTTCATTGAAATCTACCTTGCCGCCTTCCTGCCACCGGAAATGCAGGAGTTTCGCGAGCCTATTGGGTTGAGTATTGTTGTTGCCGTTTTGCTGTTCCGCCCTAACGGGTTGATCCCTGCGGCCTCCCTTAAGAGCGAAAAGGTATGACCGTGGCGCACGTAAGACCAAAATTGCTCTTGGGTCCACAAGATCCGCCACCAGTTGAGGTGATCAACGCGGCCAGCGATCATCCGCTTTTGTTGGTTTGCGAACACGCCGGCACCTCCGTGCCAAAGGCGCTGAACGGTCTTGGCATTGCGCAGCAAGATCGCGACAGCCATGTCTTTTGGGACATCGGTGCTGAAGCCGTGACGCGGATCATGGCAGAGGCCTTGGGCGCACCTGCCGTTCTTCAGCCCTACAGCCGTTTGGTGATCGATTGTAACCGACCACCTGACGCGCCCGACGGGATTCCAGAGGTGAACCACGGCGTGCAGGTGCCGGGGAACCGTGGTTTAAGTGGTGCCGCGCGTGCCGCACGGATTGCAGAAATCTTCGACCCGTTTCAAGCAACAGTCCGGCGCCACCTAGAGCGGCAGCCGCGCAAGATTGTCCTGTCGATCCACAGTTTCACACCCTTGCTGGCTGGCGAGCCTCGCCCGTGGCACGTTGGCTTTCTGTTCCGGCAGGATGCCCAGACATCAAACCATCTGGCCCGTTTCATCGCCGATGCGCAGCCCGAGCTGACCATCGGCATGAACCAGCCCTATCAGATTGACGACGCATCTGACTGGTTTGTGCCGCAGCACGGCGAGGTCAGCGGCCTACCGCATTCTTTGATAGAAATCCGTAACGATCTTATCGGCGGTTCCCAAGGCCAACAGGCATGGGCCGACATTCTGACCGCCGCCATCAACCGCTATCTCAAGGAGGTCTGACATGACTCTGACCCGCAACCTACCGCTGGTACCCTCTCAATCCGCGCTTTTGTTCGTGGATGTCCAGAACTTCTCGGCGCATCGCGACGGGGCTGAATTCGACGGCCTGACTGACGCACAGTTTGATGCGAAACATGGCTGGCTGTTTGAGCAGCTCGAC
>JBPOFE010000086.1:0-14736 GCA_051252035.1 Sulfitobacter sp.
GGCCATCAATTCACCCACAACCGCTGGCACACCACCCGCATGTTGGTAATCCTCACCCAGATATTCACCAGCGGGCTGAAGGTTGACCAGCAGCGGCACATCATGGCCGATTTTTTGCCAGTCGTTGTTATCGAGCGGCACCCCAAGGTGGCGCGCAATACCGTTGAGATGAATCGGCGCATTGGTCGACCCGCCAATCGCCGAGTTAATCACAATCGCATTTTCAAACGCTTCACGCGTCATGATATCGGTGGGGCGCAAATCCTCCCAGACCATTTCAACAACACGCTTACCGGTCTCATAGCTGATCTGCCCACGTTCTCGATACGGTGCCGGGATCGCGGCAGAACCGGGCAATTGCATGCCCAAAGCTTCGGCCAGCGAATTCATCGTCGTGGCGGTGCCCATGGTGTTGCAATACCCGACCGACGGCGCAGAGGCGGCCGCGATGTTCATGAATTCATCATCGTCAATCTCACCCGCTGCCAGCAATTCACGGGCCTTCCAGATCACAGTGCCGGACCCCGCGCGTTCGCCTTTCCACCAGCCGTTCAGCATGGGGCCAACAGACAATGCAATGGCGGGGATGTTCACCGTGGCCGCGGCCATCAGAAGTGCAGGGGTGGTTTTATCGCATCCAATGTTCAGCACCACACCATCCAATGGATAGCCAAAAAGTGTCTCTACCAAAGACAAATACGCAAGGTTGCGGTCCAGTGATGCCGTGGGGCGCTTGCCGGTTTCCTGTATAGGATGCACAGGTACTTCGATACATGTCCCACCCGCCGCGATGATGCCGTCGCGCACACGCTTGGTCAGCTCTAGGTGATGGCGGTTACAGGGCGACAGGTCACTGCCTGTTTGGGCAATCCCGATGATCGGCTTGCCCGATTGCAGTTCACCCCGCGTCAGCCCGTAGTTCAAATACCGCTCCAGATACAGCGCGGTCATTTCAGGGTTATCTTTGTTCATAAACCATTTGCGCGAGCGCAGATCGTCGATGTTGATCCGTTTTTTGTTTGTGTCCGTCATTGGCCTGACCAACCTCCGTCAATGATATGTGGATGCCCAGTGGTAAAGGCGGACTCATCGCTGGCGAGATAAACCACCAGCGCTGCGATTTCTTCTGCGGTGGCGACACGGCCCATGGGCTGACGCTCCACAAATTGTTTCAGAGCGGCGTCTTTGCTGCCTAGTTCTTTGCCCAGAATATCGACCCTGTCATGCCAACTGGGTGATTCAACAGTGCCCGGGCAGATGCAATTACAGCGGATGCCGCGGGCAACGTAATCCACTGCCACCGACTTGGTCAGCCCGATCACCGCCGCCTTGGTCGCACCATAGATAAAGCGGTTTGGTGCGCCGATGATGGACGAGGCCGCCGACGACATGTTGATGATCGACCCGCCCCCGCGTTCAAGCATGCCAGGCAGGGCCGCGCGAATGGTGCGCATCATGGAGCGGACGTTGAGGTCAAAAGCAAACTCCCAGTCGTTATCCGTGGTATCAAGTACGGTGCCATGATGCACAAACCCCGCACAGTTAAATAACACATCGGGTTTTGCACGGGCCACACCGCTGGCAACGCTGTCATCATCACGGACGTCCAAAACAAATGTCTCGACATCTTCCATTGTGCTGAGCGTGTCCATATTCACATCCGTGGCAAACACCCGCGCCCCTTGTGCCGCCATCGCTAATGCGCTGGCCCGGCCAATGCCTTGACCCGCCGCTGTGACCAAAACACGTTTCCCGCTCAACCGATTTGCAGTCATCCGACAGTCGCCCCCTGAACATGGCGTACAAAATGATCCGCAATTTTTGCACGTGTTGTAACGGCATCCCCGGACAGAGCAGCCGTTAATATCTGCTGGTGATGATGGATGTTATCGCTGATAAACTCAAAGCTGAGATCGGCCAGCATCACCTGTTGGCGGAACCGCGCGTATATTTGTGCATGCATGGCCTGCAACGTCCCAGACCCGCAGGCCGAGATCAATGTTTGATGAAACTCCCGTTCCGCACGCGACCACAGGTCGACCAAATCCGATGGATCATCACTTGCCCGAATGCGGCTTTCTATATGGCTCAACTGATGATGCGCCGCCATCAGCCGCGCTTCCCATTCAACTCCGCCGTACTGCATCGACAACACCGCGCCTTCGCTCTCGAGCAACACGCGCAGATGGGCGAGTTCGGCCAACAGCGCGGTAGACCGTTCCGGCACCCGAAACCCGCGCTGTTCCTGAAATGTAACAAGACCCACGGTCGCCAAGCGAAAAAGCACCTCGCGCACCGTACTGGCCGAACAACCCAACGCATCACGCAACTGCTCAGCGCGCAGCTTAGATCCGTGCGGATACCTGTTGGTGATTAGCCCTTGGTGCAGCGCTTCATAGATATCGTTGTCTTGGGTCATAAGTATGATCAGCCCACTGTGGATCACAGCTATGATAGATGTCGAATTTTCGAAATGATAGCAAAATCTCGAAATTACATGTATTTTTGAATTATAATATTACATAATTTTCATTATCAGAATTCGTCCCTACTGCGGTGGATTCACAAATGATCCGCTAAAAACAAGGCACACTGCGAGCGTGCGGCCCGTAACGGTAATTAATTTCTTGACGAACAAGAGATAATGCCCGAGGTCACCGTGGATGGTTTTTGAAAGACATATGCGCTTTCGGAATGAAAAGGGAATACGGTGAGGACGCGCCGAAAGGCACCAAATCCGTGACTGCCCCCGCAACTGTGAGCGGCGAGCGACCCCGTTGAACACCACTGAACGCAGCGCGTTTGGGAAGGTTCGGGCAAGCGACAACCCGCAAGTCAGGAAACCTGCCATCCAAGATGTAACTTCAACCCGGGCGGGGTGTCCGGACAGGGTGATATGATGACGCTTCGGTTCAATCCGTCTGAAAACCTATCTGTCCTTTGCCCCGCACTATCGCGGAGGGCGACATGGACGAAACCAAGCACCAAATTACTATTTGCACGTCTTGTAAGCACAAGGGCGGCACCTGCCGACCCGGCTATGAGTTGATCCAAAAACTGCGCATGGCGATAGATGCGGCAGGTGGCTCGATCACTGATGATTTTGAGATTTCCGGCACCGCTTGCATGGCTGGCTGCGATTATCCCTGTACGGTCGCTTATCACGGTACAAACAAGGCAACCTATCTTTTCGGAGATATAGCACCCGATGAAAATATCGACGAACTTCTGGCGTTTGCGCGGCAATATGCAAACCTTGAGGATGGCTGGTGCGGCTCTGGTAATATGCCCGTCACGTCGCGTACAGATGCCTTGGCCCGGATCCCTGCGATGATGCTTGCCGTAGAAAACAGAAAAGTTCGGCTGTCTTGACTGCTGCAAGTCTTGTCGCTGAAGATATCAGCTGGACCCCGAAAAAGTCACTGCCACGAATCCTCCACCCTGTCAGCTTTCAGCTTGAACCCGGACAGGTGATGGGGGTGGTCGGCCCGAACGGTGCTGGCAAATCCACATTGCTGCGCATGATCTATCACCATCAGCAGCCGACTTCAGGCCGTATCCTTGTCGAGGGCGAGGACATCTGGGCGCTTTCACACCGGGCCGCTGCCCGCAAGGTCGCGGCGGTACTACAAGAGCAACCTGGCGCATTCGGACTGACAGTACATGAGATCATCACGCTTGGGCGCACCCCGCACCGTTCTGGGGTGTCAGGGTCTGGTGCGCAGGATGCAGAAATTATCAGTGCCGCTATTAAGCGCATGGATCTAGAAAAATTGGCTCACAGGGATGTAGGCACGCTGTCGGGTGGGGAACGTCAACGGGTTATGGTGGCGCGCGCGCTGGCGCAACAGCCGCAGGTTCTGGTGATGGACGAACCAACCAACCACCTCGACATCCGCCATCAACTTGAAATTCTATCGCTGATCCGCACCCTTGGCCTGACAATCGTGGTGTCCTTGCACGATCTGAACATGGCGGCAGAGGTCTGCGATGTGGTGCTACTATTGGAGAACGGTCATTGCAAAGGAGTCGGCCCGCCAGACGAGGTGCTGAGCGAGGCGCGTGTTTCACAAACCTTCCGCGTTGCGGCGCACCGAGAAACCCTGAGCGCCAGTCAAACTCAACATCTTTCTTTCAAACTCCCAAACTAAGGACTTCGGCATGAAAAAACTCTATGCTGCACTCACATGCGGCGCCGTTCTGGCAATGATGGCAACAGGTGCCATTGCGCAGACCAAAGTGCAAAGCTGTGACCGCGATGTTGTTTTTGATACACCCCCAACTGCTGCGGTGTCGAACGACGTAAACCTGACTGAAATGATGCTGGTTCTGGGCCTTGCCGACCGTATGGTCGGATATACTGGAATTTCAGGCTGGAAAACGCTGGACGAAACCATGACGGCTGGTATTGAAGAGCTTCCCGAATTATCCTCAAAATATCCCAGCAAGGAAGTGCTGATCGGCGCGGATGCTGACTTTTTCTTTGCAGGTTGGAACTATGGTATGAAGGTCGGCGGAGAGGTCACGCCCGAGACACTCGAGCCATTTGGTATCAAGGTTTATGAGCTCACCGAAAGTTGCATTCATATCGGCGAAAAAGCTGCGTCCAGCATGGACGATATGTACAACGACATTTTGAATTTGGGCAAGATCTTTGATGTCTCGGATAAAGCCAATGAACTGGTGGCCGACTACCGCGCTGATCTGGAACTGTTTACCGCCAATCTTACCCCCCTGCCCGACGCACCGCGTGTCTTTGTCTATGACAGCGGCGAAGATGTGCCATTTACGGCGGGCCGCTATGCGATGCCGAACGCGCTGATCGAGGCAGCAGGTGGCGTCAATATCATGAACGCTCTGGAAAAAAGCTGGGCCACCGTGGGTTGGGAGGTCGTGGTCGAGCGTAATCCGGAGATCATCGTGATCGTCAATTATGGCGAAGTAACCGCCGAGGAAAAGCGCGGCTTTTTGATGTCGAATCCAGCTTTTGCAGATATTGACGCCGTTAAGCACGACCGTTTCGTGACACTTGAATACGTCGAGGCCACGCCGGGGCCGCGCAACATCGAAGCCGTCAAGAGCCTCGCTGCAGCGTTCCGGGACAAATAGAATGACGACGAAACCAGCGAGCGACCGCAAAGCCAGTTTTCGGTTTGTGATCGCAGGTGGGGCTATCCTGCTACTTTTGTCTATTTCTGTCGCTGTCAGCGTTGGGGCCATCGCCGTACCGCTTTCAACCGTTTGGGGGATATTGATCAATAAGGTGTCTTCAGACACCATCACACCCCACTGGTCAGCCGGGCGCGAGGCCATCGTCTGGGATATCCGATTTCCCCGCGCGCTTTTAGCCTGCCTTGTGGGTGCAGGGCTGGCGATGGTTGGCGGCAGTCTTCAGGCGGTGACACGTAATCCTTTGGCCGATCCGCATTTGCTGGGCATATCCGCGGGGGGCGCCTTTGGGGCCATTCTTGCACTGCTACATACGGGCATGTTTCTGGGGCTTTTGACGGTGCCGCTGTTTGCTTTTTTGGGTGCGCTTGGTGCAACACTTGTGGTGCTGGCTGTGTCGCAATTTGCCGCTGCCACAAGCGCGGATCGTTTGATTTTAGCGGGGGTTGCAGTCTCATTCATTGTCATGTCGCTGGCCAATACGCTGATCTTTCTGGGCGACCCGCGCGCGACACATACGGTGGTGTTCTGGATGCTTGGTGGACTAGGGCTCGCCCAATGGGGGCAGTTAATCTATCCGCTTGCCATATTGGTTGTCTTTGGTGCCTATCTTTGGCTCAAGGCGCGCGACCTGAACGCGATGACCATTGGGGATGAAACCGCTGCAACGCTTGGCATTGCGGTGGCGCGGTTCAGGTTAATGGTTTTTGTGACGGGCGCCCTGATCACCGGTGTGATGGTCGCGTTCTCAGGGATCATCGGGTTTGTCGGCTTGATGGTGCCGCATATCGTGCGCCTGCTTGTCGGGGGGGATTACACCCGCGTATTGCCCGCATCTGCCTTGTTCGGCGCAATTTATCTGTTGTGGTCCGACATCATCGCCCGCACAATTATGGCACCTGACGATCTGCCCATCGGCATCGTCACGGGGTTAATCGGTGGTGTGTTCTTTGTCTGGTTGCTCAGACGGCGACCCATTTGAAACCATAGGGGTTTATGATTACAATGAGGGCTGGACATTTCAGTTGCTCACAATATTACTTTATAAAGTAACAAACGAGTCGGCCCAAAGGATTACACCCCCATGCGCAAGCAGGCAGCAACGCGGCAGTCAGATGTCTTGAAGGTGTTGGAGAGCCACGACAAACCTATGACGGCCTATGCCATACTAGACCAGTTGAAACTTGGTGAACCCGGCCTCGCGGCCCCAACGATCTATCGCACATTGGCGGCACTTACGGATCAAGGTTTGGCGCACAAACTGGAATCAATCAAAGCGTTCGTCCCCTGCCGATGCGATCACGAAACAGCGGTTCCAGTGCTCGCGGTTTGCGAGGAATGTGGCACGGTCGAGGAACACGACGGAACACCAATTCTACCAAAACTCAAAGCACTCTCAGCGAAATCAGCCTTTCATGCCACCCGCCACATCGTTGAAATTCATGGTCGCTGTCAAAGCTGCACGACGTAATCCCTGTAAAACCATAAAGGATTAATACAATGATAAAACCCGTTTCCGCTGCTCTTGCCATTCTTGCTTCCGGAACAGCGGCCGCTGAAGAAAGCAGGCAATTGGACGCCCATGAACACGGTGTGGGACAGCTGGATATCGCCTTTGACGGCAAACAAATTGCGATTGAATTACATGCGCCGGGCGCCGATGTCGTTGGTTTTGAATATGTCGCTGAAAGCGCTGAGGACCGCGCAGCAGTTGATGCCGCCGTGGCCACTCTTGCACGGCCCCTTGACCTATTTGCCCTGCCTGCATCCGCCGGATGCAGTGTCGTGCAAGCCAGCGCGTCGCTTGAAAGCGAAGAGGAGCATGAAGATCATGCTGACCACGGCGATGAAGCGCACGACCACGAAGAACACGCGGACAACGGGCCCGGTGACGAGGATCACGCGCATGAGGACCATACAGAAGAAGCTGGTCATACGGAATTTCATGCCGAATACCTATTAAACTGTGCAGATCCTGCCGAAGCGACGCTAATTACGTTTGCCTATTTCGACACCTTTCCAAACGCTCTGGAGCTTGAGGTACAGGTGATCACCGATCAAGGTGCCACCGCTTTTGAAGTGGAACGTGACGCGCCGACACTTGATCTGCGCGACATGTTTTGAAACGCCCGGCGACGTGGTTTCAGACATGCCCATATTGGCGCTAAGGGACGTCCGATACCGCTGGCCGGGTCGGGCATCCTTTGCACTGGACATCCCAGACTTCTCAGTCGCACGATCCGAAAGCGTTTTGCTGTTGGGTGCAAGCGGATCAGGCAAGTCGACACTGTTGTCGTTGATATGCGGCACGATCACGGCTGGGGCAGGAACGGTCGCTGTTGATGGTACGGACATCGCGTCGCTCTCAGCAGGCAAACGCGACAGGTTTCGCGCAGAACAGATCGGGTTGATCTTTCAGCAATTCAACCTGCTGCCCTATGCAAGTGTACTGGACAATATCCTACTACCGCTGCGTTTCGCCCCGTCCCGCAGTGCCCGTGTGCCAGCCCCCCATGAGGCCGCCAAAACGCTTTGTTTAAATCTGGGTCTGCCCCAGGATACCATCTCATCACATGCCGGAACGCTCAGTGTTGGCCAGCAACAGCGTGTCGCGGCCGCGCGCGCCCTGATTGGCGCACCACCGCTGATCATCGCGGATGAGCCCACCTCGGCCCTCGATGCAGGAACACAAGCCACTTTCCTGAAGCTGCTGTTCGCGCAGACTGCCGCTTCTGACAGCGCGCTTTTGATGGTAAGCCATGATGCGCGATTGGCCGCGCATTTCGACCGTGTCGTACAGATGTCTGACATTACCAAACCTGTGGAGGATGTCGCATGATCCTGCGACTTGCTCTGGCGTCGTTAATGGCCCGCGCGCTGACCGTCAGCATGACGATCCTTGCAATTGCTTTGTCAGTTGCGTTGTTTCTGGGGGTCGAAAAGGTACGCACGGGGGCAAAGGCTAGCTTTGCGGATACCATTTCGGGCACAGACCTGATTGTCGGCGCGCGGTCTGGGTCGGTGCAACTTCTGCTGTACTCGGTATTCCGCATCGGGAATGCAACGAACAATCTAACGTGGCAAAGTTACCAAGACATCGCGTCACGCCCAGAAGTTGACTGGATCGTGCCCATTTCACTTGGTGACAGTCATCGACAGTTTCGGGTGATGGGCACCACAAAAGCATTTTTTGAACGGTATAAATATCGCGCCGGGCAATCGCTTTCCATCGCGGACGGGGCCGTGATGGAGGATGTCTTTGACGCCGTTATCGGCGCGGATGTGGCCGCGACACTGGGCTATGAAATCGGCGACCCCATTGTTGTGGCGCATGGGCTTGCGTCGTTCATTGAACATGATAACCAGCCCTTTCGCGTCTCAGGCATCATCGAAAAAACCGGAACGCCCGTCGATCGCACCGTAATTGTGAGTCTGCAAGCCATTGAGGCCATTCATGTGGATTGGCAAAGCGGGGCTAAGATACCCGGGCAATCGACGTCTGCGGATGTGATCCGCCAAATGGACCTTGAACCAAAGGCTGTGACCGCCGCTCTAATTGGCGTGAAAAGCCGCCTGCAGGTGTTTGGTCTGCAACGCAGCATCAATGAATACCCGCAAGAGCCTCTGCTGGCAATCTTGCCCGGCGTTGCCTTGCAAGAGTTGTGGCAGATCGTGGGCATTGCTGAGACGGCTTTGATCGCGGTCTCAGCAATGGTGGTGGTAACCGCGCTTATCGGGATGATGGCCACGATCTTTTCCAGCCTGAACGAACGGCGGCGCGAAATGGCAATCTTTCGCGCGATGGGTGCGCGCCCCCGCGTGATCCTAAGCCTATTGGTATTGGAAGCCGCAGTGATGGCGGCGGCGGGTGCCGTGCTCGGACTTGCGCTGCTCTACCTTGGTCTTGTCGTGGCACAACCGATGCTGGACGCGGCCTTTGGCCTATGGTTACCGATTGAGCCGCCTTCGCTACGCGAGATTTGGGTTATCCTGAGCGTGATTGCTGCTGGC
The DNA here is from genome assembly GCA_051252035.1 of Sulfitobacter sp. Taxonomy (GTDB): domain Bacteria; phylum Pseudomonadota; class Alphaproteobacteria; order Rhodobacterales; family Rhodobacteraceae; genus Sulfitobacter. The sequence continues at coordinate 9,181 of JBPOFE010000086.1, forward strand.
GCGATTGTGAGCATGGTGCCCGCGGTGCGGGCCTATCGTATGTCACTGGCCGATGGTATGATGGTCAAAATATAGTAGAGGGGTTTGACATGACGAGACTCTCCCGACGTACATTGATGACAACCGCTGCTGCGTTCACCACTCTTCCGCATGCGAGTTCTGCGGCAACGCCTCGAACCATTGGATGGGAAGACCTCATTCCACCAGGCATTCCTTACAGCGAAATCATCGGACCCGGTGAGGTTGATGAGGCGAATGACCGATGGCTACCGCAATTTGATGACAATGCGACCAAGCTGAACAAGAAACTACACGGTGCCTATATCAAAATGCCCGGCTATGTTCTGCCCATTGATATGTCCACGGCAGGTGTGACCAGTTTTATCATGGTGCCTTATGTTGGTGCGTGTATCCACACGCCACCCCCCCCGGCCAACCAACTGGTTTTTGTGGACAGCAAGAAGCCATGGCCAAGCGACAAACTTTGGGACCCAGTATGGGTCACGGGCCACATGCGACACGAGCTACAGTCGACGACGATTGCAGAAATCGGATACGCGCTGACCGCAGATAAGATCGAAACCTACCAATGGTAACGCGTCTATTTGATCGACGCACGATCTTGGCCACCGTTGCGGCATTGACGGTCGCGCCATCTGACGCATTTGCCGAGGATTATATCGATCTCAATTGGACAGATCTGGTGCCCGAGGGTCAAGTGGCGATACCGCCAAGCCTTCAAGGATTGATTAACCACGATGGCCCCAACCTTGCCAGCCAGCAACCACCATCGCGAGGCGTGCGCACGGATTGGAATGGCGAAATCGTGCGACTTCCGGGCTTCATCGTGCCAATTGACTATTCCGGAACGGGTGTCACAGCCTTTATACTTGTGCCATTTGTCGGGGCTTGCGTCCATGTCCCGCCCCCACCGGCCAACCAACTCGTCTTTGTCACGACCCGGAAACCTTACGAAAGCGCAGGCTTGTTCGAGGCGGTGAATGTCATCGGTATGTTTGGTACAGCATCGACTTCTACACAATTGGCTGATATCGCCTACGCCCTGTCAGCGGATCATATCGAGCCTTTCTGAAGAGAGATATCAAGCGCTGGGAATTGTCTTGGGCGTAGGTCAGCCAGTATGCTTCAGTTGCGCGAAAGTCTCCTTTCAATTCGCCGTGCCACTAATGGTGTTCTGCAGGTGAAAGAAAAGCACAACCGTCATCCATTACCGATCGTCCGACTTGAAATACCCCGGACGCCAAGACAACCGTCCAAAGCAGATGCCCAGCCGATCCCCCCATGTTCGGCATCGACGCAAGTCCCGCAGAATATTGCGATACTCGATGAAGTTGATGGTGACCGGATTGTTGCTTTCGATATTTTCAGTGAGGCCATAGACGACGGTATCTTCCTCGCGCTGAAAAGTACCAAACAGCTTGTCCCAAAGGATTAGGACGCCTCCATAGTTCTTGTCGAGATATTTTCGGTTCGATCCGTGATGGACTCGGTGGACGGAAGGAGTGTTGAATACCTCGTCCATCCAGCCCAATTTGCCGACCCGTTCGGTATGAATCCAGTGTTGATACTGGGCCACGAGGATGAGGCCAATCACGGCCTGAAACGGGTTGAAGCCAAGTAGGATCATGGGGATCAGGAATATCCACTCGAACAGGCCCTCCACCCAGCTAAGCCGGAAGCCGACCGTTAGATTATAGTCTTCCGAGGAATGGTGGACGGAGTGGCTCGCCCAGAGAATGCGACGCTCGTGTTCTATCCGGTGCAGCCAATAGTAGGTGAAGTCCGCCGCCACGAATGCCAGTATCCATGTCCACCACAGCATCGGTATTTCCCATGGAACCAGCCAGTAGACAGGCAACAAGCCGATGAAGCCGACGGAGGCAAAGACGGTTCCCTCCAGAACCTGACCGACGGCGAAGATCGCACAATTGGCAGCCGTATCTTTCCATCGCCGTTCCTTGTGAGTCACCAGATCGAGGATCACCTCGCCCGAGGTGAGAGCGAGATTTATCAAGAATATCGTGCCGATGATCGACAGCAGGGATGAAGTTTCGAAAAGGTTGATGAGAGTCTCGACGGTCATAAGGGGCCTCCCAGGGCGAATAGGCGAATGCCAGAGAAACCAAGGTCGCCATATTTATGCATTTTCATTGTCTCTTACTCGTGATAGTGATTCGCTGAACGTTCGTTCATTGAGATACGATGTACAGATTCAAACGATGGGGTCAATATGGAAGACAACAGGCCGGAACGGACCAATCGGGACGAAACCACGCGCGCGCGGCGCGCACTTCTGGTCGAAAGGGCGATTACCTGTTTCGTCGATCAGGGTATCGCCAGAACAAGCATGCGCGATATCGCAAAAAAGGCGGGGGTAAGCGTCGGGAACCTCTACAATCACTTTCCGGGCCGTGATGATCTGATTGCCGAAATCGCGCAGATCGAGACAGCGGGCCTGGCCGGGGTAGTCGCGCAGGTCGCCGAATGTGCCGACGCGCGGGAAGCAATTGACAGGTTCACCAAGAGCTATTTCACCTATTGCGCCGACCCGGTCTCGGCGGTCCTGACAATCGAGATTACATCGGAGGCCTTGCGCAACCCAGCAATCGAAAACCTGTTCAGCGGCAATCGCGCGATGCTTATAGACACGCTGGCGCCGGCGATTGTCGAGCACGGACAGAACCGAGCCCAGGCGGACGAAATTGCTGGTTTAATCCTTGATACCATAGAGGGCTTTGCGCTGCGGGTGGGTCTGACCGGAAGGAAGCCGCGCAAACAAGAAACGCAAGCCCTGATATCTTTCGTACGCAACGCATTAACACCGGAGAACGATTGATATGCGCCGCCTGTTCTTCATTGTCGCTGGCCTTTCAGCCGTGGCTCTAATCGGCATCGGACTGGTCCTATTGTTTTCACGTATTTCCGACTTTGAATTGCCGCAGGCCGACCGACGGGCTTTCTCATTCTCTCAAGGCGGCAACGAACTCGAAGGAACGCTGATCATCGCGCCCACCAACGGTCCTATCGTTTTGCTGGTCCATGGCGACGGGCCGCAGGACCGTTGGTCTGACAGCGGCTACTTACCGCTAGTTAACACGCTCCTTGATGCTGGCATTTCGGTTTTCAGCTGGGACAAACCCGGCGTTGGCGCCTCTACTGGCAACTGGCTGCATCAATCCATGGAGGACCGCGCAGACGAAACCGTCGCGGCACTAGCGGCGGTGCGACAGGTGGCGGGTTACGAGCAACAGCCCATCGGCCTGCTGGGCTTTTCGCAGGCGGGCTGGGTCCTACCACGTGTGCCTGCGATGACCGACGATGTGTCTTTCCTGATCCTGCTGGGCGGTGCGATCAACTGGCAGGCGCAAGGCCAATACTATGCAACCATCCGGATGCAGCAGGAAGGCAAAACGCCGCGCGAGATCAAGATAGAACTGGCACGACAAGCGGCCGCGAACCGCGACTTGTTCGGAGGAGACACGACGTACGAAGAGTATCTCGCCGCGGAATATGCCGCTGGACAACCAGAGAACCGTATCCTCTCCGAGGACAGATTTAATTTTGCCAGCCTGAATTATCGAGCAGATGCGCACAGCAACATCGCCGGACTGACCCTGCCGGTATTAGTGCTTTCTGGTGCGAAAGATCTGAACGCGGACCCACAGAATACAGTGTCTGTCTATCGGTCACAGCTTGATGGCGTGCACCCTCACAGTCAATTCCACATCGTCCCAAATGCCACGCACGCACTGCTGTCCGCGGATCGATACAACTATCAACTCCCCAATCAATGGCCCCTCTTAAGGCAGGTAAGGTTCGTTCTGGCTGGCCGTGATGCTTTCGCAGGTGACATTCTCAAAACACTGGCGGACTGGATCAACAATGTTCCCTGATGCCGCGTGTTCGGCACCTTGTGGCTAGAGATGGAAAGCACCTCGTTTACTGAGAACTACTAGATTTTATTCGGGTGATCTGACATTCCCTCAATTGACCTCAGCCAGTGGCGTGGATTGATGCCCATCACCCTTAAGAACTCACGATTGAAGTTCGACTTTGTATTAAATCCGCTGGTCAGCATCGCTTCGGTCACCGATTTCCCATCCTGCATTACAGCGCATGCATGAAATATCCGGTGCCTGTTAACGTAGCGAGACACATTCTCACCTTTGCCTTTATTAATCGCGCTTGAAAGCTGCTTTTCGGGGACCTGTAATTTCCGCGCTAACCGAACCAGTGTGAGGTCGGGATCGAGATATGGCTTATTTGTCTCCATATATACCTCGAGCTTTTCGACAATCGCGGTATCGCGTTCTTTATCTTGCGTGGAATACGCACCGCGGGGATCAGAGCCAGTGCCTTGGCTTTCAATGGCATGCGATAGGCTGAGCGCCCCCAGAACAAGCAGCGTAGTCGACGAAAGCAGGCTTGGCAGCCAGAGCAGCACCTTTGTATCTCCCGATGCAAGACGAACCGCTATGAATATGTCGCTTGCTGCAGAGGCGATCAACGCGATGGCCAGAACACGCCAAACCAAGACGGTAATGCGCCCGTTTTCCAAGCGGCTATGAGGCAGGCTGTCTTCGCCACGCCAGAGCACAAACACCATTGCGATACCGTATACTGCAAAAAGTATCGGAATCAGCAGGTCCAGAGTTTCGGGCCGGGTCGCCAGAAAAATTATAGCTAGGACAGGTCCTACCGCGTGAAAGTAAATTTCCTGCCTGCGCAGATAGCCCTCCGACGCTTGGCGAAAGGCCAGCCACACGACCGCAGGGATTGCGGTTGGAAGAAGGGGTTGAACGACCCTCAGACCTGTCATGCCGTAATATTGTACGAGCGCGATCACAGCACTTTGCACCGCGCAGCATCCGATCAGGACCAATAGTACGGGATGCGTCTTGCGGGTCAGAATGCGATGCAAAAGAAAACCGAAAAGCAGCAAGGCGGTAATCATGGGTATCGGCAGAACTGGCATCAGGTGGGGATCCGTTTTCTTAGCTCATAGGACCTAAATCCTGATCTGCGCGACCTTAATCCGGATTCAGGTCGTATAAAATCCCGGCAGCGCCTGAATGTAGGTCAGCATTCAAAACCCCTGCAAAAAAGGCACGACATGAAACTCACGCTCCCTACCCTCGCCTTGATCCTTTCGGCCAGCACTGAAATCGCCGCACAGAATATTGGTCTCGTCGAACTTACGATTGCCGCGCCCCATCACGATCATGATATGCAGATGGCTGTCATGTTCCCTACCGTGGGCCAGCAACACACTCTGTTTGCCGAAAATGCTGTATTCTATGGCACAGCTGTTGCCCAAAACGCCACGCCTGTGCCTGGGCGCCACCCGGTCGTTCTTCTCTCACACGGATGGGGTGGCAACTACGCTCGGATGGCGTGGCTCGGTGCGGGGTTGGTTTCAAAGGGCGCAATCGTTGTGGCCGTAAACCACCCAAGCAGCACGACCTTTGATTTGAACTTTGACACAGCCTTCAACCATTGGACCCGCGCCCAAGACCTGTCCACCGCGTTGGACCA
>JBPOFE010000087.1:0-14618 GCA_051252035.1 Sulfitobacter sp.
GCAGCGGGGACGCCGACCACAGTGTCGCCTGCGGCCACATCACGCGTCACAACGGCCCCGGCACCAATGATCGCCGCATCACCAATAGTAACACCCGGCATGATAATGGCCCCCGCACCAATCCAGACATCCGCGCCGAGCGTGACAGGTTTGGCAATTTCAATGCCTGCTTTGCGCTTGCTGCGGTCTTTGTGATGCTCGGCACATAAAATTTGCGCACTGGGACCGATCATGGTGCCGCTGCCGATCCTGACTGGCGCTGAATCAAGGATAATACAGCCCGCATTCAGATACACCGCGTCACCAAGGTGAATATTGAACCCATAAGAGCAGTGAAACGGGGCCTCGATCATGCATTCATGGCCGTGCTGTGCAAATAGTGCTGACAGTGGCGCGCTCAAACCCTGACGATTTTCGGGTGGCAAAGAGTTATGGGTAAGCACCGCGCGCCGCGCTGTCATGCGCAGTGCCTCTAGCTGTGGGTCAAGGCAACTATACCATTCGCCCGCCGCCATTTTTTCAAACTCAGCCACCTGCGACGTCAACGCATCCGCAACGCGCCATCAATGCGGATCACTTCGCCATTGAGATAGCCCATTTCGACGATGAAACCCGCCAGACGCGCATATTCCGACGGATCACCCAATCGGGCCGGATTTGGCACATCTGCGGCAAGTGATGCCTGCACATCCTCAGGCAACCCCGCCAGCATCGGAGTCATGAATATCCCCGGTGCAATGGTCATCACCCGAATGCCATCCTTGGCCAAATCGCGCGCCATCGGTAGGGTCATACCCACCACGCCGCCCTTTGATGCGGCATAGGCAGCTTGACCCTTTTGCCCATCAAAGGCGGCGATGGAGGCTGTGTTGATGATCACACCGCGCGCTCCATCAGGCTCCGGTTCGTTCCGCGCCATTGCCTCAGCGCCAAGGCGGGCGACGTTAAAGCTGCCCACCAGATTAATATCAATTGTGCGCTGGAAAGCATCCAACGGATGCGGGCCATCACGGCCAATGGTCTTGATGCCATAGGCGATCCCGGCACAATTCACTGTCGCGTTAATTTTTCCCATCTTTTCAAGGGCGAAACCCACCGCAGCCTGAACCGAAGCCTCATCTGTGACATCGGTTTGTATAAAAGACCCACCGATGTCATTTGCAACTTCCGGCCCGCGTTCAGCGTCACGGTCCAGCAACGTGACCTGTGCGCCCTGTGCAGCAAAATGCCGCGCGGTGGCTTCGCCAAGGCCAGAGGCACCGCCGGTAATGATGGCTGATGTGGTGTCAAGTTTCATGGATAAGCCCCCGATATGAACATGTGTTCAGATAATCACGGGCGACCGCTTCGCGCAAGAGGACACCAACGCAGCCATGTACCGCCTGTTTTTTCCACCATTGCCCCTGTGCGTAGTTTAAATCGGTTCAAACCGGGAGTGCGTGGGTCGATCACTCCCAGATCAAGAGACCTATGGCCTTGCGTGGCGAGCCACCTAGATGCCTGCCAAAACAATAGGTTATGCGCGCAATTTACCTTACCGATCTGGGTGATATGCCCAATATGATAAGTTGCGCGCGCCCTGTGACGCAGGAACAGCATGTGCGCGATGGGGCTACCATTAAGATGGGCAACAAAAAGCCGGGTTTGACTTGGTGTGATACTTGCAAATGCCACAGTGAGCGGAACGGGCCAGTTTGTGTATCCACGCTTTAGGGCTTGGGCGGCTTCTGAGTGTAACAGCGGATGATTGGGATCGGCTGGCAAAGGACAATGGCTCACACGCAGCCCTGCCGCCTCTGCGCGCCGAAGCTGATTGCGCCATTTAGGGTGCAATGCCGCCCGAGCGGTTGCCATTTCGGGATGCAGATCAAGCTGCGCAATCATTTGAGGGCTGCGCAGCTCTAATGCTCGGGGCAGGGTGCAGGGCCGTTCTGGCGATAGGATCAGCGGAATACGGTGTAGGTTTTGCGCGCGCAATTGCGCGTCCAGATCAGCAGGTGGCGCAGCCCGGGGCAACATCATTATAGGTGCGTCCAGAACGCGACGGTGCAATAGCATAAGGCCCGAAGGGAGCGTCACCGGGAATTGACCACATCGGCGCAACGCTGCCGCAAAGGCGGGGTCTTGCATCAGGGGGGTATCTGGGCCGTGCCCCGTATCAAACATGGGCGCGAGAATGCGCCCATGTTGGTAAATTTGGGGTTAAATCGTACCGCGTATCAGCTCATTTGCACCAATGCATGGCGCTTCTTGCCCGCACTCAGCTTGATCGGTGTGGCCAGCATATCCGCAGTGATCATCAATCCGGCATCGTTCAACGGTTCATCATTCAACCGCGCACCATTCTCGGCGATCAGCCGCTTGGCTTCCTTGCCCGACCCGGCCAGCCCGGATTTGACGATCAACTGCACGATTGAGATACCATCACCGACATCCCCAGCACTTAGCGTCAGCGTCGGCAGGTCATCCCCAACGCCACCCTTTTCAAAGACCTCGCGCGCCGTGGCTTCGGCCGCCTGCGCCGCCTGCGCCCCGTGCAAAAGGGTCGTAACCTCGTTGGCTAACCGCACCTTAGCCTCATTGATCTCGGACCCTTCCAGCGCGCCCAGACGGTCACATTCATCCACGGGCAGCTCGGTATAGAGCTTCAGAAAACGCCCAACATCCGCATCGGTGGTGTTGCGCCAGAATTGCCAGAATTCATAGGGCGACAGCATATCAGGGTTCAACCAGATCGCACCGGACTGTGACTTGCCCATTTTTTTGCCATCCGAGGTGGTCAACAGTGGTGAGGTCAGGCCATAGACTTCGCCATCAATCACCCGCCGGGTCAAATCAATACCGTTGACGATATTGCCCCACTGATCGCTGCCCCCCATTTGCAGGATGCAGCCATAACGGCGGTGAAGCTCCATGAAATCATAGGCTTGCAAGATCATGTAATTGAATTCGAGGAATGACAAAGATTGCTCACGGTCGAGCCGCGATTTGACGCTTTCAAACGACAACATTCGGTTGATCGAAAAATGCCGCCCAATATCGCGCAGGAAATCAAGGTAGTTCAACCCGTCCAGCCATTCTGCGTTGTTGATCATCATCGCGTCAGACGCGCCATCACCATAGGTCAAATAGGCGCTGAACACCTTTTTGATACCTGCGATGTTGTCTTCGATCTGTTCCGGGCCAATCAGTGGCCGCTCATCTGCGCGAAACGACGGATCACCGACTTTGGTCGTGCCACCGCCCATCAACGTGATCGGCTTGCCGCCCGTCTTTTGCAGCCAGCGCATCATCATGATCTGTATCAGCGATCCGACGTGCAGAGATTTGGCCGTGGCGTCAAAACCGATGTATCCCGGCTGCCCACCTTTCAGCAGCGCCTCATCCAAGCCCTGATAATCTGTGCAATCCGCGAGAAACCCGCGTTCCATCATGATGCGAATGAATTCTGACTTGGGGTGATATGTCATGACGCTTGCCCTTGGCCTTGTTTGCGGGGCAATCTATAGGTGCTGCGCTATCAAAGGGAAAGGCCCAGTAAGAACATGAGCAGGGCCATCAGCAAGACCGGGATTGTCACCGCCTTGGGCGCGATGTCGGGCACGTCGTTGGACGGCGTGGATGCGGCGGTTCTGCATACGGATGGGCGCGATATTTCGGGCTTTGGGCCGACGGCATATCGGCGCTATACAGACAAGGAACGCAGCGTGATTGCGGCCGGTTTTGGCAGGTGGTCAGGACCCGAGGTTCAAGCGGCGGCGGGCGTGATTGAGATGGCACATACGGAGGTGCTTTCAGAGTTCAAAGACATCGACCTGATCGGATTTCACGGGCAGACACTGGCCCATGCGCCACGGGCGCAAGGCACTTTGCAAGTCGGTGATGGCGCGGCTTTGGCGGATACACTGAACGTACCTGTGGTCTGGGATTTTCGCAGCGCCGACGTTGAGTTTGGCGGCGAAGGCGCGCCGCTTGCGCCGTTTTTCCACCATGCCTGTGCGCGGTTCGTGGGGCTTGAAGCGCCCGTCGCGTTTTTGAATCTGGGTGGCGTCGGTAACCTCACCTGGGTTGATCCGAACATGACGAATCCGCAGGACGCAGGCGCGTTGCTGGCGTTTGATACCGGGCCCGCAAATGCGCCGCTGAATGATCTGATGCAGGCACGGCGAGGGCAACCCTTTGATGAGGGCGGCAGGTTGGCCGCCAAAGGTGAGGTTGAGCAGGGAGCGCTAGAGTTGTTTTTGGCAGAGCCGTATTTCGCACGTATCCCACCCAAGTCATTGGACCGTAATGATTTTGCCGAAATGGTGGCACTGGTGGGCGAGTTGTCTGATGCCGATGCGGCAGCCACTTTGACCGCGATGTGCGCCGCTGGCGTCGCCGAGGCGATGCAGCATTGCCCGTGCGCACCAACCCGCGTTTTTGTGACAGGTGGCGGGCGGATGAACCCGGTGTTGATGCAGATGTTGCAGGTCAGCCTCGATTGCCCGGTGGTCCCGGTCGAAGACATCGGGCTGGATGGTGACATGCTGGAGGCGCAGGCATTCGCTTATCTCGCCGTGCGTGTGGCGCGCGGGTTGCCGACCTCTTGCCCCGGCACCACGGGCGTGCGGGCCGCAGTGGGCGGCGGCACGGTGAGTATGCCTTCAGATCGTTAGCAGCTGGCCCCGGGTGCCAGCAGATATTCGGACGGCTGCCCCTCTCGGACAACTTTGGTGACACAGACACGGTCACCAACTGCCATATCGGGGCGCGATGCACGGGGTTCTAGTGCCACATCGTCTGCGTCGATGCGAACGGTCAGGTGCCACATGTCGCTGCCTTTGTCTGCAATGTGCATTTCGATACCCATCACGGATGCGGGCAAGACAACTTCGGTTTTGGTATTACGATCATAGACATAGAGACCGACAATCAAGGCGATGCCTGCATAGAGGATCATGCGATTTTTCATCTGGGGATATCCATTTCGGCCGACGCAAGTGTGAAGCCATCAAAGGTAAAACCGGGCGATACAGTACAGCTGACCAATGTATAGTCACCGGTGCTGCGCGCCGCTTGCCAGTGATTTTCCGGCACGATGATCTGAGGTGCACCTTGGCTCAGATCGGGGGTCAACAGATGGTCTTTGGCAGGTCCGATGTCGGTTTCAGCCATCGACAGAATCAAAGGCGCGCCGGCGTGATAAAGCCAGATTTCCGTCGCATCCACACGGTGCCAATGACTGCGCTCCCCGGCTTTGAGCAGGAAATAGATGCAGGTGCCCGTGGGACGGCCCGCGTTTGTTGCAACCCAGGTTTGGCGGAAGTGACCGCCCTCTGGATGCGGGGCCAAATCAAGATGTGCGATGATTTGATCGGGCGTCAAAGGTTGACCTCATAAAAGACCAGATGCGGCAGGGCATGATCCGGGACTGGTTGATATGGGCCACGTCTGTTAAAGCCCAAACGCTCATAAAGCCGCTGTGCGCTGATCAGAGTTTTAGATGTATCGAGTACCATCCGGGAATATCCGTCAGCGCGCGCCTGATCCATCAAGGCACGACATAGGCGGTCAGCGATGCGCTTTCCACGTGCGGCCTCGGTCACAAAAACACGTTTGATTTCAGAGGTTTCTTGGTCAATTGCGTGGGTCATGCCGCAGCCAACCGATACACCGTCCAGTTCGGCCAGCAAAATGATCCCATGCGGGCGGGCATGTTCGGTCTCTAATCCATCCATCAACGTCTGATACTTGTCCTGCGGATAGAATGTTTCTGTGATTTCGCGATCCGTGCCACTGCTGTGCAGCAGATAATCGCGGTAGGCCCAACACAGATCACATACCGCCGCAATGTCAGCGGCGGTGGTGGCGGCGCGAATGAGTGCTGCCTCAGCCACGCAGGATAGCACGCCCGGCGTATTCTGCTGTTTCGCCCAACATTTCTTCGATGCGGATCAACTGATTATACTTGGCCAACCGATCCGAACGGGCCAGAGATCCGGTTTTGATTTGCCCGCAATTGGTGGCGACCGCAAGGTCGGCAATGGTGGCATCCTCAGTCTCGCCAGAACGGTGCGACATCACATTGGTAAATCCGGCACGATGTGCCATATCGACAGCTTTAAGTGTCTCCGTTAACGTACCGATTTGATTTACTTTTACCAACATTGAATTGGCTGACTTGCGGGCGATGCCATCTGCCAGACGGGCTGGATTGGTGACAAACAAATCATCTCCGACCAGCTGGATCTTATCACCCAATTTGTCGGTCAATGCCTTCCAACCGTCCCAATCATCCTCAGACATGCCGTCTTCGATTGAGATGATTGGATAGTCAGCAACCAGCGCTGCCAGATAATCGACATTCTCGTCACTCGTCAGGGATTTGCCTTCTCCCGCCATCTCATAACGGCCGTTCTTGTAGTATTCCGTGGCGGCGCAATCCATCGCCAGATACATGTCTTCGCCCGGCTTGTACCCGGCTTTTTCGATGGATTTCAGGACAAAGTCTAACGCATCGCGGGTGGATGAGATATTTGGCGCAAAGCCGCCTTCGTCACCGATCCCCGTGGACAGGCCTGCCGCCGACAGTTCTTTTTTCAGCGTATGGAATACTTCAGCACCCATGCGCACAGCCTCGCGGATATTTTCCGCAGCCACCGGCATGATCATGAATTCCTGAATGTCGATGGGGTTGTCCGCATGTTCACCACCATTGATGATGTTCATCATCGGCACAGGCAAAACCCGCGCCGAGGTGCCTCCAACGTAACGATAGAGTGGTTGTGTGCAGTAATCTGCAGCCGCTTTTGCCGCCGCCAGTGACACGCCCAAAATCGCGTTGGCCCCAAGCCGTGATTTATTATCTGTGCCGTCCAACTCGATCATGATGCCATCGATTTCGACCTGCTCTGTCGCGTCGATTCCCACCAACGCATCGGCGATTTCGCCATTCACGGCAGCGCATGCTTCCAGAACACCCTTACCCAGATAACGCGCCTTGTCGCCATCGCGGCGCTCGACGGCTTCGTAGGCGCCCGTTGATGCACCCGATGGCACAGCGGCGCGGCCCATGGTGCCGTCTTCGAGGATCACATCGACTTCGACCGTTGGGTTACCCCGGCTGTCGAGGATTTCGCGGGCGTGAATGTCGATGATCGTGCTCATGGGAATTTCCTTTGGGCTAAGAGGTTAGGGGCTTTTAACGGGCGCGGGCACAGTTGAAAAGGCAGGTTTGGCACTGTGACGCATCTTGCGTTCGCGCAGGATTGTGTAAATGCCGGACGCCACGATGATCGCTGCGCCAATCAAAGTGAGTGCATCGGGGGATTCGCCAAACACCGCCACGCCGATGATCAGCGCGATGACCAGCCGTACATAGCGAAACGGCGTGACAAAGCCGACGTCGCCAATCCGCATCGCGGCGACAATGGCATAGTAGGCAAACAGACCGATGGTCAGAGCCGACGTGACATAAGCCCATTCGGTGCCGTTAAGGGCAACAAGTTTTGAGCCCGTGAAAACCATCAGCAGAAGCCCCGCCGGGATGATCACCACAAATCCCAGAAAGCTAAGCTGCATGGTGGTGATGGCGGCGGGGGTGCGCCGCGTGGCGAGGTCGCGCAGGGCAAGGGCAAAGACCGCAAAGACGGCCAAGAGTGACAGCACTTCGAAACTGTCCAGACCGGGGCGAATGATCAGCAAGACACCAATCAGACCGATGATGATGGCGGTCCACCTGCGCCAACCGACGGGTTCACGTAGAAATATCGCAGCGCCCAATGTCACCGCCAATGGCGTCGCCTGCAAAATCGCCGAAGCGCTGGAAATCGGAGTCAGCACAATTGCGGAAACAAATGCCAAAGCACCAAACAGATCGCCCAAGCCCCGAAATAGAATTGGAAACGACAGCATGTTGCGCGAGAACAAAGCCTCACCCTTGGCCAGCACAATCGCGCCAAAGGCAAGCGATCCGCCAATACCCAGCATGGTCAGGATCTGACCCACAGACACAGCATCGGCCAGCAGTTTGATGAACATATCCTCAATGGCAAAACCCGCCATGGCGAGGACCATCAGAACAGCACCGCGTAAATTGTCCATGATCCGAGCCTTTGAAATTAAATGGATAAAATGGCCATGAAGGTTTTGCACGGTAAGGGCAAGGGGGTGCTGGCGATGCGCCTGATCGAATGATAGCAAGGCGACATGAGATGGCCAAACATATCCCTTTCACCGCGCGATACCTTGCTGACCATTTCAGTTGGCGCCGTTGGTGCCGTGCTGGGCTGGCTGTTGTCGATGCCGGTTTTCATGTTGCTTGGCCCCGTCGTGGCTGTCAGCCTGTCGAGCCTTGCAGGACTGCGCACCACAATTGACCCGCGGCTGCGTGACGCCTGTTTTGTGGTGATCGGGCTCGCGGTGGGGGGTGGTTTTAATACTGATGCATTGGGTGCGATGTTGCGCTGGCCATTGGCATTTATTTTCATGGCGGTGATTATCTGGCTGATCATGGTGATTTGCCGGATGCTGCTGGTGCGGTTCTTTGACTTTGACGCACGCTCGGCGCTGTTGGCGTCCGCGCCGGGGCATTTGAGCTTTGTGATCGCCATGGCCAGCGATACCGGATCAGATGTGGCGCGCATTTCGATCACGCAATCGGTGCGCTTGCTGGCGCTGACACTGGTGGTGCCGTTTGTGACCGTGGCGATGGGGGTCGAATTGTCGGGCAATATCGCGCCGCAAGGCGCGGCGATGAATCTCATTACTGTCACGATCATGGTCATTTTGGCAGTGGCGCTTGGCCTTTTGTTGCAAAGGGTCTCGGTGCCGGCACCTTTGCTGATGGGCGCGATGATCGTCTCGGCACTGGCGCATCTGACTGAAGTCGTGCCGGAGGTGGTGCCGCAATGGTTGATCCTGCCGGCCTATCTGGTGTTGGGATCCCTGATCGGTACCCGTTTTTCCGGCGTGACGCCCGCACGCTTCCTTGGCGGTTTGGCGGCGGGGCTCACAATCACACTTGTCGCCGTAGGCCTTGCGGGTTTGGGCGCAGCGCCTGTGGCTTGGGCCCTTGGGATGCGGATTGAGCATGTGCTTGTCGCGTTTGCGCCCGGTGGCCTGGAAACCATGATCGCGATTGGTGCGGTACTGGGGGTGGTGCCGGGCTTTGTCGCGGCCTGTCACATCGCGCGGTTGCTGGTGCTGAGCGTGCTGTTGCCATGGATGCTGTCGCGCACGGGACGGGGCATTTCAGGCTAATCTGAGCGGCTATTTTTTAATCGGCACGCCATACAATTCCAACCGATGGCCGCGCAATTCATACCCGAGCTTTTGCGCAATCCGTTCTTGCAGCGCCTCAATCTCGGCATCGACAAATTCAATGACTTCACCAGAATGCATGTCGATCAGGTGGTCGTGATGATCACGCTCCGCATCCTCATAACGCGCGCGTCCGTCGCCAAACTCCAGCTTGTCCAGGATGCCCGCTTCTTCAAACAGTTTGACCGTGCGGTACACGGTGGCAATCGAAATTGCCGCGTCCAATGCAGAGGCGCGGGTGAACAACTCTTCCACATCGGGGTGATCGTCAGCATCCTCAATCACCTGCGCGATGATGCGGCGCTGTCCGGTCATGCGCAGGCCCATGGCCTCGCAACGTTTTATGATGGATTTTGACATGCCTTTACCCTTGCGGTGATCGGCCCATGGTGTAGCGGTATTTGGCCACATCTGCCATATGCTTTTGCTGCAAAGGTTGACTTATCGCACGCCACGTCCCATGTGGGGTCCAAGCGATGCCTTCTGCCGCGTGAGCAGTGCCGGTTGTGGATCATAGATCTGCTGATAGTCCGGGTTTTAAGGTTCGCTGATGTTCCCAAAATCACGCGTGGGGCCAAAACGCGATCAGACAGGCATCCGGCATTTGGCCGCTGCCTGCGATCTGTTTTGCGTGACCCAGCGTGGTGTTCCCATATGGAATGCTGCGAAACGATAGGGTGCCGCCGCTGGTGCGCGCCCAGAAAGAATGACTATGAGCGATTTTGACATGATGGAACTGCCAAAGAAATTGGTGCGCCGTCTGCATGAAATGGGTCTGAAAGACCCGACACCGATCCAGAAACAAGCGATCCCGCATGGCATGAATGGCCGTGATGTGATGGGTCTGGCCCAAACTGGTACAGGTAAAACCGCCGCCTTTGGTGTGCCGCTGGTGGCGCAGATGATGGCTATGGAAGGCCGTCCGAACGCGCGCTGCGTGCGTGGTTTGGTGCTAGCACCGACACGTGAACTAGCGACCCAGATTTCCGTGAACCTGCGTGACTACGCCAAGGGGTCCGGCCTGCAGGTTGCAATGGTTGTTGGTGGACAGTCGATCAACACCCAGATCAAAAAACTGGGTGGCGGCGTTGACCTTTTGGTTGCGACACCGGGCCGTTTGCTCGACCTGATGGACCGCCGTGCGGTGCGTCTGGACGAAGCATCGTTTCTGGTGCTGGACGAGGCCGATCAGATGCTGGACATGGGGTTCATCCATGACCTGCGCAAGATTGCATCGGTGATCCCAAAGAACCGCCAGACCATGCTGTTTTCGGCCACCATGCCGAAACTGATGAGCGAGATTGCCAATACCTATCTGCAAAGCCCGATTCGCATCGAAGTCTCGCCTCCGGGCAAGGCGGCGGACAAGGTGACGCAAGAGGTGCATTTTATCGCCAAGGCGGAAAAGACCGAGCTGTTGAAAGAGCTTTTGGCCAAACACAAGGGCGAACGCGCACTGGTGTTCGGGCGCACGAAACACGGCTCCGAAAAGCTGATGAAGACGCTTGTAAAGGCGGGTTTTGACGCGGCATCTATCCACGGCAACAAATCTCAGGGCCAGCGGGACCGGGCAATTGCCGAGTTCAAATCCGGTCAGGTGACTGTGCTTGTGGCGACGGATGTGGCGGCACGGGGGTTGGATATCCCGGATGTGAAACACGTCTATAACTACGATCTGCCGAATGTGCCGGACAACTATGTCCACCGCATTGGCCGGACCGCGCGTGCGGGCAAAGATGGGGCCGCGATTGCGTTTTGCGCGCCGGACGAAATGGGTGAATTGAAGGCGATCCAAAAGACAATGGGTGTTGCGATACCTGTGGCGTCGGGCCGTCCATGGGAGGCGATGGAAATCCCTGACAAGCCCAAAGGCGGTCGTGGCCGTGGCCGCGGCGGACGTCCCGGTGGCGGTGGTGGTCGCCCACAAGGCGGCGGTGGTGGAGCTGCGGGTAAACCGGGCGGTGGGCGTAACCGTCGTCGGGGTGGCGGTGGTCGCAAGCCCGGCGGGCAAGCGGCCGCATAAAGATGCGTAAACTTGCCTTGGGCGTGCTTTATGTTGCGGTGGCGTTGCTGGTGTCAGTGCCGCCGATATTCGCGGCGTTGCTGTCAAGCATGTGCATGAACCCCACCGGGGGCGCGTGCCGGACCGTGACGATGGCGGATTGGTTCAAAGGCGAATTGGCGATGATCTGGATGCCGCCGTTGTTACTGGCGGGTTTTCTGATCTGGATGATTTTCCGGCTGCATCGGGCTGCACCTGAAGAGTAAAGAAAAGGCGGCGCTCCGATCTGGCACGCCGCCTTTTTCATATTTTCAGTGATCAGGTATAGAGCGATGGCACACCCATTTGAGCATGGATGTCGTTGACCTCAGCGGGTTTCATACCATAGGCCGTGGCGAGCTTGTGCAAATATTGCGCCTCGTCCTGAGTATCGAGATCAATACCTAACAGTGACATGGCGTAAATCTGTGCACCCATGCCATTTGGCGTTTGATTAACCAATCCGTCAATATCTACCGGTGCTTTCAGTTGCGCATTCACAAAGGCGGCTTCCTCTGCATCCACGTCGCCCAGTTTGCTGAGAAGTTTATCGCGCTCAGACGCATCAAAATTACCATCTGACTTTGCCGCTTGGATCATCGCGGCCAGCATAAGCCCTGCGGCGGCTTCCTGATCTCGGGAAGGTTCAATCTCAGGTTCAGGCGTTGCATCAAACTGGGAATTCAGCACCTCACCAAAGCTGCGGTCGTTGCGCTCTGGTCGGCGGCGCAGGGTTTCATCGGTGCCCGCCAAGAGGCCACCAGCCCCTGCAGCACTGGCCAAACCACCCAGCAATCCGCCAAGGCCGCCAGATGAGCCGCCCTTGGCGTTGCCGCCGCCCAGTTGTTCCAACAGGCCGCCAAGGCCACCGGGCATGCCGCCACCTGAGCCCGCGCGCGCGGCACCGCTGCCGCCCAAGAGACCGCCAAGCATATCTTCGAGACCGCCGCCTGTGCTTTTGCCCGGACTATGGGCGCCACCATGCGGGCGCGCACCGCCGCTTTGCCCCCCGGTCTGTTCCATCAGGCCGCCCAGCAATCCACCAAGACCGCCAGTTTCGCCTGCGCGCGCGCTGCTGCCTTTGCTGCCTTTTTTCATCATGGCACTGGCCCCTTTAGCCACGGCCACACCAATAGCCACTTTGGCCAGTGTTTTCATCAAACTCATAATTTCCCCCAGAAATGAATCACTTGGGCCTATCTTGGCATGTTTTGCTGCGGGTATGCGGGGAAAATATTGTTGTACGCCTCAGCGGCGCAGAATTGCGCATTGACTTCTTTGTGGCGGCCCCTGCTTTTGGAGCAATGGAACGCAAGGCTCATATGGATCTATTTGGGGCTGTGGCGCTGATCGCTTTTGCGCTGCATCTGGCGTTCAACCAAGTGGTGATCAAAGTCTCGGCAGGTGGATTTAACCCGGTGTTTGCGGCTGGCGCACGCTCTGCCGGGGCCGTTGTGGTGTTGCTGATCTGGATGCGCCTGCGCGGCAGCAGCTTTCATGTGCCGCGTGAGGCTTGGCTCGCAGGCATCGTTGCAGGGTTGCTTTTTGCGCTTGAGTTTACCTGTTTGTTTTTGGCGCTTGATATCACCACGGTCAGCCGTGCCTCTGTGATATTTTATTCGATGCCTGTGTGGCTGGCGCTGATCGCGCATTTCGTGTTGCCGGGGGAGCATTTGACCCGCCTCAAGAGTGTCGGTTTGGTGCTGGCGATGGGCGGGGTTGCACTGGCGCTTAGCGATCGCAGCGGCGGGCAGGTCAGCTGGGCTGGTGATTTGATGGCACTGACGTCGGCGTTGTGCTGGGCTGGCATCGTGCTTTGTGTACGGATCACACCATTGTCACGGGTGCCACCAGCGCAGCAATTGATTTTTCAGGTTGCGGTATCCGCGCCGATATTATTGCTTTTGGCACCGTTGTTTGGGCCGTTGATCCGTGATCTGGCACCGATCCATCTGTGGGCAATGCTGTTTCAAATCGTTGCGGTGGCAAGCCTTGGGTTTCTGGTCTGGTTCTGGCTAATGACGATCTATCCGGCGTCTTCCGTGGCCTCATTCAGCTTTTTGTCGCCAGTGTTTTCGGTGCTGTTGGGCTGGATTTTATTGTCCGAGGACGTGGCCCCATCGGTGTGGGGTGCGCTGGTTTTGGTGGCGAGCGGGATTTACCTGATCAACCGCAGGCCCAGACGCGCGGTCTGAATTTGCATATTTATTGAACAATGAAGTGATCAGGTGCCGCAGAACGTCGCCGGCACGATTTCCGATTGCGTAGGGGGGCGGTGCAGGTTGGGGTCTGTAGCTGAAAAGGGTTTGGCCAGCGCCTTCATAATACGTTCAAATGGGGCCAAGTCGCCAGCCACAGCGGCTTCGATCATTTGTTCGATGCGGTGATTGCGCGGGATGATCGCGGGGTTCGTTGCATCCATCAAGGCGGTCGGGTCAGGTTCATCGGCGATGCGGCTCTGCCAGTTTGTTGTCCAGGCATCAAACGCGTCGCGATTGATGAACTGATCTTTGGCGTTGGGCGTGGAAAGAGCGCGGAAGCTGTTGGTGAAGTCCGCGCCGTCAGTCTGCATCAAGCTCAACAAGTTTTCGATCATCGCCACATCATCCGGTTGCGGATTCGAAATACCGATTTTGGTAGCAAAACGGAGCAGCCATGCGGCTTCGATCTGGTTGGGCATGGCGTGGACAATCTCGGTGGCTTCTTCCACCGCGGCGTCTTTGTCCTCGGCTTGCTGCAGAAGGCTAGTGGCGAGCTGGGCCATGTTCCAAACCGCGATATTGGCTTGTTTGCCATAGGCATAACGGCCTTGACTGTCGATGGAGCTAAAGACCCGCCCAGAGTGAAATGCATCCATGAATGCACAGGGGCCATAGTCGATGGTTTCACCTGCGATGCTGCAATTGTCGGTATTCATCACGCCGTGGATAAAGCCAACGGACAACCATGCGGCAATCAGATCCGCTTGGGCCGCACAGACCGCGCGCAGCAGGTCCATGGGGCCGGTGGCATTGGGGTAATGACGGTTTATTGCATATTCCGTGAGCGTTTTGAGATTATCGATCTCTCCACGATGCGCGAACACTTGGAATGTACCAACACGCAGGTGGCTTTTGGCGATGCGGGTCAGGATTGCACCGGGCAATGCGCCTTGTTCGCGGAATACTGGTTCGCCTGTGGCCACGGCAGCCAAAGCGCGGGTGGTCGGGATGCCAAGCGCATGCATCGCCTCAGATACCACGTATTCGCGTAGCACAGGACCCAACCAGGCGCG
>JBPOFE010000088.1:0-14482 GCA_051252035.1 Sulfitobacter sp.
CGCCATGCCATATTCAAAGTAGGGCGCGGCAAGCGAGGCCACGGCCCAGATCGTCAAGTTCACAATCGGTCCCATCGCGACGATCAGCTCTTGTTGGTCATAGCTGGCCGAACGGCTTTGTTCACAAAAGCCGCCGCCGCCGTGGATCATGATGCGGCGCACGGGCACCCCTTGTACGCGACAGCCCCAGGCGTGGCCGAGTTCATGCAGAAAGATCGACCCGATCAGCATGCCAACAAAGATCAGGTCATACATCAATGCCGTGCTGCCGCCGCTGAACGAGACGAAGATCAGCGGCAGCAAGATGATGGTGCCACCGATCTGGACCGGGATGCCAAACGGACCGTTGAAGGTATAGATTGGGTTGTCGTTGTTAAACATAACGTGGCTCTTTATGCGGGATCATCATCAATAGCGTGGGCGCGCAGGGTCTCAATTGGCACGATATCCAAGGCCCGCAGATGGGTTGCGGCCAGATGCACCCGCGGGGCGCAGCCTTCGTCGGCGGCTTGCAGAAAGCGACCTGCGCAGAGGCACCATGGGTCACCGGGTTTGAGGCCCGCAAAACCAAATTCAGGGCGCGGGGTGCTCAGGTCATTACCGACATATTTTGAATAGGCAAGGAATTCGGCGGTCATCACGGCACAGACCGTGTGGCTCCCTTGATCTTCGCTACAGGTGTTGCAATGGCCGTCGCGAAAGAACCCGGTGATCGGGTCGGTGCCGCAAAGGGTCAGCGTTTCGTTCAGGACGTTCAGGCTTGGGTCTGGGGTCATTCGAGCCTCATAAACTGGATGCAATGAGGCGAAAGATATCCTCGTTTTGTTGTGATACGCCGGGGTCACGAAAGTTGCGGTCAGCAGCGTTGGTGGCAATCACCACGCTGCGGGCCGTATCAACATAGATGTACTGACCATAGATGCCCCGCGCCATATAGGTGCCGGGGGCTGCGCCAACCGGGATCCACCATTGGTAGCCATAACGGGTGGCACCGGGGGCGGTGGGCGCGCTGGGGATCGTTGAGGCGGCGACCCAATCGGCGGGCACAATCTGTTTGCCCTGCCACGCGCCGCCCTGAGCGAACATCTGACCAAAGCGCGCATAGTCGCGTGTGGTCATGTTCAACCCGCCCAAGACAAAGGCGGTGCCAACGCCATCGGCCAGGTAATAGGGCGCGGTTTCGAGGCCCAAGGGCGCAATCACCTTTTCGCTAAGCAGGTCCGCGATGCTGCGCCCGGTGGCACCGCGCACCACCATGCCGACAACATGGGTGTCGATGGATACATA
The DNA here is from genome assembly GCA_051252035.1 of Sulfitobacter sp. Lineage (GTDB taxonomy): Bacteria > Pseudomonadota > Alphaproteobacteria > Rhodobacterales > Rhodobacteraceae > Sulfitobacter. The sequence continues at coordinate 1,288 of JBPOFE010000088.1, forward strand.
TTGCCATTGTTGGCCGGGGTCTGTGAAACGTTCGGTCAGGCCTGCCGCGAAATCATCCATCTTGCCGCCCAAGGCCAGCACCCGGCCCATGCGGTTGATGTCTGAATTGAAGTCGAGGTAATCCTCGTCAAACGTTACGCCGCTGGTCATTTGCAGCACATTGCGCAGTGTTGCACCGTCATAGGCGCTGTCTTTAAGCAGCGGAGCGTATTTTGTGACAGGATCATCCAAAGATGCGATTTTGCCCTCTGCAATCAGGATGCCGACCAGCGCGGAAAGGTAACTTTTTGCCACTGACCAGCTGATCCTGCGGTCATCGGCGGTGGTACCTTGAAAATAGTTTTCATAAACGATGTCGCCGTCTTTCAGCACCACCAAAGCGGTGACGGTGCGATCATTGATCCATGTATCAACCGCCGCAGGCAGGTCGGTTTCCGGACCATAATCCAGTTCACTGGTCAGGCCATCGCCACGCGGCACCGCAACGGTCAGAAACGCCGCATCCATGTTGCTGAAGTTCTGGACGATCTTTTCTTCGGAAAACAGTGAATTTACGGCCAAAAGGCGGGTGATTTGTTCGCGCTTCCAAACCCCGATCACCACGATTGCCAGTACCAAAGCCAACAGAACCCGACCGAGCCATTTTCCAAAAGTCCGCATGTGTTTGCCCTGTTGATGATGCCCGATGTCTTGTGTCATCCAATCACACCCTCTGACAAGGTGCCAGTGCCTGATCACTCAGCCCGCGTATTCCCAATTGATCCAGCGGCCATGAAAATCGGCACGGCCAAGATTGATATGCAGATCACCGGGCCAAAGGCGCAGCGTCAGCGCCGCACCCAACTGGCCTCGCGCATCGCCATCACTTTCCATCGACAGCCACGCCAGTGGTCGGTCTGTGGTGGCTTGTGCGCCTGCGGCTTCGATCAGGGCGCGGCCACGCGTTTGGACGGCTTTGGGGAAATACTGCCATGCCACCGTGTGTTGGATCAGGTGCAATTGGCCCTGTGGTGTGTTGGTCAGGCGTGGTGCCAGCCAATCAATCGCATCTGCCTGCGAAATGGGGGCATCCGCCACAGATGCCGCTGCGCGGGTCATGGTCAGACGTTCAGGTTGATCGGCCCAAAGATACGCTGTGAGCCGCAAAAGATCTGCGGCGCGGCGCGGGTCCAGCGGGTTCAGGTCGACCCCGGCACGCTGCGCGATCTGGGGCGACAGATCCGGGGGCAGGGCGCCTTGCCAATCTGGCCGCAGCGTGATGGCAGGATTGGATGCGCCAATCTGGCGTCCGTTGATCTCGACCGCATAATGATCCCACATCAGGTTCAGGCCGCCGCTTGCGCCCAGCTCACTCAGGCGGATTGGCAGATCGAAATGCTGCACCGCGACCCGCGCCCCCGCGATGAGGGCGGCAGAGCGGCGCACTTCGTTGGTTTGGGGCGCGCTGTTGCACCATTCGATCAGAAATGCCGCGTGGGTTTCGATGGCGTTCAGAACAGCGGCGCGCATGGCGTCGTCGTTTGTTTTGCGGGGCGGATAAACCGCCGCAAGGTCCGGTGCGGCTTTGTTCAACACAAGTGCATGAAGCCCCCCGGCAATGCGCAGCGGAAGCGAATGCCCACTTGGTCCGATATCCCCGTCGAAGGCCGCAAATTTCTGACCCAGCTCAGTGTCAGATGGCCAATCCTTTGCCAGTATCTGCATCAATTGCCCCATAAAGGGCGATCCTAGGCGGATGCAGGCCTCGGCTTGGGCTTCGAATGCTTCGCTTAAGGTCACTTAAACCGTTCCATCAGCTTTTGCAGGGATGAGCGGGTGTCGGGCTTGAGTTCCTCGGGCGCAGACTTCTGGACCTGCGGTTTGGTTCCTGTACTGGGGCGCGGTGGTGACATGCGCAGGCCCACGGCGTTCATGAACTTTGCCGGATCATCGGCGGCCAAATAGGCCACACCGTCGCTGATCCCGCGCAGCACATCATCAAGCCACGTTTCATCCGCCTTGGGAAAATCACGCAAGACATAGCCCGGCACCGCGTCTTTGTGGCCGGGGTGGCCGACGCCAAGCCGCACGCGGCCATAATCAGACCCGATGTGGCTGTGGATCGACCGCAACCCGTTGTGGCCCGCATGGCCGCCCCCCGTCTTGCATTTGACCTTGCCGGGGGCGAGGTCAATCTCGTCATGAAAGACAATCACATCCGCCGGGTCCAGCTTGTAAAACCGCATCGCGGCTTGAACAGATTGGCCGGAATTGTTCATAAAGGTTTCGGGTTTCAGCAATGCCGCCCGGTCCGAGCCAAAGCGGCCTTCACTGACGGCCCCTTGGTGTTTGCCTTTCCATGGCGCAAAGCCGTGGTCAGCGGCAATCTGATCCAGTGCCATAAAACCGATGTTGTGACGGTTGCGGGCATATTTTGCACCGGGGTTCCCGAGGCCGACGATGAGTTTCATGAGGGAGGCTCCTGCTTTGGCGGGACTTTAGCAGGTGGGCGCGGGGAGGGGAATGGATTGGGGGAGTTTAACGCGGTAAGCGATCGCTTTGCGGGACGAAGCGGACATTTTGAGCATACACCCCATAGGCTGCTTTCAGTCTTAGCGATTTATCGTATTTGATGTTACTCTCGGGCTGTCCCAAGCTTTGTCAGACGGTGCAGGAGAGCAGATGATGTCTGATTTGAACGAACGCCCAAACGTCATTCTGATCCTCGCAGATGATCTCGGATTTGCAGACCTTGGGGTGACGGGTTCAGAGATCAAAACGCCGAACATCGATGCGCTGGCCAGGGGCGGCACCATGTTATCCGCAATGTACAATTGCGCGCGCTGCTGCCCAACACGCGCGTCTTTATTGACTGGATTATACCCGCATAACGCGGGCGTCGGTCACATGGGCGCCAATCTTGGCACGCCCGCCTACCAAGGTTTTTTGCGCAACGACAGCGCCACAATCGCAGAACATTTACGAGCCAGCGGTTACCGCACATTGATGTCTGGGAAATGGCATGTCGCTGGGGATTTTATGGCCCGCGAGGTTGATAGCTGGCGAGTCGGTGATGTGGAACATCCCACACCGCGCCAGCGCGGGTTTGATCGGTTTTATGGCATCGTGGATGGTGTGACGCATTTCTTCTCGCCTCACTACATGCTGGAAGACGATAGTCGGGTAGAGACTTTCCCCGATGACTTCTATTTCACCGACGCGATCACCGACAAGGCCATCGCCATGATCGAGGAAACGCCCGACGATCAGCCGTTCTTTTTGTATCTGGCCCACACCGCCCCTCATTGGCCGCTGCATGCCCATGAAGAGGACATTGCGAAATATGATGGCGTTTACAGCGCCGGATGGGACGCCACGCGCACAGCCCGCCATGAGACGATGAACGCCATGGGGTTGTTCCAAAAGAACTGGGCTATATCCCCGCGTGACGATCAGGTGCACCCATGGGCGACAGAGGAAAACACAGATTGGGAAGCCCGCAAGATGGCGACCTACGCGGCGATGGTGGACCGCATGGATCAATCTATTGGCCGTTTGATTGCCGAGCTGAAACGCATGGATCAGTTCGACAACACGTTGATCATGTTCTTATCGGACAATGGTGGATGTGCCGAGTTTATGGCCGAAGACGGCTGGGCGAAGTTCTTTCCAGACACCCTCGAAGATGGTCGCAAGATCGAGATGGGCAATCGCCCTGACGTCATGCCGGGCAATGCTTTGACCTATCAAAGTTACGACAAACCTTGGGCAAATGTATCGAATGCGCCGTTCAGATTGTTCAAACACTACGTTCATGAGGGCGGAATCTCGACGCCATTGGTTGCCCATTGGCCAAAAGGGTTCGCGCCGCGAGACACTGCCCATGCGGCCTGCCACGTTGTGGATATTCTGCCCACAATCCTAGAGGCCACAGGCTGTTCCTATCAGACCGAGGTTGGGGGCCATGGCATCCAACCTATGCAGGGGGAATCCTTGCTGTCGTTACTTCAAGGCAAAGACTGGGCGCGCGAACAGCCGATCTTTTTCGAACACGAGGGGAACGCCGCAATCCGTCTTGGTCAATTTAAACTTGTGCGCCGATTTTCTCAAGATTGGGAACTTTATGACATGGAGGCAGATCGCACCGAATTGAATAATCTGGCTGGCTCATCCCCTCTTTTGGAGGCGGATTTGAAGGGCCAATACATGTCTTGGGCGGCCCAAACCGGAGTTCTGGACTGGGACGTCGCATTGCCTAAGTTGCTCGCAGCTTGGAAGATCGAGTCCGCGGAAGGATAGCGCAAAGCTTCTGTCAAGCAAGCCTTGGCCACGTTGCAGAAAGATAGCAATAAGGGCTCAAACCGGACATTCGCAATCCACCTCCAACAAAAAACGGGGCCGCCTAAGCGACCCCGTTCCAACAATACCCCTAAGGGCAATTTGCTTACTCTTCAGCGTCGCCTTCGCCCTGTTCGGTGGTTGGCACCTCGTCCGCTGCTGTCTCTTCACCGTCATCCTCGTCCTCATCATCGGCACTCTTAAGCGCGGATGGGGCAGAGATTTGAGCGATTACAAAGTCACGGTCAATGACGGGCTTGGCACCTTCGGGCAGGTTCACATTTGCGATTGTGGCGCTGTCGCCGATTTCCAGTTCGGAAATATCAACCGTGATGCTTTCAGGAATATCCGCCGCAGTCACAACCAGTTCGACTTCGGGACGTACCAGCGTCATAACGCCACCCTTGCGAATGCCGGGGCATTCTTCTTCGCCGGACACTTCAACATTGATGAAGAGGTTGATCTGGGTTGTGCGCTTGAGGCGCATGAAATCAACGTGCGTGGGCAGGTCTTTGACAACGTGACGCTGCACGTCGCGGCAAATGACGCGGACGTCATCGTGGCCTTCGACCTTCATGTTGAACAGGGTCGCCTTAAAGCGGCCTGCGCGCAATTTGGTCAGCAGGGTGTTGAACGGGATGTTGATTGGTAGCGGATCAGTGTCGCCCCCAAAAACAATCCCCGGTACCATGCCATCACGGCGTGCCTGACGAGCGGCGCCCTTGCCTGTCCCCGTCCGTTCGATAGCTTCAAGATCTGGAATCTTTCCGGCCATTTTAATCTCCAATATGTTTAGGGCGGGAATCCTCCAAGGCTGTATCCCCGCGTGAAGTCGCGCGTATAGGACGGTTTGGCAGGGTTGAAAAGTGCAAATCTGGCCGTGGGACTCAAACGCGGCTTGGCATTTGTGTAATCGCATGGCAATGGCAGCGCCATGAGCATCAAACAAGACATTTACCTGACCCGCAAACCACTGGCGGGATTTGTCGCCATTGGGATCGCTTGGGCGGTGTATTTTTCGCATATGCCGGTGATCAAGGCCAATGTGGCTGCGTCGGATGGCGCATATGGCGTGGCGGTGTTTTTTGCGGCCCTCGGGGCAGTAGGGGCGATGTGGTTGGCCCCGCTGGCACAACGGATGTTGGCGGGCAGGGCGTTGCCTTTGTCGATACTGGTGGTTGGCGCCGGGATGCTGTCGGCGAGCTTTTCATCCGCATTGGTTATCTTGGCTCTATCGCTGTTGGTGGCCTCAATGGGGTCAGGTGTTACGGATGTCTTGATCAATGCGCGCGTGTCCGAGATCGAAGCACGGTCAGGCCGCACGTTGATGAATTTGAACCATGCGCTGTACTCCTTTTCCTATGCCGGGGCGGCGCTGCTGGCGGGGGTGTTCCGCGAGGCGCAGGTTGATTTGCGGCTCATCTTTATGGGTTTGCTTGCTGCGTTGATGGGGCTTGCCTATGCCGCGCGCGATGTCAGCCCAAAGATGGACGAAGACACAGATGCCGACATTGCTGAGGTGCCGCACCGATTGGTGATCATGGCGGGGTTGGTGGTCTTGGTGGCGTTCTTGGCGGAGGCATCTTCGGAAGGCTGGTCTGCCTTGCATCTGGAGCGCACTTTAGGCGGCACGCCGGGCGAGGGCGCTTTGGGTCCGGCACTGTTGGGGCTGACCATGGGGATTGGTCGGTTGTCAGGGCATGGGCTGGCGCGGTTCATGCGCGATACGACGTTGATGCTGGTGGCAACATTGGTGTCCACAATTGGCTTGCTGATCGCGGGGCTGGCGAACAGCGTGCCGATGGCATTGGCGGGGTTCGCACTGGGTGGATTGGGGATTTCAGTCGTGGCCCCCTTGGCGCTGGCCTTTGTCGGGCGCATCGTGCCGGACAAGGCGCGGTTGGCCGCGATCAGCCGGGCGTCGGTCTTGGGCTATGGCGCATTTTTCTTTGGCCCACCGCTGATGGGGTTGATCGCGCAGGGCTTTGGCTTGCGCGCCGCGTTTGTTGTGGTTGCGATGTTGCTGGCAGTCACTGCAATCGCGTTGATCCCGGCATTGGCACGGCGGGCGCGGTAGCGGGGTTAATCCTGCCAATCACCGCTAAAGTTCATTGGTATTAACAGGTTATGCCGCCCTAGATCGGTTACGGATGTTTCACCACAAAGCGCCATCGTGGTGTCCAGTTCCTTATGGATCACTTCCAGCGCCTTGGTGACACCCGCCTGACCCATCGCGCCCAAGCCATAGACAAAGGCGCGGCCGATGTAAGTGCCTTTGGCCCCCATGGCCATCGCCTTGAGCACGTCTTGACCAGATCGGATGCCGCTGTCGATATGCACTTCGATCTTGTCGCCCACGGCGTCCAGGATTGCAGGCAGGGCGCTGATTGAACTGACGGTGCCATCTAACTGCCGCCCGCCATGGTTAGACACGACGATTGCATCAGCGCCGACTTTCAGCGCCATTTTGGCATCTTCAGCGTCCAGGATACCCTTGAGGATCACCTTGCCCCCCCACATTTTTCGAAACTCTGCAATGCGATCCCAATCCAGCGCAGGATCAAAGGCTTCAGCGGTCCATGAGGCAAGCGACGAGGGATCGCTCACACCTTTGGCATGGCCCACAATATTGCCAAAGAACCGCCGTTTGGTTTGCAGCATTTCCAGACCCCAAGGCACTTTCGTTGCCAGATTTGCCATGGATTTTACGGTAAATTTGGGTGGTGCAGACAGGCCGTTTTTCAGATCTTTATGACGCTGGCCCATGATTTGCAGGTCCACCGTGATCACAACGGCCGAACAATTTGCGGCCTTTGCCCGATCAAACAGCCGCTGCATGAAATCACTGTCGCGCAGCGTATAAACCTGAAACCAGAAAGGTTTGGTGGTCACGCTTGCCACGTCCTCAATTGAACAAATCGACATGGTCGAGAGGGTGAACGGCACGCCAAAGGCTTCTGCCGCCTTGGCCGCTTTCATTTCGCCATCCGCATTTTGCATGCCTGTCAGCCCGACGGGGGCGAGCGCGACGGGCATTGAGACGTCTTCGCCAATCATCTTGGTTGCCGTACTGCGCCCCGTCATATCAACCGCAACCCGTTGACGTAGCTTGATTTTATCGAAGTCCGAGGTGTTCTCGCGAAAGGTCTGCTCCGTCCAACTGCCGGATTCAGCGTAGTCATAGAACATCCGAGGCACCCGGCGTTCATAGATGCGTTTCAGGTCGGCGATGTTGGTGATTGTGGGCATGATCAGTCTCATTTCGATATTGGTAACTTTTACTTACCAATTTGAGGAATGAAGATCAATCAGAGAAAGTAACTTGATTAGTTCGATATCGTACCATATATGTAGTGCGAAATCGAACTATAATGGAGCGCCGACATGAAACTCTCTCGCCGTAAGACCCTTACATTGATTGGGGGAGGTGCAGTTGTGGCAGCCGCAGCATCCGCGACGGGGTTTTTGATCACCCGCACCCCCAAGGATGCCCTGCGCCCCTGGAGCCTTGCTGGTGGATATGATGACATGCGCCTCAACGCGCTTAGTTTTGCCCTGCTGGCCCCGAACCCGCACAATTTACAGCCTTGGCAAGTTGAGTTGATGGGGGATAAACGTCTGCGGGTTTTTCACGATGACACGCGCCGCCTGCCAGAGACTGACCCCCATGACCGTCAGATCACCATAGGTTTGGGGTGTTTTCTGGAACAGATGGTGCTCGCGGCTGGGGCTGCTGGACAAAGGGTGGATTTGACGCTTTTCCCGGACGGATCTGAAGGTGCCATTGCGGAGGCTGAGTTTTCATCTGGTGGCCAAGCTGATCCGCTAGCGGCGCAAATGCTGAACCGCCGTTCTTGTAAGGAGCCTTTTGAGGATCGCGCAGTGTCACCTGCGCAGGTCACGGCACTGCAACAGATGGCAGATATCTATCATGACCCCAAAACCGTCGCGGCGTTGCGCACCCTCACATGGGATGCATGGCTGGTGGAGGCGATGACGCCGCGCACCATGATCGAAAGCGTCGATTTGATGCGGTTCGGTAAGGCCGAGATCAATGCAAACCCGGATGGCATTGATTTGGGCGGTCCCTTTTTGGAGAGCCTGATGGTGGCGGGTGTCCTGACCCGCGCAGATCAGGCAGACCCCAACAGCACTGGGTTCAAGCAAGGCGTCGAGATATACCGAGAGATGTTGCACGCCACGCCAGCTTATGCGGCGATCACCACGCCCGGGAACACTCGGCAAGACCAGATTGCAGTGGGGCGGCGCTGGTTGCGATTGAACCTTGCCTGCACTGGCCTGGGCCTTGCCTTGCATCCGGTAAGCCAGGCTTTGCAGGAATATCCCGAAATGGCACCGCATTACGACGCGGCGCACGCGTTGTTAGCACCAGATGGCGGGACGGTTCAAATGCTGGGGCGTCTGGGCTATGGTCCGCAAACGCCACGCACCCCGCGCTGGCCAATTGAGGCGAAACTCATTGACGCAAAAGCCTGATTCGATCCTGCTTTTTGAGGTTTTCAAAGAGATTGGCATCATTGAACAACTCAGCCGCACCTTGCTTGAGGCGCGGTTGCCTGCAGGGCTTATTGCGCCGCATTTTTCGGTTCTAAACCATCTGATCAATCGCGGTGATGGCGCGGTGCCCATCGACATGGCACGCGCATTTCAAGTGCCCAAAACGTCCATGACACATACGCTAAAAGGACTGGTTGCTCATGGTCTGATCGAATTGCGCGCCAACCCTGATGATGGGCGTTCCAAGCGCGTATGGCTGACCGATGCGGGATGCAAGTTGCGGGATGACACGATTCAGGCGCTGAGCGCTGAATTCAGTGCGCTTGCCGAAGGGTTTGATGTGGAAAAGCTGGCCCAGATCAAACCAGTACTTACCGCATTGCGCGTCTATCTTGATGACGCGCGAGAAGTCTGATGCGTTAAACGGAATGCGCCCCGTCGGACAGGGTTTTCACAAAGGCCAGAACATCCGCCACGCTGTCGCCGTTGCCGATGCGCGACACGATGGCGGAGCCGACGACGACGCCGTCCGCCACTTCGGCAATTGCGCGGGATTTTTCCGGTGTGTTCACGCCAAAGCCGACAATCACGGGCAATCCGCTGGCGTCTTGAATGCGTTTGACCTCGGGGGAGACATCGCCCGCGTCAGCCTCAGCCGCGCCCGTGATGCCCGTGATGGACACATAATAGACAAAGCCGGACGTGTTTTGCACGACGCGGGGCAGGCGTTTGTCATCGGTGGTTGGTGTTGCCAATCGGATGAAATTTAACCCCGCCGCCTGCGCGGGCAGGCACAATTCGCTGTCTTCTTCGGGGGGCAGGTCAACAACAATCAACCCGTCAATGCCCGCCGCGATGGCGTCTTTCAAAAATGCATCTACACCCATGGAATAGATCGGGTTGTAATAGCCCATCAGCACAATCGGGGTGGTGTCATCCTGTTCGCGAAACGCAATCGCCAGATCCAGAGTGCGGCGCAGGGTCATGCCTGCGGCCAGTGCCCGTTGTCCGGCCAGTTGGATCGTTGGGCCATCGGCCATCGGATCGGTAAAGGGCAGACCAAGTTCAATGACATCGACACCCGCATCCGGCAGACCGCGTACGATCTCCAGTGACCGATCAAAATCCGGATCACCCGCCATGACATAAGACACGAACGCCTTTTTCCCTTTGGCTTTGAGGTCGGCAAATTTGGCGTCGATACGGGTCATGATCAGGGCTTTCCTATGGTGCTGAAACGGCAATGCCGAAAACTGGCGGGAAAATCAATGTGCCATCGCGTGGCGTGGTTCCGGAATGTAGAAAACTATGGCTTGGAATTTGAAATATCGCGGGCGATGCCCATATGAAAGCTATGAATTATATACTCGCCCTCCTACTGCCGCCGCTATCGATCCTGCTCACGGGTCGTCCGATCCTGAGCATTATCGTCTTTGTCATCTGGATTCCGGCTTTGATCTTTTCCGGTGGGCTGACCCATCCGATGTTTATCTTGCTGGCGTGGATGTTGATTTTTCAGGCCAGAGAAGACCGACGCACGGGGTAAGGTGATATTGCCACTTTGGTATCGCTCTTGAGGCGAAGCTGAAATTACTTTTGCACAGCGCCTACAAAATGCGCATAACGGCCACCAAATAGTTAGAGTGTCGTTTAGTGCCTGAAATATCTCAAGAATCCGCTGTCGTGGCAGATCGAAGAAATCTAAATTTTGTCAGTCACTGCTTCAAAATAGCTGTGATTTTGTTACCGGGTCTTATTGCAACCTTCTTGATTGCGCGTGCTTTTATCGACGCAAATGTGTCTGACATAGAATATGCGCTGTGGCTGCTGGCCATTCTTGCGGTCGTTATTGCGTTGACCCGTGTGCCGCGTTTTGTTGATGGGCGTGCGCGAAGGCGATATCTACTCAAGTTATTGGTCTTAGTGCCACCAATAGCGTTGATTTTCCCGCTGACCGTGGTGGTTTTGATCTTTGGCAAAACCGATCTGGCCGCGTTCGTTTTCCATCTGGTATTCGCGATGGATGGCACGCCGTTGGGGCATGTTGTTCCGTATATCTTAACGGCGTTGATCTATTGGGGTGTCATTCTGGTGACGCTGTATCGGTTGCATTATCTGCTCGCACGTATCCCGTTTTGGTGGGTGGCCATCGCCGTTTTTATTTTGGCGGTCAATCCTTTGATCCACGATGTCGCCTATAATCGCCTCTATGCCGAATATGGCAATGTGCCCAGCCTTATGAAACACTTTGCTGAGCCACAGGTGATTGATGCCCAACAAGGGCCAAAGCCGGATCTGATCGTGGTTTACCTTGAGGGACTTGAACAGACTTACGGCCAAGACAGTTTTGGTGCCATTCTTGATCCATTAAAGGAACTGATGCCGAATGCGGTGGTGCTCGACAATGTCGGACAGGCGTTTGGCACAGGTTGGAGCTTGGGCGGCACAGTTTCATCGCTTTGTGGGGTGGTGTTGCTGCCGCAAGGTGCGCGTCCGCAGTCACAGATGTCCGATGTTCAGTATATTGTGCCTGAAGTCCGCTGTTTGCCTGATATTTTATCCGAACGTGGGTATGATATGACCTATATGTCCACGGTAAAGATTACCGGGGAAAAGATGGGTTATTATGGCTTTGATAACTTTTTTGGCACCCATCAATTGACCCATATTATCGACCGGGACAACGCGGATACGCCGCGTGCACGTGCGGGCCGAAAGCAGGCCCTGGATGGCTGGGGGTTACGGGATCAGGATTTGTTCGAAATCGGGCTGGATACCGTCAAAGAACGGATTAAGGCTGATCGCCCCTATGCGCTTTTCCTTGCGACGATGGACACTCACGGCCCCTATGCGTTCATGTCGCCGAGCTGCGTGGAGGCGGGCCAACCTGCCACGTCTGGTGATTTGGCCGATGCGGTGCAGTGTTCGTCCCGCCTTGTCCGCGATTTTGTAGAGGACGTGAGAACACTCACCAAGGGGCGACCAACACGGATTGTTCTGACCAGTGACCACCTAGCGCATCACAACAATCTGGCGGATCGGCTGGAACAGTATGATCGCCGAAATCTCGTCATGTTGATTGGCGGTGATGATGCGCCGCGCGTGATCAGCAAGCCGGCAATGATGGCTGATCTCTACCCGACACTTTTGGAGTGGCTGGACCTTTCGGCGACACAGCCAACGCGGGCGGGCATTGGCATGTCGTTGTTGGGCGATGAACCCACATTGACCGAAACCCTCACCCCCAAAGGATTGGACCGCCGCCTTAAGGTTGATGTCCCGCTTGCCCGGCACATCTGGCGTCAGCAATAGCATCACGCCGCCTTGCGCCTGTGCCGTCGCGCGACTAGAAGCGCCCTGATCAGATCGGAGAGAATGTCATGGGTTTCAAAATGGGTATCGTGGGTTTGCCAAATGTGGGCAAATCGACACTTTTTAATGCGCTGACCCGCACCGCTGCCGCACAGGCCGCGAATTTTCCGTTCTGCACAATTGAACCTAATGTGGGTGAGGTCGCTGTGCCGGATGCACGGCTTGATAAACTGGCGGCGATTGCTGGGTCCAAATCTATCATTCCAACGCGCATGACCTTTGTGGACATCGCGGGCCTTGTCAAAGGCGCCTCCAAAGGCGAGGGGCTGGGCAATCAGTTTCTGGCCAACATCCGCGAAGTTGATGCCATTGCCCATGTGCTGCGCTGTTTCGAGGACGGCGATGTGACCCATGTTGAGGGCCGCGTGGACCCGGTGGCGGATGCGGAAACTATTGACACCGAGCTGATGCTTGCCGATCTGGAAAGCATCGAAAAACGCCGCGCGGGCTTGGTGCGCAAGATCAAAGGCAATGACAAGGATGCGGTGCAGCAGGATCGTTTGCTGGCCATGGCGCAAGCCGCGATTGAAGCGGGCAACCCCGCCCGCGTGGTTGACGTGGACGAAGACGACCGCAAAGCGTGGCGCATGCTGCAACTGCTGACCACCAAGCCGGTTTTGTATGTCTGTAACGTGGGCGAGGGCGACGCGGCTGAGGGCAATGGGTTTTCTGCCAAGGTGGCCGAGATGGCAGCCGCGCAAGGCAACGCCCATGTGATTATTTCCGCTCAGATCGAAGAAGAAATCAGCCAGCTTGAGATCGAAGAAGCGCAAATGTTCCTCGACGAAATGGGTCTGGAGGAAGCTGGCCTAGACCGCCTGATCCGCGCCGGATACGAATTGCTGCACCTTGAGACCTATTTTACCGTAGGCCCGAAAGAGGCGCGGGCATGGACGATCAAATCCGGCACCTCGGCCCCCAAGGCCGCTGGCGTGATCCATGGGGACTTCGAAAAAGGATTCATCCGCGCCGAAACCATTGCCTATGA
>JBPOFE010000089.1:0-14357 GCA_051252035.1 Sulfitobacter sp.
TATGCGCTGAGTGAAAAATCAACGATATTCGGGGTAGTCTGGATATCAGCTGTTTGGCTTTCAGTCAGAAAAAGTGGCGACCCCGGCAGGATTCGAACCTGCAACCTGCCCCTTAGGAGGGATTTAATGGATGCTTTTATTTACTTATTATCAATAAGTTAGAAAAGCTGTGCTAAGCTTGTGCTACTTTGGCTGCTGAAATTAGTGGTTCGCATGCAATCCAACTTTTTGATAGCAACTTCAATGAATTGGTAGATTTCATGCTCTCGCAACTGCTGTGCTTAAACACCACACCGATTTGGAATTGGCAGTTGGATCGCTTGTTGGCGAACACATCATACAAGGCATCAAGCCATTGCGGTTGGTGTTTCGTTGGGTGGCCAGCGTTGAACGCAGTTCTAAGATCGAATTCAAGTTCTGCATCCAAAAATGGAACTGACCTTTGCGATGGGTATCTTCGTTGAACACTACGCATTGTTGGAACTGCGTTGGGTTCGTCATCAAGCCGTGGTTTAAGATTTTCAAGAACCTCGAAACAGATGGCGCGAAAACCGTCCAACCCAAGTGCTTTCAATGCGTTCTTGGGTTGTGTCGCCAAGCCGTTGGGAACGGTAACCATAGCTTCAACGCCATCAAAATGCAGGCCAAGAGTTAGATGCATGAAATCGGTGAAGTTAGCGGTTTCAAAACCGCTGTTTATGGCGAGGTAGTCCCATACACGCTGTTCAGATTTTCCAGTTATCGCGCCGCGTCCCAAATTACTTGGGTCCATGCCAAGTGTATCAACCAAATCAGTGTCTTTACGCAGTTCCTGCATGGCTTTGCGTAGTTCGGATTTGGCAACAAGGTAGCTGTATCCATCTTCATGCGCGGAAAACCCATCAAACGTAGTGATTTCTGCATTGCCCAATTTGCCTTGCTCCAGCATCCGTGCCTCCAAAATTTCAAAGTAATCAGCAGCTTGTTTGGCCCATGCTGAACCGCTGGATTTGTCCCGCAACCAAAGGTAAATGTTCGACCAACTGAGTGCATTCCAACCATCGAAAACACCTGCGTTACTATCGGCAACGATGGTGAAGAAGGTTACATCGTCAAACCCTTGTTTGGCCGATACACGCTGATGCCCAACAAGTTGTGCATGGGTTAGGGTTGCAGTGATCTTAGCTTCAAAAACAAGAGCAAAGCCTTCGTCGTCAAAAATCCACGCATCCGGTATATTCCGGTCATCAATTTTGGCTTCATCATAGTGTTTAGAAAACGGATAACGCTGAACTGACAAATGCAGTTTGGACGGTTTTGGATGCTTGCTGTTACAGACTTCTTTGACAAAGGAACCCAACAGATTGCGATCATTGTCCAACGCAGTGAACAACGCATGTGTTAGCTGATTTTCTGCTTGGGAGTAGTGATCGAATACGTTTCTCAAATTTTCTACGGTCCCCGCTAACTAAGATAGCCTAACATGCATGGTTGATGTAAGGTCCAAGTCAAGGATTTGGAAACTTCATATGCACTTAGTTACTCATAGCCCAACAAAGAAAAAGCCGAAAAGGCCTAAGATTTCACTTTCAACAACATTCTTGGCTGGACTGGGTAAGAAGCGTCCGAAAGATGTTGGCGATTTTGAGGCTTTCTTTACTGTATGTGAAAGTCTTGTACTTGCGGACTGCAAACGAAAAGGACTGGATGAACCTGACAGCGGCGCTTTCGGTAGAGGACGTGGACAGTGGTATGAATGGCTATTTGCGATTGGTGGATTGGACTATGTAGCTTCAAATACGTCGTCAAAGTCATTTCTCATACAATTGCCGGACAAAGATAGGTTTGACTATCTTGAGCTATATAACGATGAAGTCTATCGCTACTTCGCCGAGCTTCGTCAAATGCTCCAAAGCGAGGATGTGACCCTCATATCTTCCAACCCTGATTTTGCGATTGTGCGCAAACGAGACAAAATTGCCTTACCACAGCTCTATCCTTTGGATGGGAACCTGCTAGATCAGCTCGCTAGGATGTATAAATCTTATGTCCACCAGTTTGATTTTGATGAGTTTATTGGTTTTGCATCTGTGAAAACAACTTTTCGTCCAGATCGAATTTTACAACTTCCAGCCGAAGCAGCGATGGTAAAGGCCTACTACGAACATTTGAAGGCAAGGATGTGGAAGCTAAATAGTAGCGGCCTAATCTACAACGCTGTTTCAATGCAACACTCAAAAGCAGATCTAAAAACACTCAAAACAGCTGCAATTCACTCAATCTTATCGGTGAATACCAAGCCTGAAAAAGCTGTCGATAAAGTGGTAATAGTAGCGAATAGTGCAGAAATGTTAGACTTTTTTGACGATGCTCTCCAATAAGAAATCGGATATAGCGGCCGAAACATGTTTGCCCAGTAGATATGGCACACCGTTTCCAATTGTCTTGAATTTATTCGTCAGCGACATTGTTTCTGGCAACTCAAAATTCTTTGGCATAGATTGGATCGCCAAAGCCTCAGCTACGGTCAATCTGCGAGCTTTGTAGGGGTGAAGATGAACCTCATTGTTGCCATATGCTGCTGTAGGAGCAAAGCGCCATCTATGAAGCCTTTTTGATGACTTTCTACTTACATCGCCTTCCTCAACTACTAGAAATTTGGCCAGACCTTGGCGAGGAACAAAGCAATCTTTTTGATTGGGGTGATTAAGTACAGCGTTTTGATCGAACCAATGCTGAACCGTCAACTCAACTGGAAGCGTATTCGGTCGATTTGATCCTCCATCTTCGGAAAAAGTAGCGGTGTTCGGCCATTCGTAGTCATCAAATGCAGATCGGTTAGGATAAGAAAGCCCCTTATTCCAATCAATGTTAGCATTCTTGAACCGCTTTTTTCGCGCTCCAAACAAAAGGATACGATCTCGATCTTGCGGGGTACCTGCTTCAATCGAATTTATCAGGCGCTCGGACAGATGGTATTTCTTTCCAATTTTTGCTTTCAAATCTTCGTAAAAAGCTCGGTGGCGTTTTGTTCGCCACAGTCCTTTAACATTTTCAAACAAGAACCAATCAGGATTCGAAGCATCAACTATATCAATATATGTTTGGCTGAGACGGCCATTCTCGCCATCTTTACCTTTGTTTTTTCCCCCAACGGAAAAATCAGGACAAGGGGGACCGCCGATAAATCCTACGACGTTGCCCAACTCTTTTTCGTCGGTGACGAGCATCTTTAGCTCGGCTTTTCGATCTGTAGAAAAGTCCTCAATTGAGCAGTTCTGAACACCGTATTTTGGAGCACTGTGGTCCAAAACTTTGCGCGAGTGCACATAGGCATCAGCAAAAGGTTGGAAACTCTCATTGACGAAAACAACATCGAAAGAATTGTCTTCGAAAGCAAGGTCAAGCAATCCAGCACCTGAAAAGAAGGAAAATACGGATGATTTTGGTTCGTTTGTCATAAATCTCGCTCAGGTGTTGAGTTGTTGGGTTCATTTAGCATCCTTGTCGGGGTTCCTACAGTGGTTAAGTGTAGGAACCCCACTCGACAAGTCACCGATGCTCCTGATGCACAGTTGATGATCCTTCAAAGTGGGAGGCAGCCAAACAACACAAGTTTAGGCTTGCCTACTTGGCTGATTTCTTTGGTTGAGATTTCACCATCTGCGATAATTGATCATCAAGTTCCCCGGCAATCACAGCGGATCGGATCGTTTGCAGCGCATCAACCAAGTTGGAAATCTCGCCGACTTCGATTGAATTCTTATCCTCAAGCAGGGACAGTTCCTTAGCGCCATCCCGCAGTGTTAGCATCCAAGCACCTGTATGATGTTGCCACCACCATTTGCGAACAGCGCGTTGCTCAGTGACCTGTGTGCGTTCGCCGTCTTC
Source organism: Sulfitobacter sp. (assembly GCA_051252035.1). Classification (GTDB taxonomy): domain Bacteria; phylum Pseudomonadota; class Alphaproteobacteria; order Rhodobacterales; family Rhodobacteraceae; genus Sulfitobacter. The sequence continues at coordinate 3,871 of JBPOFE010000089.1, forward strand.
CCCACGTACCCATTTTCGGATGTCTTCAAGAAATTCTTCATCTTTGAGTTCGGCATCTGCGGCTTGGATTTGTAGGTCCAACTTGCGGATCAAGTTCAGGCGTTTCCGTGCAACTGGCGATACTGGTTGCTTGCGGGATGAATTTGACAGGGAAAGTTTAGAAAGATGTGTCATGGCATGATCTCCGTTTTGAACATGCCATTACCATTTAAAGCCATCTGATTGTCAGGACGACCGTTTTGTGATGCCTACTCGGTCGCTGGTAAGATCAGAAGAAACCGTTGTTCTCCGTAACCACCAAATGCTTCCAGTGGAATATTGGCTTCAGCTTGTGCTTGTGCAGCAATGGAAGGTTCAATTTGAATGTCCTCCAACTGCTGCAGAACTTGCCGTTCCTCTTGTGTCAGCAGTTCTAACTGCTGGATCGTTGGCGCACTTGGGCATTCATTTGATGCCTGTTGTGCTGAAAGAGCGCCTGTAAGCAGAACGCCCAAAAGTGTGATTGCAATGAGTTTCATGGAAAACTTCCTTGGTTGCGGTGTGCGTCAACGCTAAGGAAGCAAAGCCGATGGATGTTGTGCACAAATGGCCCAAAGCCATGCAAATTTGGCCCAAGCTCAGCGGCCTTGGCGCTGACTTAACAGCAGCAATAGTTTCACCTGATTTTGAGGACGACCGTTTTCCCGCTGGTGCTATCGTTGGCGACTTGCATCTTGGCACAGGTGTTGCTTTGCCTACGGATTTACTGACCAACTTCGGCTTCGATTTCGTCCATAACTTCGGCAAATGACAATTCCACATTCACGCGTTCAACCAACTGCTGAAGTTCTTCATACGCTTGGTTCAAGTTTTGCGCATAAGGTTGGCCAAAATGGGGATTGCCCAAAAATGATGCCATGATGGTTTTCGTCACCATCCGCAGGGTTTCCAATACCCTTCGGCTCGGTTGGCGATCCCGCGTAACCATGCAGGAATAATAGGATGGTTTCATACCCAAGATGCTGCGGGAAAACGATTGTTGGGATCGTGTTAGGTTGCTACGGCGGTACAGATGGAAAGCATCTTGCAGGATACTGCCACCTGCATATTCGGTGTATCTCATTGGTTGGTGTCCTTTGCTGTGGGCAACCCAGCAGTGCTGCCCACATATTTATCCAACTGCTATTAGGACGTACTGATCGTTGGTCGGTTTGCATCCAAACGGCTAAGAACCCCGGTCACATTTGCCTTCTGTGCAACTGGTGCAGGCTCCAACTCAAAGTTCGACCCAAAGTAATCGGGCGACTTCTTCCCCTGTTTGTCTTTGAAGCAGTGGTTCAATGGGAACTGTTCCCGCAGATGCATGCCGCGCTCATCGTCAAACATCAGCACCACACATTGGTTCGTCTGCGTGTTGAAAAACACCGCGCCATCCACGAAGTGCTTTTGGCGATCAACCAGCTCGAACAACTGGCCCATCACGACATTTGGGATGTGTGCCTGTGTCCAACCAAGTTGGTCGCAAAGCTCAACGATCAGTTGCTCGAACAGACCGCTATTCTTTGGATCGATAACCACGGGAAAGTGTTCAAGCGCAGCCATGTCCGCATGTAGGCGAAGATCATCCGATGGAAACGTTATGGACCCATTGAATACAAATCGGTTGATCTGCTTTGGGCCGATACCTTGGCCGAACCTCGGATTGTGCCACAAACGCAAGACGGTTTTGTGATAAATAGTAATAGTAGGCATAAAAATTCTCCTATTTTTTTTATTGGGCCGCATTCATAGTGCGGCCTTTGCCTTTTCGCCCCATTGAACAGGGCCATTTTCGGAGTTATTGTTTCAGTTACATCTGTTGGGTTTCTGCTGTTGCCAGCGAGTTTCATCCCAAAAGAAGAAAAGAACGAGTTCCCGTCGCGGTTACTGTCATCTGTTGCCAGTCACAGTTTCCGTTACAACGGAGTAACTCGTTACCTGTAACAGCAACAGCAACCGAAACTTATTTACTTCGTTCCTTCTTGGCGACTGTAACTGTTAAAGTAACTCCACTTCTATTTAGTCGTTCCGCAGCAGCATACCCGTCTTTTAGGGGCAGATGAGCCAGAAAAATGCCTACTTGGTTGGCCGGACAAAGAATGTACGCAGGAATTATCTTCGAAAATAGGCCCGAATAAACACTATCGTCAAAGATAGTCTTTTCTGACTATCGGATGTCAGGGAGCTGGAATATTTCCCTTCGAGATTTGCTCAGCAATGAAGGCCCATGAAAACTTGGAGGCAACTGGTTGAATGATTTTTGACAAATCCACCTCTGCAATGGGGACCCGTTCGTCGGCTCCATCCACAAAAGCGATCTTGTCCAATTTGGTCTGTTTGGGGAAATCCATACGCGCCGCCCATTCTGCAATGCGCAATGCTGTCAGCAAACGCCCACTGGTCTGTACTTCCCCATCTCGTCCAGATTTTGGCTTTTCCCTAAATTTCTTAGTGATCTCTTTGTCTAGTTGAGACAGCTTCGAGTTTTCGTCGTTTGATTTCAATTGCGCCTGTATTCGTACCGCGTACAGCAGTATTTTGAATGTTCGTAGCTCCATCTTGGTCTTGCGCATCACATACTTGGCGGCGGGTCTTGGTTTCTCAACCTGTTCAAAGGCATCATCAATTAGTTGTCGGACCAGCTTCTGCATATCTTGCTTATTCCCAGATAGGGGCACGGCCAAGACAGCCAAATCTGGGAAAAGCTGGTTTGCATAATCACTGGCCCAGAATTCTCCAAACTTCTCGTATAGGTCATTGAACTCTCGCAGATGTTCGGTGTCAGTTTGAGTGAGCGAGGAAATTGCTAAACCTTGCTGCCTTTTGATCAACGACGGTTCTGGCTTGATCGAACTATCAAGATGGTGTCGGGCTCTGTGAAACCACCAATCTTCCATTGATGTTTGCCATACATCCCCAAAATTTTGGTAAACTTCATAAACCCGGTCAAAGTCATTGGGAAACTGAGCGCCTTTTGGGAGAGATCCAACTGATGCATCGTGAGCCAATCGATATGTAGGGCTGATCTGCAAAAACCAATATAGATACGGCAAAAGACGCTGGCGCTTTACTTGAGCGCGGAAAATAGTCGAGTATTCGGTTTTTTGCATCTTATAAATCAATGGCTTAAGTTTCCAGTTCTGTTGAACGCTAAACTAATGCATCTGAGCGAACATCCTAAAAATCTCTTGTTGGCTAGGTTCTGGCTGTCGGCGGCGATCGCCCTCGGCACAACCAAACTCAACCAACGAAAGTGAAGCAGTTATGACCATATCTAACACGTTAACCGCTGATCAAGTTCAGCAACAGCTTGATTTGCTCGAGAAGAATCGACTGAATTGGGAACAAGGCGCTTACGAGAAAAGTAACTCCGCGCTTGCTTTGATTTTGCAGGGGTGCTTCGAGCTTCTGCAGCAAACTGAAGGCAGTATTCAGTTGCGCAAGCAAATCACCAATGCACTCAAAGCGAAGAATATCAAATTCAACGAGGGCACCTGCATGGAAACCCGTGTTGTCCGCTTCGTTTTCGGCGATTGTGGCAACCGAGTTTTCATTTACGCTCGTGTCCTGAAAGTTGCGCAAGCTGAAAAGCCCGAAAAAGACAGCATTGAAACATGGCTCGCAAACCAAGGCGGTGTTGAGAATGTTGCCAGCAAGAAATCTAGTGGTGGCAGCGGCTTTAACCGTGACGAGTTAATCGAGCTTGCAGAGTCCCATTTCGATGAGACAATTGCAATTGTCGATCTGGACGAGGTCTTGGATCAACTCGCACCTTCATCGGTTGCAACCAATTCTTACTCGCTCGCACTTCTCCGAACTTCTTCGGATGGGAAGCAGGGAATTGTCTATGGCACCAGCAATCAAACGTTGGTCAAGTCAGTGCTAGCTAAAGCAGCAAAAGATGTGAAGCTGTATGAAAACACTGGTGCCGAGGACACTGATGCCGAACAGGCAAAGGCGCAATCCAAAGCTATTGATGAGGCTCTAGATGCCGCATCAGAAAGTGAGGTGTGATCATGCCCTTTGTGTCAGATTTCGCGCCCCGCCAGTTTTCTGACCTGATCTTGCCTGATCAGGATGTCGCAGCGAAGTTGCGCCTGTACAGCACGTTTGGGTGCAATGATCATCTGCTTTTGTTTGGTCCCGCTGGGACCGCCAAAACAACGGTTGTCCAACTTTTGCAGGAGTTGCGGGATCTACATTCAGGCGTGGCCCATCAGGAAATGGTCATTGAGGGCACGGATTGGAAAGCAAGCTCCATCGATGCAATCGAAAACCTTTGGTCATTTCAAAGAACGAATGGGGTCGAGGTGCCCATTTTTGTCATCAATGAAGTCGATGAGTTGACGATGAGCCAGCAGAATAAACTTCGTGCTTATCTCAGCAAAAGGCTAGGCCAACTTTGCGTGATGATGACGACAAACAATATCGGTAAGCTGCGTGAACCAATCAGAGATCGATGTGTTCGAATGCATATGCCCAAGATCCACTTCCCGGATTGGCTGCCAAGGGTTCAGCAGTACCTGAGGCAAAACGGGGTTTCGTTGCCCGATCCGGCAATTCTCAAGGTCTTGAATACATCTAATGGATCGATCCGCGATTTGGGTCGCGTCGTTGATGATTTGGTCCATGCGCATCAAGCCAAGGCGCAGAAATCAGCGATGCCACGCAATGCGAATTCTACAATTAGCACAAAAGGACGCGGCTTAAACACTATCGCTGGCAACAGTGTTTAGCCCTGAATTCGCAATCCCAAATTGCAGCCTTGCCCGGCCATAAGATTACAGGAGGCCGAATTCACGGCCTTCCGCTTACCAAATTATTTGAAATGAGTACCACACTATGCCCCTATTCCCTTATAAACATCCCTTCATATTGATCTCTGCAAAAATCAGCGACGACTTAGATCTTGCGGCGAACAAAATTCATCAAGAGTGCGTGTGTGGAGGAAACTCCTTCACGGTCCCCTTTTTTGGTGAAGTTGTCGCGTTCGAGATGCGTCTTGACTCCGTCAAATATTTTGAGTTCCGCGGCTGTACTTACAATATGTACTCCGCCGTTATCGCTTCCGTAGGAGTGCCTCACCCAATTCGAAAAGCGAACCCACTGTTTGAAAACGGTGCTGACTTATTGATCTGTCAAATCGCTCACTATTCTGATCCAGACACAATAGAGACTGCCGTATTTTTGAACAGTGAGATGCCAAATACTTCTAGCATCAAAGAAATCCGGAACAGACTTCTAGAGGAAAAACTTAAGAAACCTAACGAGGAATATGGAAGGCATAGCTTAGACGGCTTTTGTGATGCCGACTTTCCCATACATGCTTCTCTCTATTTGCAGCGACTGTTAGCAATCAATCCCGCTAGGTGATGATGGCCAAGCCAGAATGTAAGGAAATTCAAATTACCTTACATTTCGGCCTAACCTACTGATCTTGCAGGTTTCCAGAAATCGGTCGTTCTTCACATCAGATGACAACATAACAAACGCAGTGGAAACGCTGCGTTTTGTTGCATTTAGGAGGAAAATCCATGAAGCAGGCAAAGGTACTGACGAAGGCGGAACTCAAACGTGTGCTTGCACTTTGTGAGAGCGCCCAGAATGGCCACCGCAACAGGATCGCCATTCTGCTGTCCCATCATGCGGGTCTACGTGTGGGCGAGATCGCCACACTGCTTTGGTCAGACATCTTGGATCGAGACCAGCAGGTTAAAGCAGTGTTTTACCTCAAGGCCGAGAATACGAAGGCTGGAGAGGCTAGGCAGGTGCATCTGAACCAAACCCTGCAAAAGCAGTTGATGGCGTTCTATGAGGCTCTGAGCCGATTTCACAGGCCATCTGATCCAGTGGTGCAATCCCAAAAGGGTGGGGCATTCTCTGCAAACAGCTTGTGTCAGCTTTTTGGCCGCATCTACGTCAATGCTGGCATTGACGATGCAACATCACATTCTGGACGCCGTTGGTTTATAACACAGCTTGCACATTCAGGTGTGTCACCCAAGGTTATCATGGAACTTGCAGGGCATAAGCAGTTGACCACTACCCAGCGGTACATTCAGGTCGATGATCGGATGAAACAGCTGGCGGTAGAATTGTTGTGAACGGCCCTTAGCGAACGTTCACAAATGGGTTCTGTTGCTTCAGCGCGTCCTGCGTAGAGCGGACATTCTTTGCGACCTGGGCGAAGAACCTAGATGCGAATAAGAGCGCTAGACATCGCCGCATACAGCGTGAAACACAGCAATGTTCGTAGGTTAATCAAGCCTAGGCCGGTGGGCTTTTTTGGTTCAGCCTAAAGCAACCTACTAACGGGCTACGATCTTCGAAAAGAGGGTTTTCGGTGAAGCTATCCCTGTGCTAACAACGTTTTAGGTCAAGTCGTTCCCCGTTTGGGTCCAATTGATTGAATTCATACTACCCAAGCGAAGGAATTGTAGAAACCATTATGTCTCAGGTAGTCACCGTGATGAATATGAAGGGCGGCGTCGGAAAGACTACGCTCACGGCTCATTTAGCAGGTATACTCAGCTGCTACATTGTGAATGGTAAAGCCCAAAAGGTCTTAGCCATTGACTATGATCCACAATTTAACCTGTCTCAATCTCTAATTCCTGCTAAAAAATATTTCAGTTTGGAAAAGGCGCGAAAAACATCCCTGTCTATTCTTGTGGATGATGTAGTTAATTTAGACCCGTTTCAGCTTCAAGTACCGGGCAACCATACGCCGCCAAAAGTCTCAGACCTCGCCCATCGAGTGTATACGCGAAGCACGAGCCACCTTGACGTAGTACCAGCGACACTCGACCTTATGTTTGTAGCACTAGGTCAGGCAAATTCGAACATCAGCCCAATGGAAGAGCGATTTTCAAAATTCATTGACGAGGCTCGAAAATCGTATGATCTGATCTTGATAGATTGCCACCCAGCCGGGTCAGTATTTACAAAGACAGCACTTTCAAACTCTGATTTTACAATTATTCCAGTTGCTCCATCAAAGTTCTCTGAACGCGGGGTTGGCCTGATGTTAACCTTTATGACATCAAAGAAAGTTGGATCGGCAGCTCCAAAACCCATTATTGTATTCAATAATGTCCCTAGGGCAGGTGTGACCGCTACCGAAGTTCAGATAAGAGGGAACAGCAAATATTCAAGTTTCTGCCTGCCGTCAACTTTGAAGAAATATAAGGCATTTGAGGATCCTGAAGGTGGGAAAGAATTTGTTTGGGACAGCAAGAAGCCCTTTAGCACCTCGGCATTTAATAACTTAATTCAGGTTGCAACAGAAATCGACAAAGTGGTCAGGGGAAAGTAATGCGCACAGAAAAGTACAATCGCCTCGTTCGTTCATTAGCCGCCAGTGTTCTGCAATCAGATTTGACAGACAAAGAGCTAAAAGAACTACTCGAGATGTTACAAAATGGCCGCCTTAACCGAGACTTGGAAAACGTTTTGGAGGGTTTTGTTTGGAAAATACCAAGCTACGAACACTCCAAAAACCACTTTGCTGACGACTTCACTGAAGATGTTTTGGAAACTAGAGTTTCCAAAACATTGCTCCATAATGTGATATCAAGCTTGCTGGGCGAAGATGCTCCTAACAAATCAAAAACGATGCGGGATATGATTATTGCGTTTGAAATGCAAGCTTCTTCAAATCAGAAGAAGAAACTCTTAGATATTTTGAGGAGCAACGTTGAGGGAGATGCCTTCTTGCGCGGTATTTCGGATAGGCACAAATGACGATTCCAAGCTTGAAGTCCCAAATCGACGCGGTGGACTGGAATACCAATGTTTCAAAGAGCTTTAAATCAACCGATATGGAGCAAGCTCTTACGTCGACCCTACAATCAATGGCGATTTGGGCCATGCAGTTCGAGAAGCATGACGCGGGAAATCCAGCCCTCACTTTCATCCGAGAAATGCAGGTTGCGCTACAGCAAGTTTCCGCATTGCTCCCCTTGTGCCTTTATAAGTCGGCGGCTGCGACAATTCGATCAGCATTTGAATGTGGTCTTTACTACACTTACTTTCGCAATCACCCGGTTGAGCTTGCAACGCTCCTCCGCGATGAAAAATTCTATGCTAGCAAGTCTGAAATTATTGATTATCACAAGCTACACACTCCCAATTTCAACTCAGCACAAACCACGCTAGGACTCGTTACCGCCATAAATCAATGGTACGCCAACATTTCCGCAATTACGCATGGGCAGCTTCCGGGTAAGTGGACGACCCACTCCTCAATAAACGCCATAGATTTTGACAATGCCGTTGCATCGGATGCAATAAATAAAGTTTCGGAGCTTAGGGTTATTAACTCAAATCTATTTCTTTGCACGATCGGAAAAGAGTTCTGGAATAAGTTTGACCCTGATGCTGTTAGTGAGCTTTTGAAGGGCCGTTCGAAGTCAGAAATTGCAGGAATTGGGCTATAACTAAAATCTGCTGAAGAAGAGTGGTTTTTGATCAAGTGTCAGCACGGTTGAACAAATCCATGCGGGGGTTCATGTTATAAATCCAGTGCAGTTACTGGCCCGTATGAACAAACCGACATCACCTACTTACAAAACGGCTAGCTAGGCTACTTAGAATGCGGTGCCTATGGCGTCGTCGTCTTTCCTGCGCTTTTCATCATCATCCCAAATCAGTGTCTCCTTTGAAACGCTACTGTCAACAATACGTTTTGCGTATTGCCATCAGCAAATGAGAGCGACCAATTTCCTTCTCAGGGTATCAATAAGCAGTGTTGAGGCGAACTTGATTATCGTGCGAATGGGCGGTCCAAAACAACGATCGCTGCTCAAAGTTAGCAGGGTTTTGGCGGCAAAAATTAGATAACAGGCCATTCATCTTCACCAGTCAGAATTCTCGCCTGATCCTCTGGCACAGATTTGCTATACCACTTTTGGATCATTTCAACTGACGTCCGCATATTGTTGGAAAGCGTATAGACGTCGACAGGTGGATCACGTTGTAGCGCCCAAGTTGCATAGGAATGCCGGAAACAATAAGCTGTGAAATTATCATCATTAGCGTCAGTCAGAAGGTTCGCGGCCTTTAGCAGTGCTTTTAAACTGTTGTTAAATGTCGTTATTCGCCCTCCTTTATAGTTGCAGAATACTGGATCAGTACTTTCTGGTTTGCGTCCGAAATACTTTTCGAATGCGATAAATGTGCTCTCTAATGCCTGAACCGCTTTGAGCCTTGGAAATATGCGCTGAGGCGGTCGTTTTTTACCACGTGCCAGTACGCCGACACGACTGGAAGCATCCGGCGTTGTCTCCATCAACATTTGAAAATTGTCGATGTGCCGCCAATCAAGATTGTACATCTCCATCGTTCTCATCCCGCTGTTTGCGGCAAAAACGATGAAGTTCAGGAGCAGTTCCCGTTCAAATTTTTGCTTAGGATTATCGACCTCGAATACACGACCACGGGCAACTTGAACTAAGTGCGCGAACTGCTCTTTGGTAAATGCAGGTCGTTTTTTGACTGTTGTCTCACCCGTTTCCACCTTGGGTATGTCTGCGGCTCTCAAAAAGCCCCTTTTAACACCCTGCTTGAACACTCCGCGTACAATGGACGTCTCACGCCTTAAAGTGCTTGCAGTGGCTTCTGTGTTAGGTGCCTTCCGCCTTAAGTTTTTGTGGCCCCGTTCAAACCTTAGCCATTCCAAGTGTTTTCCTTGGCCCTCGGTCCAGTAAACACGACGCCAGTCCACATACTCAACCAAGTCCTTGTACCTGATTGCGGTGATGTTGCGGCGACCAAAATACGGAATTAGGTATCGTTCGACCACACCTTTGGCATAGCGGCATCCTTTGAGCTTACTTGGCTCTTTTACAGCATCTTTTTCCAGATCATCCAAATATTCTTGCGCAAGCTTGTCGAAGCTGGCGACACCTAGCAGTAGACCTTCTTGTGCACGTATCTCAGCTTCCATGTACTTGCGTTCTGCTAGATCATACGCTTTGGAACGGTCACGTGTTCCCAAGCCAATGCGGATTTGGGAATGACCCGGCAAAGTGAACCGCATCGCGTACATGCCATTATCGTAGCGTTTGAACACCGTGTAGCGGAGTTCCGTTTCTTCGTATTCCATAGCTAAACCATCGTGCCGTCATGTGAAGCACATGAAACCCTGTGCTAGATCCGTGCTAAGCACAGGAATCGGCGATGGCTAACACATTGATTTTATTGAAGCCAATTTGCCTGTGCTAATGCTGTGCTAGCATATTGGGATATATCTCATAACGCAAGAAATGCGAAAACGCAGGAATTAACCCTGCGTTTTCAACATATTAATTGGTGGCCCCGATTGGATTCGAACCAATAACCTGCCCCTTAGGAGGGGGCTGCTCTATCCAGTTGAGCCACGGGACCACGGCACCTGATTAGAATACCTTGCGGCGGTTGTCATGACCTGATGCTCAATTCATGACAGATGCTTGATACGGGGGTCTGAC
>JBPOFE010000009.1:0-38008 GCA_051252035.1 Sulfitobacter sp.
GCACAACTGGCGCGGGGCCATACCGCCGTGTCCGAGTTCAAAACCTACCTGCAAGACCTCATCGCCCGGCGCAAAGCCGCTCCCGGCGACCCGGAAACCGACGTGCTGACCCGGCTGATCGACGGTGATGACACCGGACAATTGACCGAAATTGAGCTGATCCAGAACTGTATTTTCATCCTCAACGCGGGCCATGAGACCACGACCAATCTGATTGGTTCTGGCCTTGCCTTATTGCATGATTATCCAGAACAAAAGCAACGGCTTATCCGTGATCCTGCACTGATCGACAAGGCAGTTGAAGAGGTCCTGCGCTTCCGCTCTCCGAACCAATTTGGCAACCGTGAAACCACTGCCGACGTGACGATCGGTGGGGTAGATATCTCCGCTGGGACCAACCTGCACCTGTGTATCGGTGCCGCCAATCGCGACCCGGACGTGTTTGATAATCCAACGGAATTTGACATCACCCGCCACCCCAACCGCCACCTTGCCTTTGCGGGCGGTCCGCATGTCTGTGTCGGCCTGACGCTCGCTCGGATGGAAGGTCGCATCGCCTTACAGCGGTTTCTAGACCGCTATCCTGACTACGAAATCACCCGCGGTCGCGTCGGCGGCGGGCGCATCCGGTTTCATGGATACACCAAACTCCCCGCGCATCTCGCAGGCATCTCAGGTTAGAGTGTTGAGCCAGCTTTTACAGCAAGCTGATGTCCGACGCCATTTCGCGGCCATCACGGCCTTCGACCAATTCGTAGCTGACTTTTTGGTCATCCGCCAAACCGGTCAGGCCGGACTTTTCAATGGCTGAGATATGGACAAACACATCATTGCCGCCGCTTTCGGGTGCAATAAACCCGTATCCCTTTGTTGTATTGAACCACTTTACCGTACCCGTTGGCATGTCTTTGCCCCTTTCTGGTGTCTTCCACTTTCCTGCCAGCGCAGGGTGATGCATCACGTCTGGAGATTTGCTAACACATCACTTAACAAGAGATTGTTTGGTTGGTTGAAAAATCAAGTAAAACAGGGGAATCTTTCGAATGTTGGCAAGCATTTGCCGAAGCGCGATGAAAACAAGGCGGCAATCATGAAGATTTATGGGTTGAAAAATTGCGACACATGCCGCAAGGCGCTTAAGGCTTTGCCGGGGGCGCAGTTGATTGATGTGCGCATTGATGGCCTGCCTGAGGATGTGCTTGATCGGGCGTTGGAGCAATTCGGTCCGGCGCTGCTCAACACCCGGTCTACAACCTGGCGGGGACTGGATGAGGCGCAGCGACAGCGGGATCCACGCGCGCTTATTCTGCAGTATCCAGCCTTAATGAAGCGTCCACTAGTTGCTGTGGATAAATCACTATTTTTATTTTGGAACAGTGATGTAGAGACTGAAGTTAAAGCAATGCTTTAACTTTTTAATAGCAACCAAATTGAATTTCCTAAGCAGTCTCAAGAGCCCCGTGGCTTTAGTGCGCGATCGAACGAAAGCGGTCCGGCACCTTTGATCACCAAGGTTAAAAGCACGAAGATCCAGAATGCGCGTTGATCCATAATCGGTGCATCCGCGAACCTGTCAAACCACGCACCTAGGGCGCTGGCTTGACCGTGGCCATAGATGTCGGTGAGGGATTGAACGACCACAAACCCGATCATTCCCAAGGCGGCCAAACGGGTCAGCAGGCCCAAGACAATCAGTGTTGGCAAGACAAACTCGGCCAACGTGCCTGCGATGACAACCAGCCTGTGAAAGATCGACAGCGCATCGCTGTCATAGCCAACGGCCTCAAACGCTTTGGGGAAAATCTGCGCATACGCGCCTGCCGATGGGGTCCAGAGACCCGATATACCGTCCCCCAATTTGGTCATGCCCGAGTTCAGGAAATACACCAACAACACCGCCGCAAAAACAAACCGAGCTAATGTCGGGATCAGCCAATCCGCGGCGGCAAGGCGATGTGTCAGGGACGTGTAAAGCGATATGAGGGCGTTCATGATATTTCCTTCGGGGTCAAAGTCGCAAATGCGTTTGTGCTAAGGGCAAGGGTCAGGCTTGCCCCGAGATCAAAGTCTGGGTCCGCAGTGGTTGCGGCATCAATGGCGGTGGCAAAGGTGTGTCCGGCATCCAATTGGGTCAACCATTCACCCGCGGCTTTGGACAATGCATGCGGGGTTGGGTCAAATTCCTGACGGGTGATCAGTACGTCCTGCGCAACGGCCCGTGGTTTGGGCGCGCCTGTTTCAAAGTTGAAACGCCAGATGTCATGCAGTGGCCAATCGGAGCGGACAATTTGTGAGGCGGGCGCGAGCGAGAAACGCGCTTGCATCAATGCATCCTCGCCCAATTCTTGCAGGCGGATCGGATCAAGCGGGACTGCATCAACGGCATGATACGAGCGCCGCATCGCCAGATCCAATCGCGCGGCATCGGCCAGATATCCAATGTGTGACAACGGGTCAAAATTCGAAAGGAATTCAGGGAATTCAGCACCATAGAACATCATCAGTGGTGATCTTGGAGGGTGCGCGCGCACAAACATCGGGACAAGATTGTCGAAGTTTTGCGTGCCGATCAATTTGCGCACCAAGGGGAACGCGGTTTGCATCGCTTCGATCAGCGAGACAGTGACATTGTTGCGGTAGACCGCATAGCGGCGGCCCGCAGGCGCTTTATGTCCGTCGAGCAATCCATCCGGCACTGGCTGGCTGGCATCCAAAAGCGCGGCGCGAAATTCGGATTGGGTGGTCATGCGGCAAGCGCAACGGCCGCGCGGCGTGCCTCGTCGCGCAGGGTCGGCCAATCTGGCACATCGTTGTCCCACTCGACCAACACTGGCTGTGGTCCTGTTTGGGTTAGGGTATAATCCAACAAGGCCCAGACGGGTTCGACAACCGGTTTGCCGTGGCTGTCGATCAGCAAGGGCGCACCGGTATCATCATGATCTGCATCATGACCGCCGACATGTATTTCGCGCACCTGATCGGTTGGATAGGCATCAATATAGGCTTGCGGGCTTAATCCAAGATTTGTGGCTGAAATGAACACATTGTTGACATCCAGTAAAAGACCACAGGAGGTCCGGTGGGTAAGTTCAGACAAAAAGTCCGTTTCAGACAAGTTAGATTCCGCAAAGATGAGATAGCTGGATGGATTCTCGAGCAGCATTTGCCGACCAAGCACCTGTTGGACCTCGTCAATGTGATCTGCCACGCGGGCGAGTGTCGCTTGCGTATAGGGCAGGGGCAGCAGGTCGTTCAGGAACTCGGATCCATGTGTGGACCATGCCAGATGTTCGGAGAAGCTGGCGGGATTGAGCCACTCACATAAGTGTTTGAGCCGGGCGAGGTGATCGCGGTCCAGTGGGGTTTCGCCCCCGATCGACAGGCCGACACCGTGGACAGATATGGCAAAACGGTCGGACAATGCGCGAAGCTGTGCCAAGGGGCGGCCACCGTCGCCCATGTAGTTTTCTGCATGAACCTCGATCCACTCAACGGGACCGGGATCGGCAAGCAACTGGCTGAAATGTTGGGGTTTATAGCCAACGCCCGGAGTGTTTGGCAGAGCGTCAAAGCGGGGAGGATTATCGCGCAATTTATGCCCTCCGGTCTTTGTAGGTTAGGGAAATTAGGGTTTTGGGCAGCCGATGCTGCCCAAAACCAGTGTTAAAAAGCAGCCGTTTATGCTGGCAGATCACGATCCAATGCTTCAAGCGAGCCTTTACGCTCTGTGCCATCTGCCATTTTGGGCAGTTCGATGTCTGCACAAGTACCTGCGTCAACAAGTGTCCATGCATTGCCCTGATAATCAGTAACCGACGTGCCCGCACATGTTGTACCGGGGCCAGCTGCGCAGTCATTCGCACCGGCGAGGGACACACCATAGCACTTCTCTTTTGAGGCGGCCTGCGCGGTTGTGGTGGCCTGCGCGGTCAGAGCGGCGGCAACTGCGCCGACGATTGCAACGGATTTAAGTGTCGTAGACATATTTCATATCCTTTGGTTGGTCTGCATGAGGTCTGATGCAACATATAAAGCATTGCAGGTGCAGTAACACCATTCACGAGCCAGTGTTTCACGATCCTGTCAGGATTTTGGTGTTTTGGGGCTGAATCTGGTAACTTAAGCGGTAAAACCCGCTACGTTTTGTTACAGGCGCACAGAAAAGGGCGGCACAATGGCCGCCCTCGTGAGAATTGTTACAGCTATATCGCGCGCAAATCTGGCGGAGTGGCCTCGCCTTTGAGCGCCGCAGCGACATCAACCAAGGCCTGCACGGATGTTTGTTTTTCACCCAAACGCCGGACGGACACGGTTTTTTCCTCAACTTCACGCGCGCCCACCGCGAGGATCACCGGCACCTTGCCAACAGAATGCTCGCGGACCTTATAGTTGATCTTTTCGTTGCGCAGATCGGCTTCGGCCCGAACGCCAGCCGCCTTGAGGGTTTCGACAACTTCCAAGACGTAGTCATCCGCAACCGAAGTGATTGAGGCCACGACAACCTGACGTGGGGCCAACCAGAACGGCAGTTTGCCTGCGTGTTCTTCGATCAGGATGCCGATGAACCGTTCGAACGACCCTAATGTCGCACGGTGCAGCATGACGGGACGGTGTTTGGCCCCATCCGCACCAACATAGGTCGCGTCCAACCGTTCGGGCAGCACGAAATCGACCTGATGGGTGCCGCATTGCCAATCCCGGCCAATCGCATCGGTCAGCACAAACTCAAGTTTTGGCCCGTAAAACGCACCTTCGCCGGGGTTGAGTTCCGGTTCAATGCCGGCCTTGCGTGTCGCGGACAGCAGGGCGGTTTCGGCTTTGTCCCAGACCTCGTCCGATCCAGCACGGGTATCGGGGCGGTCTGAGAACTTCACTTTGAAATTCTCAAAGCCAAGATCGCGGTAAATGCCGGACAGGAATTCGATGTAGGTCAGCGTTTCGGATTCAATCTGATCCTCGGAACAGAAAATATGCCCGTCGTCTTGGGTAAATCCACGCACCCGCATGATGCCATGCAGCGCGCCGGACGGCTCATACCGATTGCACGAGCCAAATTCGGCCATGCGCAGGGGCAGATCGCGATAGGATTTCAGGCCTTGATTGAAAATCTGCACATGGCAGGGGCAGTTCATCGGTTTCAGCGCGTTCACGGATTTTTCGCGGGCGTGCTCCTCGTCGACTTCGACGATAAACATGTGCTCTTGATACTTTTCCCAGTGGCCTGAGGCTTCCCACAGTTTACGGTCGACGACCTGCGGGGTGTTCACCTCGACATAACCGCCGTTGCGTTGCTGGCGGCGCATATAATCTTGCAGCTCTGTATAGATGCGCCATCCGTTGGGGTGCCAGAATACCTGACCGGGGGCCTCTTCTTGCATGTGAAACAGGTCCATCTCGCGGCCCAGCTTGCGGTGGTCTCGCTTGGCGGCTTCTTCCAGCATATTAAGGTGCGCACGCAGTTTTTCTTTGCCAGTGAACGCCACGCCGTAGATACGCTGCAGCATCGCCCGGTCTGAATCACCGCGCCAATAGGCGCCCGCAATCGACATTAGCTTGAATGCATCACCCGGCACTTGGCCGGTGTGTTGCAAATGCGGCCCACGGCACAGGTCCTGCCAATCGCCATGCCAATACATGCGCAGCGGCTCATCACCGGGGATCGCATTGATCAGTTCGACTTTATAGCCTTCGCCCAAGTCATCATAATGCTTGATCGCGCGGGCGCGGTCCCAGACTTCGGTGCGCACGGGATCACGCTTGTTGATGATTTCCTTCATCTTTTTCTCGATCAATCCGAGGTCTTCTGGGGTAAAGCTCTCTGCTCGGTCAAAGTCATAATACCAGCCGTCCTTGATCACTGGGCCGATTGTTACCTTGGTGTCGGGCCAGATTTCCTGCACCGCACGGGCCATGATGTGGGCCAGATCGTGGCGCACCAATTCGTTGGCTTGATCCTCATCCGCCATGGTGTGGATCGCGATGTCCGCGTCTGCCTCAATCGGCCATGCCAGATCAAAATGCGCCCCGTTTACGGTCGCTGAGATGGCCTTTTTTCCAAGGGATTTGGAAATATCATTGGCAACATCACCCGCGGTGATTCCAGCCTCGTAAGAACGTGCATTGCCATCGGGAAGGGTAAGGGAGATTTGGGCCATCTTTGGCGCTCCTCGTCAGTTTGGCGCCTACGAGACGCCCGGTTGCGGGTTATGTGTTTGCGTTATTTGGCCGTGGGGCATGATGTTGTCAATGGCGCGGGTTGGGGTGCCGCGCCATTGTGGTTTTCAGGCCGCCCAGACGGCATAGGCCATGATCAGGCAGCACAGCCAACCCAGATTGAACAGGATCGGGCGCAGCGGCATCTTGGCAATACCGCTGATCATGCCAATCGCGTGGGCAACCCGCACCCAAAAGAACACTATGGCCGTCCAGAAGGTGAGCGTGGAATAACCATCGACACGGTCCATCAGCAAAACCAGAATGGCAAAGGGCAAGAGTTGTTCCAACAGGTTCAGATGCGCGCGGTGGGCGCGGTGCACCCACGGGCGCAGCAGTGCCGGATCACCGGGCCGGGTGAAATTGTCGGGGTTTGCCGGGTCGCTTGATACGCCGACGATGTAAGGGATCCAAAGCGACGCCGCGAGCACGCAAAGGCAGGTCAAAATACCCAATTCGGTTGTCAGTTCAGGTGTCATTTTTTTATCCTTACTTGAGCGATCACATCGCGGCTTTCATGGCTGTTCCGGTCTCAAGCCAAGACTTGAGCGATGACGCCATTCGCGCCCATCCTTCTGAGACACCTTCCTGACCTTTGGGAATGTCGTAATGTTCAATGGTGAGCTTACAAAATGGCCCCTGTGGCTCAATAATGAATGCCATATGAGATCCAGGTGCGTCCGGGCCAAAAAAATGTGGCTCAAACGTCGCTTCGATGCGGGTTTTTGGAGTCACTTTGGTCGGTTTTTGCGATAACATTTTGTTGCCGTTGGGTAGTATCCACGTCAATTCACCGCCCTCGCGCGCTTCGCCTTCGACGCGTTCGCACATGAAATGATAAGCAGCCATGCTGTCGGGCTTGGTTAACGCATCCCACAGCGCTTCTTGGGTGCAGCGGATAAAGGTCTGCATCATAAAATCGGGTTTGGTCATAGTGTTAGTCCTCTCAAGGCTTGTTTTCAGGGTTAACACCGCTCGTGCCGCTGGTTTGGAGAGCATCGGCTCAATCCAGCGGTCTATGGTTTGTTGCAGAGGGACAGCGTTCAGATAGTGATATTTGAACCTTCCCTGCTTCTTCGTCACAACCAGCCCGGCGTCCTCAAGCACACCAAGATGCTTCATGACGCCAAACCGGGTCATGTCGAGCAATTCCGTGAGATCTTGCAAGGTCTGTCCGTCACGCTGACGCAGGGCGTCCAGCAGCGTGCGACGGGCCGGATCGGCAAGAGCTTTGAAAATGCTGTCCATAGAATCACTTATAGGTGATTAAGTAGTCACGTGACAAGATGGTCACTTATTAAATCATCTGGTTGCCCTTGGTTCAGACCCCGCGCATGATCTGTGCAACCACGAGGACACAAGCATGACCGACACCGCATTTCTTGAAACAGCATCGGGCAGGCGGATTGCCTATCACCGCACTAAGGGGCGTGGCCCATGGATTGTGTTCTTGGGTGGTTTGAAATCCGACATGATGGGCACCAAGGCGGTGTTTCTGGAAGATTGGGCACGGCGTGAAGGCCGTGCATTCCTGCGGTTTGATTATTCCGGGCATGGCGAATCTTCTGGACGTTTCACCGATGGGTGCATTGGCGATTGGGCCGAAGATACGGCTGCGGCAGTTGCGGCGCTGACAGATGAATCGATTATTCCCGTTGGTTCTTCGATGGGCGGCTGGCAGGCGTTGCTATTGGCGCGGGCGCAGCCAGAGCGCATAGCGGGACTGGTCACGATTGCCGCGGCCCCGGATTTTACCGAAGACGGCTATTGGGCCAATTTCACCACCGCGCAAAAGCAGTTGCTGGCGGATGAGGGGCAGGTTGAGTTGCCGTCCGATTATATGGAACCTTACGTGATCACCCGCCGAATGATTGAGGATGGCCGCAATCAATTGGTGCTGCGCGACCCGCTGAATTTGCCGTTTCCGGTGCGGTTCTTACAAGGTACGGCGGACACGGCGGTGAGTGTGTCGACGGCTGTGCGCTTGCTGGAGCATGCAGCAGGACCGGATATGCAATTACGTTTGATCAAGGACGCGGATCATCGGTTTTCGGATGGGCCATGTTTAGATTTAATACTTAATGCGATACATGAAGTATTAATCCCAAGTATATGATAAAAATATTTAAATTTGTTTTATCTCTGGGCGCCATTCTGATTTTCGCTGGCGGTTTGCTTTGGATGATCGGCCCATACGAGAATGCTGACCTCGGCGCTGAATTTGACCCTGCCAAGCTGGACATGGGCGTCGATGCCTACTTTGCAGCCTCAGAAGCGGTGTTTAGCGACATTACACCCGGGGTCCGGAAACAGGTGATCTGGGCCGATGCGCCAGAAACCAAAACCGAGTGGTCCGTGTTGTACCTACATGGGTTTTCAGCCTCGGCACAAGAGATCAGACCCGTGCCGGATCAAGTCGCTGCTGCGCTTGGTGCAAATCTGATCCTTACGCGGTTGGCAGGCCACGGGCGCAGCGGCGACGCGATGGCGGAGGGGTCTGTTGGTGCATGGATGCACGACGTGGCCGAAGGTGTGGCCATAGCGCGGCAAACCGGTGAGCAGGTGTTGATTATTTCGACCTCAACAGGTGGCACATTGGCGGCGGCGGCCGCGATGGATGACGGATTGATGCAGGACGTCGCGGGCATTGTGATGATTTCGCCAAATTTTGGCATCAACAACCCCTTGGCCCCGCTGCTGACATGGCCCGCGGCACGCCATTGGTTGCCTGTGCTGGCCGGAGACCGACGTAGCTTTGAGCCGCTGAATGCGGATCAGGCAACCTATTGGACCACAGAATATCCTAGCGTTGCGACGATGCCGATGGGCGCGTTGATCAAGGCGGTGAACGCGCTTGATCTGTCAGAGGCAAAGGTGCCAGCGCTGTTCTGGTTTTCGCTGGAGGACAAAGTTGTCAGGCCGGACCTGACGTTAGATGTAGCCGCTGCTTGGGGCGGTTCGAAACGGGTGGTACATCCGAAACTTGGGCCAGATGACGACCCGTATGCACATGTCATCGCGGGTGATATCCTATCTCCGTCGCAAAACGCGGCGACCGTTCGGGGCATTTTGGATTGGGTAGGGGGACTATGATGGATCAACGGATTTCACTGATCACATTGGGCGCGCGCGATCAAACCGTATTGGCGCAATTTTACGACGCGTTGGGATGGACACGCGAAGAAACCCCCGACGGGGTGATTGCCTATGATCTTATCGGGCAAACCTTGGGGATTTATCCGCTGGATAAACTGGCCGAAGATATTGGTGTTGATGTCGAAACACTGGGCCATGGTGCGGCAACCTATAGCTATAATGTTCGCGAAAAAAGCCATGTAGCGCCGCTGTTGACCAAGGCAGAGGCGGCGGGTGGCAAGGTGCTACGCGCTGCCTCAGATGTGTTTTGGGGCGGGCACATCGGCTATTTCGCCGATCCCGAAGGACATATCTGGGAAGTGGCGCACAACCCGTTCTCAAAACTTGGGCCAGACGGCGCATTTCGCTGGAATGGTTACGACTGATGCGGAAACCCGCCAGCATGTGGAGCCTTGAGACCTTTGGCCGGGTACGGCTGTCGAAATATTTCTACATGCGCGATTTTATGTATTCCGAGATTTCGGGGTTTCATGGCCAACCCAATGTGCCGGAATATCCTGATCTGGCGATTGAAAATGGCCGGGCGTTCTGCACGGCGTTGCTGGATCCGCTCGAAGAGACCTTCGGCCGGGTGGCGGTCCGTTCGGGGTACAGATCACCGGATCTGAACCGCTATGGCAATGAAAACAAACTCAATTGCGCGCGCAATGACCATCCTCTGGAATGTCACATCTGGGACCGCGCCAGTGGGGATGATGCCATTGCAGGCGCGTCAATTGTGATTCCGTGGTTCGCCGATCAGTATGATCAGGGGCGTGATTGGCGCGATCTGGCGTGGTGGTTGCATGATCATCTGCCCTATTCCGACATGTGGTTCTTCCCAAAGCTGGCCGCACTTAATCTGGTTTGGCGGCGACATCCTCATCGCACGATATCAAGCTATATCGCACCTCGGGGCATGTTGCTGCGTGCGGGCGCGAACCCAACAGAAACTGCCGCTCAGCGGGCGCAAAGATATGCCGATTTCCCGGCCTTTCGCGCGATTGCACCTTACCAGCCCCAGCCGACATTGCGGCCCGCCTGATGCGTGGATATAGAGACAGGGTATGGCAAACAGGACAGACCATGAAATCCTCTGAATTGGACAAGGTGACAGGTCATGTCTGAACCATTGGTCCTATTGCCCGGTATGATGTGCGACGCGCGCCTGTTTGGCCCGCAAATCGCTGAACTTTCCGCAGATACCGCCGTGATGGTGGCTCCGATCACCCAAGGTGAACGGATCGAAGAAATCGCCTCGGGCCTGCTGGACCAACTGCCAAAACGCTTTGCGTTGGCGGGCCTGAGCATGGGCGGCATCGTGGCGATGGAATTGTTGCGCCGCGCACCTGACCGGATCACACGCATCGCGTTGATGGATACCAATCCATTGGCAGAAACGCCGGTGATCGCGGCCAACCGGGAACCACAGATTGTCAAAGCCCGCTCTGGCCGGATGCTTGAGGTGATGCGCGACGAAATGAAGCCGAACTATCTGGCACCGGGACCGTACCGCAGCGAGGTATTGGAAATGGTGATGGATATGGCCGAAACGCTGGGTCCAGAGGTGTTTATCCGGCAATCGCGCGCCTTGCAGCGGCGCAAGGATCAGCAAGCGACATTGCGCAAATGCAAGGTGCCGACGTTGGTGCTTTGTGGTGCGCATGACGCGTTGTGCCCGGTCAAACGCCATACGTTTATGGCCGAATTGATCCCCTTCGCCGAATTGGTTGTTCTTGAGGATTCT
The DNA here is from genome assembly GCA_051252035.1 of Sulfitobacter sp. Lineage (GTDB taxonomy): Bacteria > Pseudomonadota > Alphaproteobacteria > Rhodobacterales > Rhodobacteraceae > Sulfitobacter. Next base: position 11,096 of record JBPOFE010000009.1, read on the forward strand.
GGTCACCTGCCGACATTGGAACAACCTGCTGAGACCACAGCAGCCTTGCGCAAGTGGATGAAGCAGCCGTTGGTGTTGCGTTGAAATTTTGATATTCGTGGCCCGGTATGGCCCTCAGCCACCAGCCGCATCTGTTACAAAAACAGCACTCACATTGATACCTTAATCCGGCCCCAGTTTCCTGCCGCTCTGCCATCTATAGTGTGATGAATATTGTATAAACTGCTAGTTGGTGGACCCATATTTTGACATATCGCATTCACTATATCTTTGCTGTTCTTGGCATCTTTATCATTGCTGGAACACTTTATGCGTGGGGGCAGCCGATGATCTGTACCTGCGGTGAGGTCCAGTTGTGGATCGGTTCGATTTACGACAGCGGTAACTCGCAGCATATTGCAGATTGGTACACCGCAAGCCACATTTTGCACGGCGTTCTGATCGTGCTGGTCGGTCGAGTGTTGTTTCCGCGTGTGGGGTTTGGGCCGCTGTTTCTGACTGCCATCATCACAGGTGTCGGATGGGAAGTGATCGAGCATACCGACTTTGTGCTCGACGCATTTCGCGCCACCACGATCAATGTGGGGTATCACGGCGATAGCGTATTGAATGCGGTCGCCGATTACATCTGGATGCTTGGTGGCTTCTTTACGGCCTATGCATTGCGCACGCCGATTGTGCTGGGCCTGGTTGCTGTGCTGGAACTTTCCGCAGCCTTCATTGCCCGCGATAGTTTGGCGCTGAGTACATTAATGTTGATCTATCCGCTGGACAGCGTCGAAGCGTGGCAGCAAGAGATCAACCCGCAGAACATTACAAACTAAAAGCACTCTGGGAGGTGATGCCACCAGCGTCGCGGTTGATGTTCTAGCGTTCAGGCAAAACCTTTGCACGGGTGCCTTTGGGAAGAACTTGCACATCGCGCACCGGGGTCAGCGTCGCGATGTCAAAGAACGGGTTTTTCTTCCAATTGCCAGACAATCGCGCGCGGACCAGCCGCAACAAGGTGCGTCCAATCAATTGACGCAACCCTTGGTGTTTGTACTTCCCATTTGCGGCAGGCACAAACCCGCGCGCGATGATAGGGCCAAGGGCGCTGGTGCTTTGCAACCGATTGGTACGCAATCCGACAAAGGCAAACTTCGGGCTGCGCATGGTGTTAAACAGTGGCGCGCCACAACAGGACGCATGCCACCGTAACAGGTTTTTTTCGCCAAATGAGAAGACTGCGAGGTGGTCTTGTCCCGAAGTAATCTCGACCTTGTGTGGATCGGTCTGAAAGATGCCAACGCCGTCCAAGCCGGGGTCGTCTTGACCCAAGTGAAGCTCAGCAGCTCGGCAGTCTGAGCAACAGCATATCGCGTGGGTATCTTTGCGTGGGTCAGCGCCGCGCAATCTGCCTTTGAGCTTACCGCAGGTGCAGCCAAACGGAATGTCTTGTGCCACCACCATGTGCGCTACGCGGCTGCGTTTTTGTTGGCGGTTGTCTTGGTTTTTGCGGGCTTGGCCCCCTCATTGGCGTCGATAAAGGCAAGGACGAGCGGGCGGATATTCTTTCGCCAGCTTTTGCCAGCAAAAATCCCGTAATGTCCGGCGCCTTCTTCAACGTGGCTGGCCTTTTTGTTGTCGGGCAGACCGGTACACAGATCAAGGGCTGCGATACATTGACCGGGTGCCGAAATATCATCCTTGGTACCTTCGACGGTTTTCACCGCGACGGTTGTGATCTTTCCAATGTCGACCTTCTTGCCCGCAACCATAAATTCATTCTTGGCAATTTCGCGCTTTTTAAAGATACGGTCGACCGTCGACAGGTAGAATTCCGCGGGCATGTCCATAACGGCCAGATATTCGTCATAGAATTTGTTGTGTTTGTCGTTCTCATGCGCTTCGCCACGTGCGGCGCGGTTGATCTGATCTGTAAAGGCTTTCTCATGGGTCTCTTTGTTCATTGAGATGAACGAAGAAAGCTGAAGCAAGCCGGGGTACACTTTGCGTCCGACGCCGGAATATTTGAAACCGACACGCTGAATCATGAATTGTTCAAGCTGGCCCATGGTCACACGCGCACCAAAATCAGTCACGTCCGTTGGCGTTGCATCGGGGTCAATCGGGCCGCCGATCAAGGTCAGTGACCGGGGCTGGGCGTCTGGGTCTTCTTCGGCGAGGTAGGCGGTGGCGGCCAAGGTCAGCGGCGCAGGCTGGCACACGGCGATCACATGGGTATCGGGGCCAAGGTGACGCATGAAGTCAACGAGGTAGAGCGTATAGTCCTCAACGTCGAACTTTCCGGCGCTGACCGGAATATCCCGCGCATTGTGCCAATCGGTAATATAGACGTCGCAATCTGGCAGTAGGCTGATCACAGTAGAGCGTAACAAGGTGGCATAATGGCCCGACATCGGCGCGACCAGCAGCACTTTGCGTTTCTTGTCGGTGCGGCCTTGGACGCGGAAATGGATCAAGTCGCCAAAATCGCGACTGATCTCCTTTTCAATAAAGACAAGGCGATCTTGCCCATTGGCACCAACAAACGGCGGGATTTTCCAATCAGGTTTTGTCACCATACGGCTGAACGTGCGTTCCGTCACTTCACCCCAAGCGGCCATCCATTCCAGACCCGGATTTGGAAACATCGAAAAAGCGGGGTAAGATGCCATCGCAAGCGCGGATGCGCCGAGCCACTGATTGGTGTTCCGAATGGTTTCCATCAGATCGTAAGTTGCCATATAGCGCACGATAGGGTCTCCTTGTGAATAGGCCCAAAAACTTGGGCACATCGTCACTTCTTCCTCCCCAGGGTCGGTGACGTTATGCTGCAAGTGCGAAGATAGGAGTTAAAAGTTAAGATGACAACTAAAACAACTGAAACGGATGCCGTTCCGGACGCAGCGTTGTCACGGATGACTGAGAACCTCAAGAAAGTGGAGGCGCTGACCGAGCGGCTGACACAGGTGATGACCAATCGTCAGACCCACCAGCAGGCTTTGGATGGGCCTAATCAGGAACTATTTGCCAAGGCGACACAGTCTTATATGGCCGAGGCGATGCAAAACCCAGCCAAGTTGATGGAACATCAAATGGGATATTGGACCAAGACGGTCACTCATTTCATGGAAGCGCAACAGGCGCTGGCAAAGGGTGAATTGGCGGCACCTGAGGACAAGACCGCGACGGATGACCGCCGCTTTGCAAATCCATTGTGGCAGACGCATCCCTATTTTAACTTTGTAAAGCAGCAGTATCTGATCAATGCCGATGCGTTGAAGCAGGCCGTCGAAGATGTCACCGATATGGACCCCCGCGAGAAAAAGCGGCTGGGGCATTTCAGCCAACAGATCATCGATATGATGAGCCCGACAAATTTTCTGGCCACCAACCCGGATGCGTTGGAACGCGCGGTAGAGACCGAAGGCGAGAGCTTGATCAAGGGCCTGGAAAACCTGATTTCTGATCTGGAGGCCAACAACGGCGAAATGGTTGTTAAACTTGCCGATGAAACTGCGTTTGAACTGGGCCGTAACATTGCCACAACGCCCGGCAAGGTGGTGTTCCGCAACCGCATGTTTGAGTTGATCCAATATACCCCTACCACGGACAAAGTTCACAAGACCCCGCTGATCGTGTTCCCACCGTGGATCAACAAATACTATATTCTCGATCTCAAAGCTCAGAACAGCTATGTAAAGTGGGTGGTTGATCAGGGTTATACCTTGTTTATGGTGTCTTGGGTGAACCCCGATCCGTCCTACCGCGATGTCGGGATGGAGGACTACGTCGAAGACGGCTATCTGACCGCGATCAACGAAGTCAAAGAGATCACTGGCGAGAAACAGGTGAACGCGGTGGGCTATTGTATTGCCGGGACCACGTTGTCGCTCACGCTGTCCTTGATGAAACAGCGCGGTGATACATCCGTCAAATCGGCGACATTCTTCACCGCGCTGACTGACTTCTCAGACCAAGGCGAATTCCAACCTTTCCTCACAGATGATTTCATCGACGGGATTGAGGCGGAAACCGTGGATAAGGGTGTGCTGCCGTCAGTGATCATGGCACGCACATTTTCGTTTTTGCGGGCAAATGACCTTGTCTATGGCCCTGCGGTGAAAAGCTACATGATGGGTGAAACGCCGCCCGCATTTGATTTGCTTTACTGGAATGGCGATGGGGCGAACCTGCCTGCGAAAATGGCAATGCAATATCTGCGAGGGCTGTGCCAGCGTAACGAGTTGGCCGAGGGAGGTTTTGACCTGCTGGGGCATCATCTGGAATTGGGGGATATCGACATACCGCTTTGCGCCATCGCCTGTGAAACTGATCACATTGCCCCGTGGAAAGACAGTTATCGCGGGGTTCAACAGATGGGCTCAAAAAACAAGACGTTCATCATGACCCAATCGGGCCATATCGCGGGCATCGTCAATCCACCAAGCAAGAACAAATATGGCCACTATACCAATGATGATCTGGAACTGGACCATGAAGATTGGCTGCAGGGGGCGAAATTCCACGAGGGATCGTGGTGGCCGCGCTGGGAAACGTGGTTGAAAAAGGCCGCAGGCACCAAGGTCGAAGCCCGATTCCCCGGTGATAATGGGCGGAAAATTCTTGCCGATGCGCCCGGAGAATACGTGGCAAAGAAAGCAAGGCTTTGATTCTAATTACCTTTTAGGTGTATGAGAATTTTTATGCTGCAGTGCAGAAAAAACTTGAAATGCCGCACTGCAGCATCTATATCCTTTTTCAGAAGCAGAACGGTGGAATGTTCCACCAAGCATCAAAGGATTGATAAAATGACAAAGACACCAGATATGGCCGCAATGTTCAAAGACGTTATGGGTTCTTTCCCAGTAGACACATCTGCAATGGAAGGTTCTTTCAAATCAGCAACCGCGCTGAACGAAAAACTGTCTAACGTAGCATTGAACGCAGCTGAAAAGTCCGCTGACATCTCCAGCAAATGGACCAAAGACACATTGGCGAAATTGGCCGACATGTCCAAAGCCAAAGCTGAACCAGCTGACTACGCAAAAGCAATGACAGATTTCTCATCTGCCTCTGCCGAAGCCGCAGCCGAGCACATGGCCGCTTTCGCTGAAATCGCGAAAAAAGTTCAAATGGACACAGTTGAGCTGATGATGTCTGCCGGTAAAGACATGCAGAAAGACGCAACTGCTGCTGTAAAAAAAGCATCTGACGATGTTCAAGCTGCTGCGAAAAAAGCAACAGCGAAGTAAGAAACGCATCTCACATTATTTCCTCCCTGATTAATGTGAGGGCGGGGCGGGCTCATTGAGCCCGCCCTTTCTTTTTGTGCAGAGCTAGAATAAGCTGCACTGCAGCACGTACTTCTGGGAGGAAACCCGTGGCAGATACACCGAAGCCATTGTTGATCAAACGCTACGCCTCTCGGCGGCTTTATAATACCGAAACCAGCGATTATGTGACGCTTGAGGACATCTCGGGCTTTATCCGCGATGGCCGTGAGGTGCAGATTGTTGATTTGAAATCCGGTGATGATCTGACTCGGCAATATTTGCTGCAAATCATTGCGGAGCACGAAAGCCGGGGCGAATCTGTTTTGCCGGTGTCGGTGCTGAATGATCTGGTGCGCAGCTATATGTCCGGCGATGTCTCCGTGGTGCCGAAGTTTCTGGAAACGTCGTTCGACATGTTGCGCGATGGTCAGGCGCGGGTGATGGAAAACATGACGTCAATGAACCCGATGGCCAAGATGCCGGGGCTGAACGTGATGCAGGCGCAGCAAGAGGCTTTCATGAAAGCCATGACAGGCGGCTGGGGTGCCGGTGGCAAATCTGAAAAGCCCGAGACCGCAGCGCAAGAGGAGCCGGACCAGAGCGAAGATCTGGATGCGATTAAAAAGCAATTGGCGGAATTGCAGGACAAACTTTCAAAACTCAAGTGATCTGGCGAAAGCGGGGGTATGCCCCCGCGACGACATTCTGGGTGCGCGTTTTGGGGTGCGCCCTTGGGTGATGGCGCGTGCGTGTTACCGATGATGTGCTTGAGTTTATTTGGCCAGATGAACAGGTGAAGGATCAGGCTGCTTGCGCATCCGTGGTTGTTTCGAGCGCTTTGAGGATCACATTGCAGACTTGATCAAGGTCGGTTTTGGTCAATTGAACAGGCAGCCGCACATCACAGGCCCGCATCAGCATGGCGCGGGTTTGTGGCAACTCTGGCAAGTCCGCGATGAACTGCCAATTCCAGAAAGCCCGTGCGTTATCGGAACTTTGGCCAAACACCTGTACCTTGACCCCAGCCGCGTCTGCGGCTGCGGCAAAGGATTTGATCGTGGCGTCACTCATATTTTGCAGATTGAACTGGATCGAATCCGGGGCGCGGGTTTCACCGGGTAGAGGTGCAGGCACGGTGACAAACGGCGATTGTGACAGCTTGGCCGCGACGTAATCATGATTATGCAAGCCATCTGTAACGCGGCGCGAAAGAAGCGGCAGCTGTGGTCGGATCACTGCGGCGGCAAGGTTCGATATGCGCAGATTGTAAAGTGGCAGCCGATTTTGGTGTTTGGCAAAGGCATCCTGTAAGACCGGATGCTTTTTCCAATTATGCTCATACGCCCCGGACATAATAATCGCCCGCGCCACCAGATCAGCGTCATCGGTGATCATGATGCCACCTTCGCCAGCATTGATCATTTTGTAGGACTGAAACGAAAAACACCCAACGCGGCCGATCGTACCAATCTTGCGGCCTTGCCAGAGGGTGCCAAGCGAATGTGCGGCGTCTTCAATCACGGGAGTACCCGCCGCATCGCACAGGGCCATGATCGCATCCATGTCAGAGGTATGCCCGCGCATGTGGCTGACAATCACCGCATCGACGTCTGGTAGTTTTTTGGAAAAGTCCTCTAGATCGATGCGATAATTGTCACCGACCTCGCATAAAATCGGCACGCAGCCGGCGTGTATCACTGCGGAAGGAACCGCAGCAAAGGTAAAGCCAGGGATCAAAACCCGTGCATCTTTTCTCAGATCAAGTGACAGTAGCGACAAGAACAACGCAGCCGAGCAAGAGGACACCGCAAGCGCAAATTTGCTGCCCATTAGCTCGGCGAACTCCGCTTCTAGCAACGACACTGGCGCATCGGAGGGCGCGGTGTAGCGAAACAGATCGCCTGACGTGAGCAGGTCGTCTATCGCGGCGCGTGCCTCGGTTGGGATCGGTTCAGATTGATGAAGGTTTGGCATATTCATAGTTCAAACTTTCGAATATTTGCTTTGCAAACTTAAGTTATGAAGTGTCGCGCACCAAGGGTTTTGTCCGATGGTATCCGAAATTCTGGCGTAGCAAGTGTTAAATGCCGAAACGGTCGCGCATTGAATACCATGTCATCGCCAGTACCAGCAACGGATTGCGCAGCGCCGCACCGCCCGGAAAGGACAGGGTGGGGATGCTGGCCATCGTGTCAAAGCCGTCCGTGTCGCCTTGCACGGCCATGGCCATCAACTGGCCCGCATGAGTTGCAGTGCCAACGCCGTGACCCGAGTAACCAGATGCAGACAGAATATTGGGGGCCACGCGTGCCACATAAGGCAAGCGCTTCATGGTGATGCCAAGGGTGCCACCCCACGCATAGTCGATCTTGACGTCGCGCAGGTGGGGAAAGATTACGGACATGGGTTTGCGCACTTTTGCGGCGATGTCAGTGGGGAATTTGTAGCCATAGCTTTCGCCACCACCGAACAGCAGACGACCATCATGAGACAGGCGGAAATAATTCACCACAAAGCGGCTGTCAGCAACCGCGACATCGCGCGGTAACACGTCCTTTATACGATCCCCAAGGGGTTCGGTCGCAGCGATAAAGTTATTGATTGGCATGACCCGTGCCGCGACTTTGCGGTTCAACCCGCCCAGATACCCATTGCAGGCAAGGATCACGTGATCCGCTTCGATGCGCCCAGCGTCGGTTTGCACGGTGGTTTTGGGACCTGTTTCAATGTGATGCGCCGGGCTGGTCTCAAATATCCGGACGCCCGCTTTTGTCGCTGCCCGCGCCAGACCCAACGCGAAATTCAGCGGATGCAGGTGCGCGGCGCCCATGTCCAAGACCCCGCCAACATAGTCAGGCGAAGGGCAGATCGACTGCAGTGCCGCGTGATCGAGCGTTTCGATTTCATCATACCCATAAACCTCACGCAGATGGTCGGCATAAGCATGCATATGCGCCAGATCACCGTCATTTGACGCCGTATGAGCCACGCCGGGTTTCAAGTGGCAGTCGATATTATGTTTGGTAATCAGCGACTTGACCAAATCCTTGGCCGCTTCACCCATCTGCCACATCCGCTTGGCGTGCTCTGCGCCCAGCATTTTTTCCAGCCCGTCCTGCTCAACCCGCTGACCGCTGCCCAATTGCCCGCCATTGCGCCCGGACGCACCAAAGCCCACACGCTGCGCATCAATCAACACAACATCGCGGCCTGCTTCTGCCAGATGCAGTGCCGCGGACAGCCCGGTATAGCCACCGCCTACAACACAGACGTCGGCTTTCACGGCACCCTTGAGCGTGGGGAAACGCGCCAAAGGTGTGGCTGTCGCCGCATACCAGCTTTCTGGATACTGGCCGCGCCGATCGTTTGCATAGAGCAAGTTCATGGTTTCACCCTTTTACAAATACCGATGCACAAGACGTGCAGCCGGATCAGACATTCATCAAAAGGTGCTCACGTTCCCACGGGGAAATGACCTGCAAAAACTCATCGTATTCGGCGCGCTTCACGATGCCATAAACCCGCGAGAATTCGGTGCCAAGCACTTCGCGCAATGCGTTCGCCTCATCAAACAGGTCCAGCGCCTCACCCAACACCCGCGGGATATCGCCATCGCCTTCATAGGCATCACCTTTGAATTCATCCTTTGGCGCTTTGCCTTCTAGCAGACCCAGATAGCCACAGGCGAGCGATGCCGCGATGGCGAGATAGGGGTTGCAATCCATGCCCGCCAGACGGTTTTCAACACGACGCGCATTCGGGCTGGCAAGTGGCACGCGGATGCCAGTGGTCCGGTTATCGCGGCCCCATTCAAGATTAATCGGGGCGGCATGGTCTTTGACATAACGGCGATAGCTGTTCACATAGGGCGCGATCACGGCCAACGCGTCGGGCATGTGATTTTGCAGCCCGGCGATGAAATGCATGAAGGCATCGGTTTCACTGCCATCATCGTTCGAAAAGATGTTCTTGCCGGTTTTTGTATCCAAAACTGAATGATGGATATGCATGGCGGACCCCGGCTCGTCCTCAATTGGTTTGGCCATGAACGTTGCATAGCAATCGTGACGCAACGCCGCCTCGCGGATCAGGCGTTTGAAATAAAACACCTCATCGGCCAATTTCACCGGGTCACCATGGATCAGATTGATCTCCAACTGGCCAGCGCCGCCTTCTTGGGTGATGCCATCAATTTCAAACCCTTGGGCTTCGGCAAAATCGTAAATGTCATCAATAACAGGGCCAAATTCATCGACCGCGGTCATCGAATAGGCTTGACGCGCAGCTGCGGGGCGGCCAGAGCGACCAATCATCGGTTTGATCGCATGGGCGGGGTCAAGGTTGCGCGCAACCAGAAAGAACTCCATCTCAGGGGCTACAACGGCTTCCCAGCCCTTTGCCGCGTAAAGATCCACCACACGTTTGAGCACATTGCGCGGCGAAAACGGTACAGGTTCGCCATCTGAGCCAAAGGCATCATGGATCACTTGCAATGTCCAATCCCCGGTCCAAGGCGCGGCAGTGGCCGTGGTCATATCGGGGCGTAAAATCATATCTCGCTCGGTAAAGCCGTCTTCGCCTGCGGCCTCGCCCCATTCACCAGTGATTGTCTGATAAAAGATGCTGTCGGGCAGGTGAAAATACTCTTGCCGTGCGAATTTTGAGGCAGGCACCGCTTTGCCACGCGCAATGCCGGGCAGGTCAGGAATGATACATTCCACTTCATCAAGCCGTTTGCCTTCAAGATAGCCACGCGCTGCGGCAGGCAGGTTTGCGATCCAATCGGCCATCAGGCCCTCTCTTTCTGCTTTTTCTTAAAAAATGCCGCCATTTCGGCTGCGATATCGGCGTTGTTCAGTGGCGCGCCAAGCGTTTTGCTCGCCGCTTCTAACTGCACGTCTGGCACCACGCCTTTGCCACGCGTTTTGATCAACCCATCAATGAAGTCATGACCAAATTCAGGGTGGGGTTGGATTGTCCAAATCCGATCCCCATAGACCAGTGCCGCGTTTTCGCAAAACGGCGTTGACCCGATCACCTCTGCGCCCTCGGGGCGTTCGACAACCTGATCCTGATGCCACGCGTTTAGGGCAAGTTTTTTGCCGTTCATGTCGTATTCGGTGCGGCCTACGGACCAGCCATCTTTGAATTTTTCGACCTTACCGCCAAGTGCTTGCGCGATGACCTGATGGCCAAAACATACACCAATCATCGGACGCCCATCGGCATAGGTATCGCGGATGAATTCCTCAAGCGGTGGGATCCACACATGATCTTCATAGGCTCCGTGTTTCGAACCGGTGATCAGCCACCCGTCAGCTTGGGTAAGATCATCGGGAAACACGTTATCGACCACGGACCAAATCTGGAATTCGAAATCATGACCGTCGAGCAGCTTGGTGAACATCTCACCATAGTCGCCGAGTTCATTCTTGAAATCCTCTGGCGAATGCCCGGTTTGCAGAATACCAATCTTCATATCTTACACCGTCTCAAGATAGATTTCGACCTGCTCTTGCGGGGTCAGTTCCTGCATATAATGTAGCTCTTGGCGTTTGGTCAGGACAAGGTTGCGGATCAATTCGGGCGCAAAAATGCGCGCGACATGCGGGTCTTTTTCAAACAGATCAATGGCGCTGGCCCAATCAGTGGGTATTTGGGGCAGATCGGCGGCATAAGCGTTTCCGGTAATCGGCGCAGGCGGTTCGACACCATCTTCGATGCCGTTGATCGCTGATCCGAGCACGGCAGCCAACATCAGATAGGGGTTCACATCGCCGCCTGAGACACGGTGCTCTATGCGTCTTGCTTTGTGATTGCCAGATGGGATGCGGATGGATGATGTGCGGTTTTCATAGGCCCAGGACACACCCGTCGGGGCATGCGCCCCCGGCACCATGCGGTCAAAACTGTTGGCATGGGGGCAGAATACCAATGCCGAGCCTGCCATCGCGTTCATACATCCGGCAACCGCGTGGCGCATCATGTCGGTGCCTTCGGGACCGCCATTGTCAAAGACGTTGTTGCCGTCTTGGTCCAGAACAGAGAAATGTGTGTGCAGGCCGGATCCAGCATAATCTTCATAGGGTTTCGCCATGAAAGACGCCGCAAACCCGTGGCGCCGCGCCAGACCTTTCACCAGCATCTTAAAGAGCCAGGCATCATCAGCGGCGCGCAGAGCGTCGTCGCAATGCATCAGGTTGATCTCAAACTGGCCAAGGCCCGCCTCGGAAATCGCCGTATCGGCGGGGATATCCATTTCTTCGCATGCGTCGTAAAGATCGGTAAAAAAAATGTCGAATTGATCCAATGCGCGGATCGACAGGGTTTCGGCGGCCTTACGGCGTTTGTTGGAACGCGGCGAGATTGGCACCTGCAATTTGCGCCCGGAATCGTCGATCAGAAAAAACTCAAGCTCTACCGCGCAGACGGGCGTTAGCCCGCGTGCCTTGTATCGGTCCAGCACGGCGCGCAGAGCATGGCGTGGATCGCCCGCATAGGGGCGGCCATCTTCGCGAAACATCCAGATCGGCAATAGGGCCGAGGGCGCATCAAGCCAAGGCATTGGCATAAACCCACGCTCCGTCGGCTTCAGCACGCCATCGGCATCGCCGCTCTCAAATACCAGCGGGCTGTCATCAATATCTTCGCCCCAGATGTCGAGGTTCAGCACTGACACCGGGAATCGCGTGCCGTCGGTCGCGACCTTGTCGGCAAAGCGTGTCGGAATGCGTTTGCCCCGTGCCTGACCATTCAGATCAGCGGCGGCCACACGAATGGTGCGGACCTGCGGGTTTTTGCGTAGCCAATTGTTCATAACTCACCTGATTTGGCGGTGGGCATGATGAAAGCCGATTGGTCCCGACGGGGACCAAAATGCACCCGTCGCCCACGCGCCGGATAATTTGATCAAATGTTGGATACTACCGTATCAGATTAGGACGCAAGCGAATTTTTTGCCGCTTGGCCTGCGGTAAGTGGCGGTTCAACCGCGCGTTGATCATGCCAAAGATGGAAATCACGATGATGGTCAGAATGATGAAGTAGCCCGCAAGGATCGGATAGGGAATGAAGGGGTTGAATGTTTTGTCCGCAAAATAGCTGGCATAATACAACGCATCCCCGCGTTGTTGCCATGCGGGGAAACCGCTGAAAAACACCAGTGTTGTTGCGTGGAACAAGAATATCGCTTCGTTGGTATAGGCGGGCCAGGCAAGCCGCAGTGACGTGGGCCAGATCACCCGCTTGAACCGTGTCCATCCTGTCAGGCCATAGGCATCAGCGGCTTCAACATCGCCTTTGGGGATGGATTGTAACGCACCATAAAAAATTTCGCCGGTATAGGCGGATGTATTAAAAAACAGCACAATCAGCGCACCAAGCCATGCGGCGGTAAACGGGTCAAAGAACGGATGGACGGACTTGAGGCTGAGAAACAGGAAGTAACCAAAGAAAAATTGAATAAACAGCGGTGATCCCCGGAAGATAAAGATGAACCATTCCGCGGGCTTGCGGAACCACGGGTTTGCAGCGGCTTTGCCAACGCCGAGAGCGGTGGCGAAAAAGAACCCCAATATCAGCGCCACGATACCGAAATAAATGTTCCAGATCATGCCGGAACCAATCAGGGTAAATTGTTCACACAATGTGAAATTATCGCGCGGCAGCAGGCGTTCACCGATGCCGATGGCACGCAACCCGTAATCATGGATGGTTTGCAGGCAACTCACGCCGCTTTCCTTTGCGCTTCGCCAGCCGTGGTCGCCTGTCCACGCGTCAGGCGTTTCATCAGGCGGTCAATCGCGATCTCGGACACCCGCGTGAAAATCAAGTAGAACACCAGCAGTGCCAGAAAATACCACATGCGCCAGTCGCCGTGGGGGTAATCGGTAAAGCGCGGGGTTTTCGACCCGCCAAGTTCACGCGCCCAATAAACGATGTCTTCGACCCCGAGCAGGAACAGCAGCGGCGTCGCTTTGATCAGCACCATCCAAAGGTTGCTAAGACCGGGCAGGGCATAGACCCACATCTGCGGAACCAGCACGCGCCAGAATGTTTGACGCGGTGACATGCCATAGCTTTCAGCGGTTTCAAGCTGCGGGCGGGGCACGGCGCGCATTGCGCCGAACAAAACGTTGGCGGCAAAGGCGCCAAAAACGATCGAAAACGTCAGGACAGCAAGGGAAAACCCATAGGTTTCATGCACCCATTGTGACGAATTGCCCAAGGGCATCTTGGCCGCCTGACAGACGACAAAATCATTGCCTTGGCGGATGGGCAGTTCCCAATCGGGGCACAGCACCTTGTGGCGCAGATATTCAATGCCTTGGTCCAAGGCGATCACGAAGAAAAGGAAAAAAGCGATGTCCGGCACGCCGCGCACCAGTGCGATGTAGGTCTTGCCGAACCAGCGCAGCGGGGCGAAGTTTGACCGTGCGGCAGTGGCGCCGCCAAATCCAAAGATCAGTGCGATGGGGGCAGTGATCGCCAGCAGGGTCAACACTGTGAGCACCGACCAATAGATCGCCATATGCTTGCCTGTGGTCAGGTAGCAACTGAGCCATGTCAGGCCTTCGATCTGTGAGGGGTCGGCGCAATAACTAAAAATGAGGCGCTCGCTTTGATCGTTGAAAAAGAAAAGACTATTTGGCCAGAGGAAGACCAGACGCGGCAAGACAAAGGGGAGGGCGCATGGCCTTCCCCTTTGATGTTTTAGATCGTTATTCGAACGTTGCCGAACCCGGCAGATGCGTTTTGATCAGCTCGTTCAATGTGCCGTCGTCCTTCATTGACTGGATTGCCACGTTGAACTTTTCGCGCAGCTCACCGTCGCTTTCGCGGATGCCAAGTCCGATGCCGCCACCAAGCAAGACATCGTCGCCAACGATGGACAGGTCTGCCTCGGCTTCTGCGATTGGCTCAAGGAAGGCTTTGTCCGCAAGAACTGCGTCCGCTTCACCGTTTTTCACGGCGGCAATTGTTTCTTCGGGCGTCGCGAACTCAACAAGTGTCGCGCCTTCCATAGAGGCGATGTGGCTGGCCTGAATGGTGCCTTGCTGTGCTGCAATCACTGCTGTGGACATGTCCAGATCAGCAGACATTGCAACGAAAGAGGATGGGTCAGGCTGTGTATAAGGGTCAGAGAAGTCGATAACTTCGTCGCGTTCATCCGTGATGGACATGCCCGCGATGATCACATCATAGTTGCCCGATACGAGGTTGGGAATAATGCTGTCCCATTCGTTGGTGACCCATTCGCAGGTCAATTCAGCGCGCTTACACAGCTCATCACCGACATAACGCTCAAAGCCTGCAACTTCGCCATCGTCATTGATGAAGTTATAGGGGGGGTAGGCGCCTTCGGTTCCCATGCGGATGGTTTTGCCGTGGCCGTCTGCCATCGCCAGTGTTGCGGTCATTGCCAGAGCGGCTGTGCCAAGTAGAATCTTTTTCATTGGTGGTCTCCCGTTTTTGGTTTTTTTGTTTACGCGGCGTGGGTTGCAGATAGAAACCCACGCAGTCGTTCGGATTTGGGCGCACCAAACAGCGTTTCCGGCGGCCCTTGTTCTTCGATCAGCCCTTGATGCAGGAACACAACGTGATCTGATACATCTGCGGCCAGTTTCATGTCATGGGTCACGATCATCATCGTACGGCCTTCGGCGGCCAGGTCTTTGATGACCTTGACAACTTCTTGTTCCAACTCAGGGTCAAGCGCTGATGTCGGTTCATCAAACAACAGCGCCTCAGGTTCCATACACAACCCGCGTGCAATCGCGGCACGTTGCTGCTGCCCCCCTGACAATTGCGCCGGATAGACATCACATTTGTCACCAATACCAACCTTGTCGAGATAAGCACGCGCCGCTGCTTCCACTTCGGCGCGGTCGCGGCGCAGCACGGTCAGAGGCGCTTCCATGACGTTTTGCAGGATCGACATATGCGCCCAGAGGTTAAACTGCTGAAACACCATCGACAGGTTGGTGCGGATGCGCAAAACCTGCTTCGGATCTGCGGGGCGGCGATTGTGGCCATTGCCTTTCCACTGCACCGGTTCGCCTTTGAAAATCACATCACCTTGCTGGCTGTCTTCCAAAAGATTGCAACAGCGCAGCAATGTCGATTTGCCGGAACCGGACGATCCAATCAGCGAAATCACATGGCCGCGCGGCGCGGTTACGCTGACCCCTTTAAGAACTTCCAACGCACCATAGGCTTTGTGCAGGTTGTCGATCTGGATAACCGGAGTGTCTGTTGTCACGGGTGCTGGATCACTTTTCTCGTTTCAGTGCGATATAAAGGAATAATTCCCGCATGATTGCAACGCAGAGTTTTTGGTTTGGCCAGATGCGGTTACTTTGACCTTGGATAAATGTCTAGTTTTTCTGAGCATTCATACGTCGGCGCGCCATCGCACTGTCAGTGTCAGTCACCCCAAGCAGGCTTGATACCATGCGCAAAAGCGCATCTTCTTCGTCCGCACGTGTGCCATCGGCCAGCACCACTTGCCAGAGCGCCTCAATCACTTCGACACGGTCATCATAAGGCACTGCATCTTTGATGGCGCGGGTGAACCGCACGGTATCCGGCGCTTCTGATTCGACAGATTCGGCATCTTTGCGTAATTTTCGCGCCTCAGCGGCAGAGAGGCCATATCGGTCTTGGGCAATCTGGTCGATGATGTCGCGCTCGCGCGGCGCATAGTCATTGTCGGACCGGGCAATGCGCACCAAAAGCGCTGTCAGCGCAAGGCGCGCGTCGCTGTCGGCCATGGGGGCGGGGTCGGCTTCAGTCAGCCGTCTTAGGAAATCACCAAACATGATCTGCGATATAGGGGGGATTTGGCCCAAGGCCAAGTCGGATGCTATTCGGGAAGTGTTCTAAGGGCGTTTTCGCGGGCTTCTTCCATGTCGACTTCAGTTATCCCAAGGGCCGTTTCAATGGCCAGTAATTGAATTTCCTCTGCCTCATGGCGATGCCCGTCGGCCAGCGCCACGGACCACATCGCATCGCTCATTGCTTTGCGATCTGCATAATCAACTTCTTCGCGCAGGATTTCCGTAAACTCTGGCGTGCCCGGTGCATCAAGTTCAAGCGCTTCGCAAGTGGCGCGCAGTTTGGCGGCCTCAATCGGTCCCAGATCGAAGGTCTGTGACAGGATGCGGTCGATCTGACCAATCTCGGCGGCGCGATAATTCTTATCGGCAAAGGCGACACGCACCAGCAACGCGCCAAGGGCAAGCTGAGCATTTGGCTGCGGCAGGGGTTTCGGTTCCGGTGCACGGCGGGGGAAAAGACGATCAAACATGATGCAGCTTTAACTCACCTCGGGTGGTTTGCCAAAGCGTAAAGTGTCAATTGCAAGCCCCTGTGGGTCGGTATTTGTCACAACAATGCCCGCGATATCGTTAATTCCCCTATCCCGAGAAAATCCAACGGAAAATTCGCCGGTCGGATCAACAGGGACCACCGAGATCAACGTGCCATCGCGACGCATGAAGCTGACAAGGGCGATGCCCGCCTCACCGCCGCGCAGGGCAAAGGCCAGCGCGGATTGGTCCTCGTCAAACAACACCGCAATTGCCCCTTCGCCTTGCGCCTCGCGTTTGGGAAACCCTGCGACACCATAGCCATTCAAAACCGTTGTCCCACCAAAATGCACAACAGACAGGTTTTGTCCGGCACGCCCCGGCATCATCGTCAGCGGCTCAAATGCCGCCCCTTCGATATGATCATGCGGGCCCACCGTCGTCACAATCTGGCCCGCAAAATGTTCGCCAAAGGTGGCACCGGGCAGCGGCAGGATATCATCGACGTAATACCCCGGCCCACCGCCGCTTTGAATATCGTCAAAGGTGATGATTTGCGGCAGCAATAGATGATCGGGATCAACCAGACACACAGGCGCACCACAGGCCAGTGCGCCACTGGGCAGACAGGCAAGAATAAGAGCGCGTAAAATCGACATGAGGCCGATTATAGCATATTTTTCAGCCGTCGTATCCCTCAACGATGATCAGAGTTCCGTCAGCGACGTTTAGGCGAATGTCCTTGGCGGCTTTGTAATCGGCGCTCTCGTAACAGGCCAATGCCTCGGCATAGCTTGGAAATTCGATCACGACGGTTCTGCTGTGTGTTGAGCCTTCGGGATTGGCCTGTGTGCCGCCACGGACCAGAAATCTGGCTCCAAAGTCTTTTAACGGTTTGGCAATTGCGGCGCGGTAGGTGTCATAGACCTGCGCGTCACGCACAGCCATGTTTGCAATCCAATACCCTTTTGCCATTCGCCATTTCCTTTTTAATTCAATGTATTATACAGCTTCGTCAGCTTGTTGGCCGCCTCGGCGAGACCATAAGGCGGGTTCACTACAAACAACCCCGATCCGATCATGCCATGCCCCGGACGTGCCGGTGGAAACCGTACCTCGTGGCGCAATGCACCTTGGTGCCCGTCACTGAGCGCCGTCAACATCGGCTCATGCGCGCGATTGGTCAGGATCGGGTACCACAGCGCAATAATTCCGACATTCCACGCCTTCGCCAGCTTGCCGATATGGCGCGGGATATCCACGTAGTCGGTCTTGATCTCATAGCTAGGGTCAATCAGCATAATACCCCGGCGCGGGGTAGGTGGCGTCAGCGCAAAGGCCGTTTCAAATCCATCGCGCAGATGGCATTTCACCGGATAGGGCGACATTGCCAGATCAAGGGCTGCGTGTTCGCGTGGGTGCAATTCGGCCAGATGAATATGATCGGTGGGCCGCAGCAAAGTCGCGGCAAGCAGGGGTGATCCAGGATACGCATCAGGCCCATGCGCCGCGCGGGTCTGGTCGAGAACGCGTTTGTAGGGATGATCCGAATCAAACCAATTTGCGATCTTGCCGATGCCCTGCTTGGCCTCGCCCGTCTTGATCGCGCTCACATCCGCTAGATCATAAAGCGCCCGACCGGCGTGGGTTTCGATATAGCTGAGCGGTTTATCCTTGCGGGTTAGGTACTCCAGCGCCCACGCCAAAAGGGAGTGTTTGTGGACGTCGGCGAGGTTTCCGGCGTGGTAAATGTGTTGGTAGCTGAGCATAGGCTGGGTGTAGCGTGTTGAGGTGCGGGTGCAATGGGGAATGCGGCTGAACTGGGTCATAAAACCGCCGCAATATTCAACCACAAGATGTTTTGTGGCGGACGATCAGAACAAGAGAGGCACGGCAAAAAGTGCATCCGCGGTTTCTGGCGTCCCCATAAGAAACACACTCAAAGGGTTACAGATGACTAATTTAATTCAGCGTTTTTTTAAGAGTGAAGAGGGTGCCGTTACCGTTGATTGGGTGGTTCTAACCGCGCTTGTCGTTGGTTTGGCTGTCGCCGCCTTTGCTGGCATAGACGGCGGTGTTTCGACCCTGACGGCGGCGATCCAGACGTTTTTGTTAGGCATTACAGTCGGATAGCAAGGGGCTATTGCGGTACACGAATGCGTCCGCTTGAGATTGGCACGGCACGTCCCGCGACGTAAACTGCATCAATCGTGCCATTCTGGGCGGTGACCGTCAGACTGATTTGACTGAGCCGACCCATATCTTCGCCTTGTGTCAGATCAAAGTGGTTTATCCCGTCACGGATCGCGCCGTTGGCTACTAGCTGCGATGCCAGCAGCGCAGAAGCTGAGCCTGTCGCTGGATCTTCTGGGATACCAGCGGTTGGAGAAAACATACGTGCATCAAATGCGGATGTGTAAAGATACGCTGAATCGACACCACTGGCCTGCATCAGCTTAGACCAAAACGGTTCGATCGGACGGGCGCGGCGCAGGGCATCGCGGGTCTTTATTGGCACGTATAGAAACTTTGGCCCGCCCTGATGAACCCCAATAGTGTGTGGCCCGATATCTGCGATTGCCAAATCAAGTGCCTCGGCCGCAAGTTGAAGATCAATTGAGACGACATGCGGGAAGGGCGTGACTGGTGCTTGAAACTTGGCAAGGCCATCGGCGATGTCTACCGGGACAAGCCCAGCTTCTTCTTCAAGTGTGACGCTGGTTAGACCGTGTTTGCCTGCCAACATCAAAGCAGCCCCAACCGTAGGATGCCCTGCAAAAGGGATTTCGGCGGTGGGAAAGAAAATCCGGGCCCGCGCCGTGTGGTTCGGGTCACGCGGCGCCATGAGAAAGATTGTCTCGCTGAGGTTAAATTCGCGTGCCATCACCTGCATTTGTTCGGTACTTAACCCGTCAGCGCCCATGACAATTGCCAAGGGGTTCCCGGCAAACGGCACATCCGTAAAGACATCCCACACTTCGAAATCAAGTTCTTGCACTGGTGTCTCTCTCCGTTTGCTCAAACCAACCGCGACATTTCCTTGGCGGCGCGCACAAAATCCTTGAACAGTGGATGCGGCGCAAACGGCTTTGACTTCAACTCGGGATGAAATTGCACACCGATGAACCACGGGTGATCCGACCATTCGACGATCTCGGGCAGTTTGCCGTCAGGTGACATGCCTGAAAACGTTAGCCCCGCTTTCTCAAGCTGATCTTTGTAAGCGATATCAACCTCATAGCGGTGGCGATGCCGTTCATCAATCGTGGTCGTCCCATAGGCCTCAGCCACGCGTGAGCCGTCTTTCAGCGTCGCGTCATAGGCGCCCAGACGCATGGTGCCGCCCTTGTCGTCGCCGACCTTGCGTTCGACCTTGTGATTGCCCTGCACCCATTCCTTGAGGTGATAGACCACAGGTTCGAACCGTTTTTTACCCTTGGACTCGTGGTCAAACTCCTCGGACCCGGCTGTGGCCAGCCCCGCCACGTTGCGCGCCGCCTCAATCACCGCCATCTGCATGCCAAGACAGATGCCCAGATACGGGACCTTGTGTTCGCGCGCATATTGCGCCGCTTTGATCTTGCCCTCGGTGCCGCGTTCGCCAAACCCACCCGGTACAAGGATCGCATGGAAACCTTCGAGATGGGGGGCGGCGTCTTCGGTGTCAAAAATCTCGGCATCGACCCATTCAACCCTGACCTTGACCCGATTGGCCATGCCGCCATGGGTCAGCGCCTCAGCGATCGACTTATACGCATCTTCAAGCTGGGTGTATTTGCCGACAATCGCAACGCGCACATCGCCTTCGGGATTGTGGATACGGTCATAAACGTCGTTCCACACCGTCAGATCAGGGCGCGGGGCAGGGGAGATATCGAAGGCATCTAAAACCGCCTGATCCAAACCCTGCGCGTGATAGGCCAGCGGGGCCTCGTAGATGGATTTCAGGTCATAGGCGGCCACAACCGCCTCTTTGCGCACGTTACAGAACAGCGCAATTTTCTCGCGTTCCTTTTCCGGGATCGGGTGTTCGGAACGACAGACCAGTATGTCGGGCGCGATGCCGATGCTTTGCAATTCCTTGACGGAATGTTGGGTTGGTTTGGTTTTTAGTTCACCTGAGGCCGCCAGATAGGGCAGCAACGTCAGATGCATAAAAATACACTGGCCGCGCGGTTTGTCATGGCTGAATTGGCGGATTGCCTCAAAGAACGGCAATCCTTCAATGTCACCAACGGTGCCACCGATCTCGCACAACATGAAATCAACTTCGTCATCACCAATCCCGATGAAGTCTTTGATTTCATTGGTGACATGCGGGATCACCTGAATGGTTTTGCCCAGATAATCGCCGCGGCGTTCCTTTTCCAAAACCGTGGAATAAACCCGCCCAGATGAGATAGAATCCGTCTTGCGCGCGGCAACCCCGGTAAAGCGTTCGTAATGCCCCAGGTCCAGATCGGTTTCCGCACCGTCATCCGTCACAAAGACTTCGCCATGTTCAAACGGCGACATCGTGCCGGGATCGACGTTCAAATAGGGGTCCAATTTGCGCAGCCGCACCGAAAACCCACGTGCCTGCAACAACGCACCCAGCGCGGCAGAGGCAAGGCCCTTGCCCAACGAAGAAACCACACCACCAGTGATGAAAATATAGCGCGCCATGTGTGTTAATTCCCCGTGTATTTCAAATGCTGTGTGACAAAAACCAGCCAAACGCGCTGCAGAAAACCGCAGCACCACGGGATTTAAGTCTAGCCGGATTCGCATGCTTAAGGCAAGGCCAGACCGCAACATGATGTTGCAAAAACGGGCTTTGCCTCAAGTTGTTGTGGATATTCTAGAAAATCGACGTTTAGTCGGCGGCAGGCACAAGTGGCGTTGCATCGTCCGCGCTTGGCGGCAGCAATGCACCACCTTCGGGCAATGCCGGCGCTTCGTTTAATGCGGGCGGTGTCGCGCTCAACCGATCAATCACCGATGAACCCGCAGATTTTTCAGCCACGATAATCGTCAGTGTAATCGAGGTGATCAAAAAACAAACGCCAAAGACCCAGGTTAGTTTGCCCAGTGCCGTTGCCGCGGAGCGGCCCGAGACAGCACCGCCGCCGCCGCCACCCATGCCCAAACCGCCGCCTTCGGAGCGTTGCAAAAGGACAACCGCAATCAGGCAAAGTGCCAGAATGAGGTGGATGATCAGAACAACATTTTCCATGGGGCGCGCGCTTTCGATTTTGTTTGCGGGTATCTAGGCATCTTTGGCTTTGGGGGCAAGGGAGGATTGCCGCGTCAGGGCCAATTGGCACAAGCAAAGACCGCCGCATGGGGGCGACGGTCTTGCTGAAACGGTGCTCTACCACGTCTTATAGAAGGGTTATCCTGGATTTGAAGTGGATCAGACTCGTTTCGTGTCATGAGTGTATCATATTTCGTGCTCGATTTCGCGCAAAAAATCATGGGTAAATTGAAGGACTTGAATGTTGCGCCATGGACAAGCCAGAATCCCTGAGGCAGCATGACGCCATGCCCCACGACCATTCAGATCACGATCACCCCCATGCCTTACTGCCGCCGGACCCGGCGTTGCGCATTAAGGCAATTGAAACGCTGTTGACTGAAAAGGGTCTGATTGATCCTGCGGCCTTGGATGTGATCATCGACACCTATGAAAATAAGATCGGCCCGCGCAATGGTGCGCAGGTAGTGGCACGCGCATGGGCCAACCCGGAATTTAAGGCGGCATTGCTGGCAGATGCCACCACGGTGGTTGCGGATATGGGATTTTATGGCCGCCAAGGCGAACATATGGTCGCCGTTGAGAACACCGATGAGGTTCATAATATCGTCGTGTGTACGCTGTGTTCCTGTTACCCATGGCCGCTGCTGGGTATCCCGCCGGGCTGGTATAAATCCGATGCCTACCGCGCCCGCGCGGTGCGTGAGCCGCGTAAGGTGCTTGCAGATTTCGGCGTCGAATTACCGCCGGAAACTGCCGTTCGGGTGTGGGATTCGACTGCTGAGGTACGCTACCTTGTGATCCCGCAACGCCCCGCCGGAACCGATGGCATGGACGAGGCTGCGCTGATGGATTTGGTCACACGCGACAGTATGATCGGCACTGGATTGGCAAAAGCACCATGAGCCGCGTTCATGACATGGGCGGGCGTTTTGGCGATGGTCCGGTTGTACCAGAACCCGAAGACGTGAAATTCCACGCTGATTGGCATCCGCGCGCTTTGGCTGTGACCTTGGCGGCGGGCAGTCTGGGTAAATGGAACATCGACATCTCGCGCCACGCCCGCGAATGCTTGGCCCCAATGGATTACACGCGGTTTTCCTATTACGAAAAATGGATGGCTGGCCTTGCCGATATGCTGGTGCATAGGGGAATCGTCAGCCCGGATGAATTGGCCGGGCAGGCGCCGCCAACGCCCAGTCCGCTTGCCGCAAATACGCTCAAAGCCGATCAAGTGGCAGGTGTCTTGGCCAAGGGTGGCCCCGCAGACCGCCCCAGTGACGTGGCGCCAATATTTGCCGTTGGTGACGCGGTGATCACCCGACGTATCGCACAAAATACCAATGTTGCAGGCGGTCACACGCGGTTGCCGGTCTATGCTGCTGGTGCCACGGGTCGCATTCTGCGCCTGCATGGCACCCACGTTCTGCCTGACAGTAATGCGCATGGATTGGGGGAAGCACCCGAACCACTTTATGCCGTTGCGTTCCCCGCGTCAGAGCTGTGGGCGCAGCCTGAGCATCCACGCGATGAGGTGGTGCTGGATCTGTGGCAATCCTACCTGACCAAAGCATGAATAAACCACCTGAACCCACCTTTGAAGCGCCTTGGCACGCTCAGGTTTTTGCGCTGACCGTCTATCTCAACGAAGCGGGTCATTTCGATTGGCCCGATTGGGCGTCACGTTTTGGCGCAACATTGGCACGTCACGGCGTTGTGCGTGATCTCAATGGCGGCGATGACTACTTTGCCGCATGGCTAGAAACGCTCGAAAGCTATCTGTCAGAGCTAGGGCTAACCCGGCCTGATCTGGTCAATACCTTGCGCGACAGATGGGAGGCCGCCTATCTCGCGACCCCACATGGCGCGCCCGTCACCTTGGAGTGATCATTCGTCTACGTCATCCATATCGGCCTGACCTGATAATGTCCGGCGCACATGGCTCCAGCTAAGCCCAATGCCCAGCACAAAACTCAGCGCGACAAGGGCCAGCCAGACATTCATGCTTGAATTATCCAACCTGAGCACACCGAGATCATACAGCACCCAAAGTGCTGCACCGACCACAGCCAGCACCAGCAACATGCCGAAGCCACCGATCGACCGCAGCGTCGCGCGTAGATAAATGATGTATCCAATTGCCAACAGTAGCCCCAGCAAAACGGCAATAGACATGTTCATACCGCCAAATTCGCGTACCCAGTTGACGTAATTATACTCTGTCGGATTGAACGTCGCCGCCAATAATCCAAACGCGCACAGCCACCGTAAGATAAAGCCCATCAGAAATCCTTTGCCTCTTTTGGGCTGAAAATATCCTTGGCCTAGGCCTAAAGTCTATGGTGCATTGCTAATCAAAATTCCCATGCGGTCTTTTTGCAGTTTCGCCCATCCGGCAGGCCCGCTATACGGGCGCGGGTTGTCTCGAAAAGGAATAACAGTATGGCCAACGTAGTCGTTGTCGGCGCTCAATGGGGTGACGAGGGAAAAGGCAAAATTGTCGATTGGCTATCTGAACGCGCCGATGTGATCGCGCGCTTCCAAGGCGGGCATAACGCAGGCCATACATTGGTGATCGACGGCGAAGTGTTCAAACTCAGCTTGCTGCCCTCCGGTATCGTACGCGGCGGAAAGCTGTCGGTGATCGGCAATGGTGTGGTGCTGGACCCGTGGCACTTGGTCAAGGAAATCGAAGGTCTGCGTGGGCAGGGCGTGACGATTACCCCTGAAACTCTGATGATAGCAGAGAATACGCCGCTGATCCTGCCGATCCACGGTGAATTGGACCGGGCGCGTGAGGCGCAGAATTCCGTGGCCAAAATTGGCACCACAGGGCGCGGTATCGGCCCGGCTTACGAAGATAAGGTTGGCCGCCGCTCTGTGCGGGTGGCTGATCTGGCGGATGAGGCGACGCTGGAACTGCGGGTGGACCGTGCGCTGGTGCATCATGATGCCTTGCGCAGGGGGCTGGGCCTTGATCCGGTGGACCGCGACGCACTGCTGGCCAAGCTGCGCGAGATTGCGCCATCGGTGTTGGAATACGCCGCCCCGGTTTGGAAAGTGCTGAATGAAAAGCGCAAGGCGGGTAAACGCATCCTGTTTGAAGGGGCGCAGGGCGCGCTTCTCGATATCGACTTTGGCACCTATCCGTTTGTGACATCCTCAAACGTGATCGCGGGGCAGGCGGCGACGGGCACGGGCATTGGCCCCGGTTCTATCGACTTTGTCCTCGGCATCGTCAAAGCCTATACAACGCGAGTGGGTGAGGGGCCTTTTCCGGCAGAACTGGACGATGATGATGGTCAACGTCTGGGGGAACGCGGCCATGAATTTGGCACGGTAACGGGGCGCAAACGCCGCTGTGGGTGGTTTGATGCGGTGTTGGTGCGCCAGACCTGTGCGACCAGCGGCGTCAACGGGATTGCCTTTACCAAGCTGGACGTGCTGGATGGATTTGAAACATTGAAAATCTGTGTGGGGTATGAATTGGACGGCAATCGCCTCGAATATCTGCCCACCGCCGCTGATCAGCAGGCGCGCTGCATCCCGATTTACGAAGAAATGCCGGGCTGGTCGGAATCAACCGAAGGTGCGCGGTCTTGGGCGGATCTGCCAGCCGAGGCCATCAAATATGTGCGCCGGGTAGAGGAATTGATCGAATGTCCGGTCGCCCTACTTTCTACCTCACCGGAACGCGAAGACACGATTTTGGTCACGGACCCATTTGCGGATTAAATAAGGGAAAACACATGGCGCTCAGCTATAAATCACGCAGACGCTGGGCTCTGGTCATTCTGTTGATCGGTCTGCCGCTCTATATCGTCGTGGCAGTGAACATCGTGGGGTTGTTCGACCGTCCGTCAATCTTGTTGGAATTGGTGATTTACGTTGGCCTTGGCATCCTTTGGGCCATCCCATTCAGGTTCATTTTCAAAGGCGTCGGGCAAGCCGACCCTGACGCGGATCAGCAGTGAAAGCACCAATCCCAATCCTGCGCAGCTTTGATGAAGGTGCCACGCGCGCGTTCTATATTGATTTTCTGGGCTTTGAGGTGGTGTTTGAACATCGGTTTGAGCCAGACACACCGCTTTATATGGGTGTGAAAAAAGGTGACTGCGAGCTGCATCTGTCAGAGCATTTTGGCGATGCGTCACCGGGTGCGGCTCTGCGCATTGAGGTCGCGGATGTGCATGATTACGCGAAATCTCTCAACGCCAAAAAATATCGCCACGCACGGCCCGGTGTGCAATGCCAACCTTGGGGGTGGGACGATATGAGCATCAATGACCCGAATGGCAATAAGCTGATTTTCTGCACGCGCAACAACCGATGACGAGCATCCAATGGGCATGAAAAAAGGCGGCGCTAATGCACCGCCTTTTGTTGTTTTTCGCAAGCAATCTTAGCCGGCGGCGCGGTGGTCCGGGCGATAGCCGATGTCGTCAGACACGGTAAACCGACCACCTTTGATTTTTTCGATCTTGCCAGCGCGCAGCAATTGACCAAATGACCGCAGGCCATCTTCGCGGCTAAAGCCATCCTCTGGGCCAACCTGACGTACCTTTGTCATCAATTGCGGACGTGAGAATTGTTCGCGCCCTTCAACAAAGGACATATAGGCAGCCGCCGCTTCAAGCAGTTGCGGCAGTTTGGTGGCACCCATTTCGGCGGCGTAATCGGCAAAACTTTCGCCTTCTGGCGCAGACGGCGCGGCCTCGGACACTGCCGCCACGCGGCGCGGGCGAACCGGGCCTTCGGTACGTGGGGTTGCCACATCAATGCGCTGTTCGGCGACCAGTTTCAGAGGCGCGGGGCGACCTTCACCGGGGCGTTCAGTGCGTGCATTGCCGCTGACCGGGCGGCGCGGGCGCACCACATCGGCCAGATCATTGCGGTAGGCACCGTCATTCTCATCGTCTTTGTCAGATGCACCCATGGCGACATCGGCCTTCTTGGCGGCTACAGCGGCACGCAGATGCGAAAACGCATTGCGGCGCGTGGCGCTTTCCGGCTCATCCATCTGTTGATCGGTTTCGGCCAACAAACGGTCCATATCGTCGCCCTTAGCGTCATCAATGGCGGGCAGTTCACGGCGCGGTGCAGCCGC
>JBPOFE010000090.1:0-14356 GCA_051252035.1 Sulfitobacter sp.
GCGTTCATGTTGGATTGGGTGCCGGACCCGGTTTGCCACACCACCAGCGGAAAATTGTCGTCAAATTTGCCGTCGATGACCTCTTGCGCAGCGGCTTGGATATGCGGGGCCAGATCAGCGTCCAGATCGCCAAAACCAAGGTTCACTTCGGCGCAGGCTTTCTTGATCACACCCAGCGCACGGACAATTGCGATGGGTTGGCGTTCCCAGCCAATGGGGAAGTTCATGATTGAGCGTTGCGTTTGCGCGCCCCAATATTTGTCGGAAGGCACTTCCAATGGGCCAAAGCTGTCAGTTTCGGTGCGGGTATTGGCCATTTTGCGGCTCCTGATCTGTCAAATGCATCAAGAGGGGTTTAGCGGCCCCCGTAGCCCTGCGCAATCAGCGGTTGGCGTTAACGCGGACCAAATTACTTGCGAAACGAATCCAATGAGACAATTTGCGCTTCTTTGGCGGGTTCTTCTTCGACTTCCAGCTCATGCTCATGCACATGCTTGAGGTCGGTGTCCAACTCAGCGCTCGCTTCTGGCGTTGCTTTGGCGCCCGAAGTTTCATCGCCCTCTTGCTCTTCAAACCGCAGGCCAAACTCCACGGAAGGGTCTACAAAGGTGCGGATCGCGTCGTAGGGAATATAAAGTGGCTCTGGAGCGTCACCAAAGTTGAGGGTAACCGAGAATCCTTCGTCGGTGATCTCAAGTTTGTCATACCAATGTTGCATCACCACGGTCATTTCGCCGGGGTAGCGATCAGACAGCCAATCTGCCAGTTCCGCATCCGGGTGAGTGGTGTCAAAAGTGATGAAAAAATGGTGATTGCCCGGCAATCCACGTTCCGCAACATCCAGTAATACTTTGCGGATCAGACCCCGCATGGCTTCGTGCATCAGGTTGCCATAGTCGATGTCGCGGCTCATGTTCGTCTCCGGGTTGGCGTGAGAGCATTCCCAGCATACGATATTTATGGCCGAGGGAAAGGGGCGTTCGTCAGATCATCGCGATGCCTAGCGCCACTGCTGCCAATATTGCCATGGTACTGACGAAGCCGCGGTTAAAGATCAACATCATCACAGCGGCGGCCAATGTGAAACTGGCGGTCAAAGCATTGAAACTGTTCACTTCAGGGGCGGGTAGGGCGAACCAAACGGAGGGCGCTACCCGGTCAAACAGCACATGCAGGGCAAACCAGACCGACAGGTTTGCAACGACCCCAACCACGGCGGCGGTGATAGCCTGCAACGCTCCGGCCAATCGCGGTTGCGCCGATATCCGCTCAAGATATGGACCTGCGAGGAATATCCACAAAAAGCATGGGGTGAAGGTGACCCAAAGGGTCACCAATCCTGCCGCAACCGCGCCCATTACGCCCGATTGCGCAAATCCCGCCAGAAGCCCCACAAATTCAGTCACCAAGATCAACGGCCCCGGCGTGGTTTCAGCCAGCCCAAGCGCGTCAATCATCTGATCGGTGCTGATCCAGCCATAATCCTGCACCACGGTTTGGGTCATATAGGCCAGCACCGCGTAAGCTCCGCCAAAGGTCACCACCGCCAGTTTGGAAAAGAACAACCCCAGTTGAAGTAGGAACGTGTTGCCTATGGCCCAAAGTAAAAGCAGAGGTGCCGCCCAAAGCGTGCCCCAGATGGCCAGAGTGCGAGGCGTGTGGCCTGTACGGGTTGGAACGGCGTCGATCTCTGGCACTGGCGCATTTTGCCGCCACATTCCCCAAATCCCTGCTGCCAAGATGATCAGCGGGAATGGCATGCCAAACACAAACAGCGCCAAAAATGATGGCACCGCGAGCATCCAGCCCTGGGTGCCGTGCAGCGCCTTGCCTGCGACCTTTCGCAGTGCTTGAAACACCACGACGATCACGGCCGCCTTTATGCCAAGAAACGCGGCCTGAACCAACGGCAACTGGCCAAAGTAGGCATATCCCAAGGCCAAAACCGCAATGATCAAGGCGCCCGGAACGACAAACAACAACCCAGCGAGCAATCCCCCCGGCACCCCGCGCATGCGCCAGCCTGCGTAGGTGGCCAATTGCATCGCTTCAGGGCCGGGCAAGAGCATGCAAAGCGATAAGGCCCGAAGATAGGCCGCTTCACTGAGCCATGGCCGCTGTTCCACCAACTCGCGGTGCATCAATGCGATTTGAGCGGCGGGGCCGCCAAAGGACAATATCCCAATGCGGCCATACACCTGTGTCATTTCTGACCAGCTTGGCGTGCTCATGATTTGCGGTCCGCAGGCCAGTCATGGCCTTCATCCGCCCCATCACGGGCCCAACGGTAAAGCGCATCATAAAGCACCATACCTGCCTCAAGCTGTTCCAGATCGTCCTTGTATTGCCGCGAAAGGCCAACCGAAATTGCCAACAAACCAGCCGCTTGCGGCGATTGATCGTGCGTGTTGGTATCAGCGGCGCGTACGACGCGAGCCAAACGGTTCAGGGCAGGGGAAGTCAGGGCAAATTCTGATAGCATCTTGTCAAAGGTGCACATGGGACCGTCATGGGAAAAATGCACATTCTCGATATCAAAGGGAACCGCACCATAGCGATCAGCCACGCCGGTCACCCATTCGGGTGAGACAAACAGAAACCGCGCATCGGGGTCCACAAAACGGCGGATCAGCCAAGGGCAGGCGATACGGTCTATCTTGGGGCGGTGGCGCGTAACCCAAAGCGTCGCACCGTCAACTTTGTCTGAAATAACCTTCGCTGGTATCCGCATCGTGCCTGCATGCGCACGCCAGCCATACATGCCACCCGTTAGATATTCCGCCTGTAACCCATCACACCGCAACCGTGCGACCAATCCCTGACTAAGCTTGATGCCTTGCTGGCAGGAGATCACGCAGCGCCGTCCGGCAAGCCGCTCTTTCAGGCCCGCGATGTCGGTATGGGGATGGCGAAAGGATCCGGGGATCAGATATGAATCCTCCGCAAAATCCGGATCAATGGAGATGTCCACAATCACCGGACAATCCGGGGTGCCGATCAGGCGCAAAAGTTGGGAAACAGTAATTTCATTTGGTGCGGGCATGGGTAAAGCATCCTCTGAAGGTCATGACAGGGATGCGACTTTGGGCCGGAGCCTCACGGGGCAGTCGCAAAACGCCCCATATGGTCTTTTGGCCGGGTTGCTGCAGGTTTGTCAAGCCACGCGCGTCAGATCAAAGCGTCGCCCCTCAGCGCGCGAGACATGAGATCCGCAGGCAACATGTCCATCTGCTGAAACAGGCTGAGGAAGTCGATGTTGTTATATCCTTCAACAAGAATGTCGTCATTGAGCCGCGCAAGTATCTGTCCGGTGAAGGTCGCTTTCTTGCCGCTCTGCCGTCCGGTGGCCTGAAATGTGACGTGCATCTGCGCCCATTCGCCCTGTTCGCAGAAGTGATTTATCGTGCAACTTGTGATGTTGCACTGCGCATGAAACGCCGCCGCAAAGCCAGAAAATTCCTCGGCGGACATCTGCGGTTCATCCGTCAGTCCGCGAACCTGAACATCGGGCCGCATCCGTGCAGAGATAACGCCGATGTCTTCCTCGACCCAAACTGAATTAAACCATTCTTCAAAAAACGTTCGCTTGTCCATAAAACCCCCAGATTTGAATGTCGTCAGTAATAAGCACTTCTCGAAATAGTTGAGAGATGAGGTATCACTGAACGCGCCCAAAATCCATGACTTCAGCCGACGATAGGTGATTTAAGTTTTTGGGAAGTAACATGGCACGGCTTTGTGCTGCGCAAAATTGGCAGGTCGGATATTAGGTTATGCGAGAGGATAAGTGCAGGTTTCTGTTGCCAGGTACCTGCGAACCCCGCCTTAGGTCGCTAAACGTAAGGACTTAATTTTCAGTCGTTAGGACCGCTTACGCGGCCATCGCAACTGGAGCACTATTGTCATTTGCAATTGTACATTTTACGCCGATAACGGTGGCAGTCAGCCGAAACAAAGCTACATCTTTAGACGTCCGTCGATCCTATTTCGACCCCATGATCCCCAAATGAAGGATGTTGGTGGAGTCGCCGGGTACCGCCCCCGGGTCCGAACCGCTTATTACATGCGCGTTTATGTCCATAGTCCCGAAGGACAATTAGAATATAGGGCAGTATCGTCGATATTTGAAGGGGCAATCAACGTATTCGCATGATTTTGGTTACTCCCTGACCAGACGTTTGGAACCACCGAACTGTTCTAGCCCTGTAAATATGCGCCGGAGTTGTTGCAGGCGTGAGCATATACCCAAAATTGCATGGGTGAGGCAGCATCCGACGATAGCCAATATAATGTGAGACTGGATGAGAGTGATCAATGACATTTAGCGGCAGATGATTGAACTGACTAATGTAGCAAGCACTGAGGCGGGGTTAAATTCGATCCGTTCGAGCGTACCGCTGCGCAATCCAAACGAAGATCGCGGTCATTGGATGCTTGAGAACGAACGTTTTGCGCATATCGGGTCAGATGGGGTAGCACCCCATGATCGCATGGAAGCAGCGGATTGTCCGCATAAAGGTCTCTGGTCGCTAGGTGGAAGCACTGCGCAGAATTCAGGGCTAGACTTGGCAGAATACCTTAGATTGGCTAGCTTGAGAAAGCCGATGGTCATTATTCTGACCGTTTGAACTGTATTTTGAAAGGAATTTTCCCGTGAAACATATCGCTGTCCTGTTCGCTTTTCTCTTAGTTTTGCCCCTTGTTTCCCCTGCCCAAGCACAAACAATTATGCTGCACAGTCAGACCGACATTGACGCGGCTCCAACTTGCGCCAAAGGGCGTGACCTAGCGGACGGTGAGGTGCAGTTGTGTACCTGCAAGGAGGGTGGGCGCGATCGGTTTATCTGGGGCACAGGGCCATATTCTGGACATAGCGACGTCTGCACCGCTGCGCGGCACGCGGGGGCGATCGGCGCTGATGGCGGTGCTGTCATGGTGACCGGACGACCCAGCCAGAAGGTGTTTGAAGCGGGGGAAAGAAACGGCGTGAAAGCGCGGCGCTGGGGATACTTTAGAAATGGCTTTGACGTAACTGTTGCCGCTGTTGGAGAGATTGAGGCGTCAGCCCCTGTGCTTGCGTGCCAATCGTTCTCGGCCTCTGCTGCGCCTTATGAATGTTCTTGCCCCGCTGCCAGCGGCAACACCGGATCGGTTTGGGGCAGTGGCCCTTACACGGGCGACAGCAACGTTTGTTCGGCTGCCCGCCACGCCGGCATTGTTGGTGAAGACGGTGGTACGGTTTTGGTCACCGCCGAACCGGGGCAGGCATCTTATGAAGGCAGTTCGGCGAATGGTGTGAATACCAGCAGCTGGGGGTCTTATGATCAGAGTTTTGGTGTCTCGCCCGTCAAAGCCCAGATGAGTGAAAGCGCAGGTGGTGCCTGTTCCGTCATGCCGTCGGGCACGGATTTCCACAGCTGCACCTGTGAAAAAGCCGCGGGCAACACGGGATCGGTCTGGGGCAGTGGGCCTTATACGGCGGACAGCGATATTTGTTCGGCGGCGCGGCATGCAGGTGTGATCAAGGGCGGCGGTGATGTTAAAGTCATGTTGGTGCCGGGCTTGAGCGCCTATTCAGGCGGCACAGCAAATGGGGTTAATACATCGGACTGGAACGGGTTTGATGCCTCAATTATCTTCGACCGGAATTAAATAAACGAACGCAATGCGGCGAAGGCTTTCAGGTTTTCGCCGCACGCGCCGCAAAGACATTTTGCGCCAAAGCCTGCGTTTCCTTTTCGAGCGCGGTCAGGCCTGATGCGGCGGCCTCTCCGTTACCTGTCTCAATCGCATCGGCAATATCACTGTGCAGAGCAATGATGCGGGCGCGGTCGCGGGCGGTGAATGTGATCATGTTCATCAACGGCTGCATACCCTCAACCGCACCGGCCAGTTGGTAGCTGAGAACCGGATTGCCCGCACCATCGACCAACGCGCGGTGAAATGCCACGTCGGACGCACAAAAGGCCTCATCGGTCAGGCCCGGTTGTGATTGGCGGTGAATTTCGGCCCGCATGGTGGCCAGATGATCGGCACTGCGGCGGCTGGCGGATAGGGCGGCGCAGGCGCGTTCCAAAGTATAGCGCGCCTCGCAAGCTGTAACAAAACTGACGGCATTCATTGAAATCAGCAGGGTTGAGGTGGTGATTTGCTGGGCCTGTGCGGCCTCAAAGCTGAGCCTTGCCACGAATGCACCGCCCGTCGCGCCGCGTTGCGTGCGTATCAGCGATTGCGCTGCTAGCCGTTTCAGCGCCTCGCGCACCGTGGGGCGTGACACGGCAAATTGCTCGGCCAGTTCCGCCTCGGATGGCAGTCGC
Source organism: Sulfitobacter sp. (assembly GCA_051252035.1). GTDB lineage: Bacteria > Pseudomonadota > Alphaproteobacteria > Rhodobacterales > Rhodobacteraceae > Sulfitobacter. Next base: position 6,318 of record JBPOFE010000090.1, read on the forward strand.
TCATCAACGATCAATCGTCCTTCGACAATGGCATCGCGGATGGCGCTGGCGATTTGGGCGGACAGATCGGCAGGGTTGGTGGGGTCAATTTTCATATGTCTTACATTTAATGTTTGCCGAGAGTTTAATTGTCTGACATTAAATTCACAAGCGCTTGAGTCGGATGTCTGCTGATATGAACCCAGTTCTGCGATCTTCTCTTTGGTTGGCCTTTTTCGGGCTGGTTCTTGCGTCATGGTGGATGATGTACGCCATGGCAATGGACATGGATCTGGATTTGCTGGGGCGCCCGGGTGAGATGGGCAGCCGGATGCGTGCAATGGACCCGCGCATGCCGATGTATATGCCGATGGCCCACTTTGGCCCGCTGTTTGTCATGTGGGGTGCAATGATGGCGGCGATGATGTTGCCGACGATGGTGCCGACCCTGCGCAGCTATGAGGACCTGATGGTCAGCGCAGATGGGACGCGGGCGGGGTGGCTGGGCGTATTGCTGGGCTATTTCGCGGTCTGGCTGGTTTTTGCCGCGGTGATTGCAGGCGTGCAATTAGTGCTGCTGTTTGCAGGTGTCATCGACATGCTGGGCATTGCAAAATCACGTTGGCTGGCCGCGGCGTTGTTGCTGGCAGTGGGCCTGTTCCAGTTCACCCGCACGAAAGAAATTTGCCACGGTGTGTGCCATTCGCCGATGATGTATTTCATCGGCAACTGGCGCACGGGGGGGCGCGGGGGCCTGCGCATGGGGCTGGGCCTTGGTGTGTATTGTGCTGTCTGCTGCTGGGGTTTTATGGCGCTGGGATTTGCAGGCGGAGTAATGAACCTCGCGTGGATGGGCTTGGCGACGCTGTTTATGGTGGTGGAAAAGCTACCACAGATTGGCCATCATGTGACAAAACCAATGGGTGTGATCCTGATCCTCGGCGCAGGCGTCGTGGCGGGATGGCCCCTGATTTCAGGAGGATAAAAGATGCCACCCAAAAAGAGACCGGACGCAGACCGTTTGCCGATTTCGCAGCGGATTGACCAACGGATGCCGAACCCGGGCCGTCGCCAGATGAATCCCACCAATTGGGCAATCAAGGGTGAGTTGTTCCTGAATTGCTCTTGCACTGTGTTCTGTCCTTGCGTGGTGTCGCTGGGTGCGCACCCGCCCACAGAGGGGCATTGCCACGCGTGGATGGCGATTGCGATTGATGAGGGACATTACGAGGGCGAAGACCTGTCGGGTTTGAACATCGGTCTGTTGGTCGACATTCCGGGCCGCATGGGCGAGGGCAACTGGAAAGTCGCGGCCTATGTCGATGAGCGCGCCAGCGGCAAAGCCTATAACGGTATCTTGCAGATTTTCAGCGGCGCGGCGGGTGGCACGACGGGCCTGTTTACCATGCTGGTGTCAGAGATCATCGGGGCTGAACGTGCTCCGGTTGAGATCGTGCGTGAAGGCAATAAACGCTCTATCAACATTGGTCGCAAGATTTCCGGTGAGATCGAAATGCTGACGGGCAAAGACAAAGCGCATCCAGTGATGGTGTCTAACTCCAAATACTGGATGGGGCCGGACATTATTGCTGCTAAGGGGCTGCGCTCCAAGGTGCGTGACTATGGCCGCGTGTGGGATTTCGACGGCATGTCAGCCGAGATTTGCCCAATCAACTGGCAGGGACCAAAACCGTGATAACGCCTGCCTATGTTCGCACCATGGCGCGCTATAATACGTGGCAAAACAAGCAGTTCATGCAACTTCTTGATGGCGTGACACAAGACGAATTGATGTTGGATCGCGGTGCGTTTTTTGGATCAATCATGGCGACGCTGAACCATTTGCTTTGGGCGGATATGCTTTGGTTTAATCGGTTTGATTCCGATATGCCCGCGCCTACTTGCGATGGCTATGAGGCCCTGAGCATGCATTCAAGCTTTGGTGCTTGGAGCGCAGAGCGTTTTCGAACCGATGGGCAGATCAGGCTTTGGGCCGACCGCCTAAGATCAGTTGATTTACGCGGTGATCTGTCATGGCGTGCGGTCCTGTTGAAGCAGGACTTTGTAAGACCCGTTGAGGATTGTGTGATGCAGGTTTTCAATCACCAGACCCATCACCGAGGTCAGGTGCATATGATGATGACGGCCATGGGTCGCAAAGCACCTGTGAGTGATCTGATTTTGATGCCGGAGGATGCCTGATGGCGCTTGTTTCACCCTCACGGCGTCTGCGCCGTACACCGTTTTCCCAAGGTGTCGAAGCCGCGGGTGTCAAAGCCTATACGGTCTATAACCGTATGCTCTTGCCAACGGTTTTTGAAAGCGTTGAGTTCGACTATCACCACTTAAAAGAGGCCGTGCAAGTCTGGGATGTTGCGGTTGAACGTCAAGTCGAATTGCGCGGTCCGGATGCGGCCAAGCTGATGCAGATGCTGACACCACGCGATCTGCGCGGTATGGTGCCGGGACGTTGCTTTTATGTGCCAATTGTGGATGAAACGGGCGGTATGCTGAATGATCCTGTGGCGGTGAAACTGGCCGAGGATCGTTGGTGGATTTCGATCGCGGACAGTGACTTGCTACTCTGGGTGAAGGGCATCGCGATTGGCTACCGCTTGGACGTGCTGGTGGATGAACCCGACGTCAGCCCCTTGGCCGTGCAAGGTCCGAAGGCCGATGATCTCATGGCCCGGGTGTTTGGTGATGCGGTGCGCAATATCAAATTTTTCCGGTTCGGCATGTTTGATTTTCAGGGACGGTCACTGGCCGTGGCGCGGTCAGGATATTCCAAGCAAGGCGGCTTTGAGATCTATGTGGAGGGTGGCGACATCGGTATGCCGTTGTGGAACGCATTGTTTGAAGCTGGCAGCGATTTGGACGTGCGCGCGGGCTGTCCCAACCTGATTGAACGGATCGAGGGCGGTTTGCTCAGCTATGGCAATGACATGACCGACGACAACACGCCGCATGAATGTGGGCTGGGCCGATTTTGCGATACGCAAACGGCGATTGGCTGTATTGGCCGGGATGCGTTACTGCGGGTTGCCAAAGAAGGGCCGATCCAGCAGGTGCGGCCCATTGAAATCGCGGGCGATAAAGTGCCGGGATGTGATCGGGCATGGCCGGTAACCGCAGCAGGCAAGACCGTTGGTCAGCTGACGTCAGCAGCTTGGTCGCCGGATTTTGGTGTGAATGTTGCGATTGGCATGATCCGGATGACGCATTGGGATGCGGGAACGGTCTTGCAAGTGGAAACGCCTGAGGGGGTCCGTGACGCAGTGGTGCGCGAGGAATTCTGGTTATAGCGCAGGATGCATCAACGGCAGCATATTTGAAGAACAATGAAGCGGGGGACCCCGCGTAAAAAGGAGAAGACATGTTCAACGCATTGGTTGTGAACAAGGATGAAGACGGCAAGACAACTGCCGCAGTGACTGAGATTGGTTTGGATGACCTGCCCGCTGGCGACGTAACAGTTGCGGTCGAATTTTCCACAGTGAATTACAAAGACGGGCTATGCATTGGGCCGGGTGGTGGTTTGGTGCGCAATTATCCGCATGTGCCAGGCATTGATTTTGCGGGCACTGTCGAGGCGTCGGACGACGCGCGGTACAAGCCGGGCGACAAGGTTGTTTTGACGGGCTGGCGCGTAGGCGAAGCGCATTGGGGTGGCTATGCACAGAAAGCACGGGTGAAGGCCGATTGGCTGGTGCCATTGCCAAAGGGCTTGGACACACGACAGGCCATGGCTGTTGGCACGGCGGGCTTCACGGCAATGCTGGCGGTAATGGCGTTGGAAGATCATGGGATCAAGGATGGCCCGGTGTTGGTTTGCGGCGCGGCTGGCGGCGTGGGCTCAGTGGCCACCGCGATTTTGGCCAATCTCGGCCACCAAGTTGCGGGCGTGACCGGGCGGCCAGAGACAGCCGATTACCTGACCGCGCTTGGGGCCACTCAGATCGTGGCGCGTGAAGAACTGTCCGAAACCGTGAAGCGCCCTCTAGAGGGCGAGGTTTGGGGCGGCTGCGTCGATGCGGTTGGCGGCGCGATGCTGGCGCGGGTTTTGGGCCAGATGCAATATGGCGCGTCGGTGGCGGCAGTTGGATTGGCGGGTGGGGCAGGATTGCCTGCGACCGTGATCCCGTTCCTGCTGCGTGGTGTGAACCTTTTGGGCATCGATTCAGTGATGCAGCCCTATGAAAACCGCGTGCGGGCTTGGGAACGTGTGGCCCGCGACCTGCCGATGGATAAGCTTGAGGCGATGGTGCAGCCCGCGACGCTTGGCGATTTGCCAAAGCTCGGTTCTGACATCCTTAAAGGTCAGGTCAAGGGCCGTGTGGTCGTTGATGTAAATGCCTGATGTAACGCCAGTATCTGTGCCGATGGACGCGCTCTTACAGCGCTACGTTGAGCAAGCTTGCTGTTATACCGATTGTTTCGAGGCAACGCTGCCTGACACTGTGGCGTTGCCCGCTTTCATCACGGCGTTCTACACTACATGGCTGTTCCGACTTGAACGTGCGGTGCTGACTTTGGCTTTGCGCAGGCGTATCCGGGACAGCGATGTTGCAGCACTTGGGTCAGGAGACACAGATCGCTTTGCAGCTTGGACCGTTGAGGCGCGGCAAGAAGAACAGATATTGCTCTGTGACATTGCTGGCAGGACCCGATCTTTTCTGGCCGTCGACTCGCTGGCAAATGGTGGCACGCGGTTGTTTTTTGGCTCTGCGGTTGTGCCCTTAAGCTCGGGCGAACTAGGCGGCGCCGTAAGGGCACTGACCCCGCTGCACCGCTTTTATTCAAGATCCTTGCTCAAGGCGGCCTGTCGGAAATTGCCTTGATGCGGCGCAGCGCTTAGACAGGCGATATAGTGATCAAGGAGACCCCGATGAGCGCGTATGACGACGACAATATTTTTGCCAAGATTTTGCGTGGCGAAATCCCCAGTTTCAAAGTCTATGAAGACGATGAGACCTATGCGTTCATGGACATCATGCCGCGCAGTGACGGCCATTGTCTGGTGATCCCCAAAACGCAGTGCCGAAATGTGCTGGATGCGTCAGATGCGCAGTTAGCGGCTGTGATGGCGACAGTCAAGCGCGTCGCCAATGCCGCGAAAGCGGCGTTTGACGCAGATGGTATCACGATCGAGCAGTTCAACGAGGCGGCAGGCGGGCAGGAGGTGTTCCACCTGCATTTCCACATACATCCGCGTCACGCGGGCGTGTCGATGCGGCCTGCGGGTGTGATGGGGGATATGGAGGCGATTAAGGGCCACGCGGAGGCGATTGCCAAGGCGTTGGGGTGATGAACGAATGGCGGCACTGCGGACTTTTCCGCTGTTCACGCCTGTGTCACTTCAATAAATAAATCAAAGGGGACGTCGCGTAGTTTGGTCCGCCAAACCTGCTTCAATCCTCTAACCTTTTCCAACCGAAGTCGCATTATCTCAGCTGCTCGCCACGATGCTATTTCGGGGTAAGTTGCTTCCACTGCTTGCGATAGCCACCCTTGTGGATTGCTCTTTCGTAATTCGGCGGTCTTTGTTTTGTTGGCACGTACCATGCTCTATTTGAACAATGGCATCTTGATTTCCAATCTACACAATATCTGAAAACTAAGATCCAATATGATGACCGCAACAGCTCATTCCAACCACTCCAATCCCCAAAGAAAAAGCGGCGCCCGGTTGCCCGGACGCCGCTTTCAATATCTTAATCGCGATGTTTATTCAGCAGGTTGCGCCGCTGCCGATGGCATGCCCGCCGCGTCGCGGCGACCATCGTTGTAAAGCGCTTTGATCAGCGAAAGCACCATGCCCACCATGATGATGGTAAAGGGCAGGGCACCGATAATCATCGCGTTTTGCAGAGCCGACAGACCACCGCCGCCCGCAAGCAACAGCGTACCGATCACCAGCGTCAGGATCACACCCCAGATGATGCGGTGCTTGACGCCTGTTTCTTCAGCACCACCGGACATGATGGTGTTCATCACCAGGATGCCGGAGTCAGCCGAGGTTACCAAGAACGTCATGATCAGCACCACACACATGATGATGAGACCATTCAGGAAACCGCCCTCAAGCATCTGACCAAGTGTGGCAAAGAGCTTGTTGGAGTTGGACGCACCAACAATGGCTTCCTTTGCCGCGTCGCTTGTCATGGCCAGATCAATTGCTGTGCCGCCAAGGATGGTCATCCATGCGAAACAAACGAGTGATGGTGCGATGACCGCGCCCAAGACGAACTCACGGACCGTACGACCCTTTGAGATGCGTGCAAGGAACAGACCCACAAAAGGTGAGAACGCGATCCACCAAGCCCAGTAGAACGTGGTCCACGCGGCTTGCCACGCGAACAGACGTCCGCCTGTACCAGCTTCGTAAGCTGCGGCAATCTCTGCTTCTGGCAGGGATTTTGCTGCTTCTGGCAAACCATCGGTAAAGCCTGCAAGGCTGCCCCATGGGTTGGTTGCACCAGAGTAGACCGCTGCCATGTCATCGGCACCCAATGCCTGAACGGCGGCGGGGGCGCTGGTGGCAAAGGCACCTGCGTCAACTGGGCTATATGCCGCAAAGCTGAGCGAGATGAAGTTGAGGATATAATCCACAAATGCCGTGGCATAGGTTGTCATGGCAAAGAGGAATGAGCCGAAGATCACGAATGTCATCAGCAAGATCAGCGACAACACCAAGTTGATGTTCGACAGCCATTTCACGCCACGACCAACACCAGATACAGCCGACAGGATCGACAGTGCCATGATGCAGACAAGTGCAGTGATCAGACCTGCTTTGGTCGCTGTTGGTGTGTCACCTGAGGTGTCCATCATCCATTCAGCGCCGGTGATTGCATAGACGCCATCAACCAATTGGCTGACACCGAAACCGATGGTCACGGATACGCCCAGAATGGTTGCAACAACGCCCAAGACGTCAATCACGTGACCAAACATACCATTGGCAAATTTACCAATCAGGGGCGTCAGCGCCGAACGGATCGTCAGCGGCATGCCACGTGTATAGGCGTAATAGGCAAGGCTGAGACCTGTCACCACATAGATCGCCCACGCGTGAAAGCCGTAGTGCGCAAAGGTATAGCGGTAGGCAGATTGCAACGCTTCCTCGCTGTTTGGTGCAACATCCGAGGACAGGATGACCGGGTTAGATCCCCACAGGCCAAGCGGCTCGGCGGTGGCAAAGGTCATAAGACCTACACCCAGACCCGCACCGAACATCATCGAAAACCAAGAGAAGTTGCTGAACTCCGGCTTTTGGCCGGGCGCGCCCAGCAGACGTTTGCCAGTTGATGGAATGATTGCGATGATGAATAGGAAAAACGCGAACATTCCAACGGCGAGGATGTAGAAGGTGTTGAAGCTCAGCAAAAGTGTGGTGTTCACCTTTGACAGCATGGCACCCGCATTAAGCGGAAAGATCAGCGCCCAAAGCACCAGAAGTACCATACTGATTTTGGATATGAGCGCGATGGGAAGGCTATATCCCTCATAGAAGCCGTCATCTTGGGTATTGATGTCCAGCTCCGTAAATGGAGGTTTGACTGACATATGAATTACGTCCCTGTTTTGTGGTCTGACCATTCTTTGCAGCCAGATATTGTGATCATAGCATGATTCCCCACAAGAACTAAGCGTTCTGAATTCCGTGAAGTTGCACATGCCGATGAGTGTCGCAGTGCGCCAAGGGTAAACGGTTCGCAAGTCCAGTTTGGGCGACAAACGACCTCAATCGCGCAAAAGCGACGCATCTCGTGAGTCCAGCACGGTTTTTTTATTGATTGTTCAGTCAATAAATTTGTTGGTCGCCGTACATAAAAAACAGGGACATAGAGTAATGGCACTTCAGCCGCCTCTCTCGGATCTGGCGATCAAAACGGCGGATGCGGGATTCTATCGTGGCGTCAGTGTGAATGGGACGGTGATTGGTAAGATCATCAACTCCATGTTGCTGGTCTGGTGTATCGTCTGGCCAGTTCAAGCGGGTGCGACTCTCGGCAACTGGAATGCGATCATCCTGAATAATTTTGCAGCTTGGTTTA
>JBPOFE010000091.1:0-14116 GCA_051252035.1 Sulfitobacter sp.
TGCGCATGGGCGGCTTTGCCACGGGGGTGATTTCGAGCAAGCTGTGATCGCAAGGGCGCGCTTTGCGCGGCACGACCTTATTTGCTGATGAGGGGCTTTGCCCCTCAAACTCCCCGGATATTTTCAGGCCAAAAAGAATGGGTTATCGGGATGCTTTTTCGGTGATGCCGGATTGGGACTGGCGTCGGGCCAGTTCGGTGAGGACGTCGTCAAGTGGCACGTCGCGGGCCGCGAGCATGACGAGCAAGTGATAGAGCACATCGGCGGCCTCGGACGTCAGGGCGGATTTGTCGCCTTTGACGGCTTCGATGATCGCCTCAATCGCTTCTTCACCGAATTTTTCGGCGCACTTTTCTGGGCCTTTGGCCAGCAGCTGCGCTGTCCAACTGCTGTCGGGATCCGCCGATTTGCGGTTGAGGATTGTGGCGTAGAGATCATTCAGGGTCATGTGATCCTCATCGGAATGCCAGCGGCGGCCATATGCGCCTTGGCTTGGCCTACGGTAAATTCACCGAAATGAAAGATTGAGGCGGCGAGGACAGCGGATGCGCCGCCTTTGGTGACGCCTTCGACTAAATGATCAAGCGTGCCGACGCCCCCCGAAGCGATCACCGGGACACTGACCGCATCTGAAATGGCGCGGGTCAGGGGCAGGTTGAAACCCTGTTTGGTGCCGTCACGGTCCATTGAGGTCAGCAGGATTTCTCCAGCCCCTTTGGCCGTGACGGTGCGGGCAAATTCAACGGCGTCGATACCTGTGGGTTTGCGGCCGCCGTGGGTGAAGATTTCCCATTTTCCGGGTGACACGGTCTTGGCGTCGATGGCCACGACGATGCACTGGCTGCCAAATTGATCGGCAGCCTCGGCCACGACATCCGGGTTCGCCACGGCGGCGGAGTTGAAGCTGACTTTATCAGCACCGGCAAGCAACAGGGCGCGGACATCGGCAGCCGTGCGCACGCCGCCGCCGACGGTTAGCGGGATATAGCAGTGTTCAGCCGTTCGGCGCACCAGATCGAACATCGTACCGCGGTTTTCATGGGTAGCATGGATGTCGAGAAAGCACAGCTCATCCGCGCCCGCCGCGTCATAGGCGATGGCGGCATCGACCGGATCGCCCGCGTCACGCAGACCGACAAAGTTCACACCTTTGACCACGCGGCCATCCGCGACGTCGAGGCAGGGGATGATGCGGGTTTTTAGCATGATCGGACTGTAACGCGCGCGGCGCCGTGGTGCATGTGTATTTTGAGAACAATGAATGTCATGGGGCGAGGGCCTTTAGAGCGCTGGCCAGATCAATCGCCCCGTCATAGAGCGCACGGCCTGAAATTGCGCCTTCAATCACTCCAGTGTCACGCAGCGCAATCAGATCATCCAGTGATGATACGCCACCGGATGCGATGACAGGGATGGATACGGCCCGAGCCAGATCAGCCGTTGCTTTGATGTTCGGCCCACCCATGGCACCGTCGCGGTTGATGTCGGTGTAGATAATTGCGGCGACGCCTGCGTCCTCGAACGATTTCGCAAGATCGGTCACCATCACATCCGTTTCCGTGGCCCAGCCTTTGGTGGCGACGCGGCCATTTCGTGCGTCAATGCCTACGGCAACCTGGCCGGGGAAGGTGCGGGCGGCTTCACGGACGAGATCGGGGTTTTCCACCGCAACTGTGCCAAGGATGACCCGCGCCAGCCCCTTGTCGAGCCAGCGTTCAATCGTGGCCATGTCACGGATACCACCGCCAAGCTGAGCAGGCACCTTGCAGGATTTCAGGATCGCCTCAACAGGGGCTGCGTTGACCGGCTCACCTGCAAAAGCGCCATTGAGATCAACCAGATGCAACCATGCGCAACCCGCATCGACAAAGGCCCGCGCCTGTGCCGCCGGATCATCATTGAACACGGTCGATTGGTTCATATCGCCATGCACAAGGCGCACAGCGTTGCCATCTTTCAGGTCAATTGCGGGATAAAGGATCATCTGTCTGGCCTGTTTCAAGAAGCGTTGGGGCGGTTATGCACGTTACGTCACACATTGCAACGCGACCTAAGGTCAGTCTTGCCTGAAAGGACCTGCATACCGCAAGGTAACGCCAGATATGGGAGGAGACCATCATGAAGACATTTATTGCAGCGGCCATTGTCGGGCTGAGCATGGCAACAACCGCTTGGGCGGCAGATCCTATCGTGGGCACGTGGCGCACAATTGCGGATGACAACGGCAATTCTGGCCTGATCTCGGTCACTGAATGTGGCGCGAAAATCTGCGGTGTTCTGGTCAAATCATACGACAAGAATGGCAAGGAATTCGCCTCTAAGAACAAGGGGCGCAAGTTGATCTGGGATATGGTGAACACCGGTGGTGGCACCTATGGCAAAGGTAAGGTGTATTCTCCGGACCGTGATAAGACTTACAGCGGCAAACTGAAGTTGTCCGGCAACCAGTTGAACGTGCAAGGCTGTGTTCTGGGCATTTGCCGCAGTGGCGGGACATGGGCCCGCGTTAAGTGATGTGATGCAAATGCCGCAAAGTATGTGCCGCGTTTGCCAAGCATTAAAATAGATTTGTACGACTCAGGGCGCAGGCGTAAGTAAACGTCTGCGCCTTTAATGCTGTCGGGGGCCGACAGATAACAAGGCATTTTGTATCGCTTGGGGAGTGATGCGGATGTCTAAGTTTACAACCTTTGCAATTATCACTGTTCTATCTGTGGGTGCCGCCAGTCTTGCGCGTGCCGATGTGCCGTTGGGCCTGTGGAAATCCAGCCCGGATGCCACGGGGTTGGTGGTGCATGTGCGCACCAAACCTTGCGGTCGCGCCTTGTGTGGTCGCATTGAGCGGGCGAAGGACCGTCGTGGTTATGATACGCCGTCCACGGCAGTGGGTCGCAAGATGTTGTGGGATATGACAGCACAGCCCGATGGCAGCTATGCCGGAAAAATCTGGGAGCCTGTTAAAAACCGCATGTTGACGGCACGGATGCAGGTTGAGGGCAACACCATGCGTCTGCACAATTGTGATGATGCGGCCTGTCAGGATGTGGTCTGGACACGGCTGCGTTAAGGTTTCCAGTTCAGGAAATTCGCAATCAGGCGTAGTCCGGTTGCCTGAGATTTCTCAGGATGAAACTGCATGCCCAACATGGTGTCGCGGCCAATAATCGCCGTGACATCGCCCGCATAATCGACATGGGCGAGGCGCTGGGCCGGATCAGTCACAGCCATGTGATATGAATGCACGAAATAGGTGTGGTCACCGGATTTGATGCCGTCAAACACCTGGTGTGGTTGGTCAATCACAAGATCATTCCAGCCCATATGCGGCACTTTGAGCGCGGGATCAGCGGGGAGGATACGTGTCACATCGCCTGCGATCCAGCCAAGACCGGGCGTATCGGTATATTCGCGACCCATGCTTGCCATCAACTGCATGCCGACACAGATGCCAAGGAACGGGCGCGCGCGTACCTCGACCGCCTCAACCATCGCATCATAAAGCCCGCTAGCGCCCTTGAGCGCCGCCATGCAGGCGGGAAACGCGCCATCACCGGGCAGGACAAGTCGATCAGCCTGTGCCACCACGTCAGCGTCCGCCGTGACAATTACGTCACCCGCATCGGTCTCACGCGCCATGCGTTCAAACGCCTTGTGCGCCGAATGCAGATTGCCGGATTCGTAGTCGATAATCGCGGTCAGCATGTGCTTACAGCGCGCCTTTGGTTGATGGAATGTCGCCTGATTTGCGCGGGTCCACCTCAACTGCGTCACGCAGCGCGCGCGCCACGGATTTAAACGCGGCTTCAACGATGTGATGGCTGTTGATCCCGTGGATCATATCAACATGTAAGGTGATGCCGCCGTGGGTGCTGAACGCTTGGAAAAATTCGCGCACCAGCTCGGTATCGAATGCGCCAATTTTAGCTGTCGGGAGATCGACATTCCAGATCAGATAGGGCCGGGCCGAAAGGTCCAGCGCGCAACGCACCTGCGCATCATCCATTGGCAAGATGCAGGCACCATAGCGCCGGACGCCGCGCTTGTCGCCGAGCGCCGTGGACAAGGCCTGACCTAGAGTAATGCCAACGTCCTCAACCGTGTGGTGATCATCAATGTGCAGATCACCCTTGGCGCGGATCGTCATGTCGATCAATGAATGCCGCGCCAGTTGGTCCAGCATGTGATCGAAAAAACCAACACCCGTTTGATTGTCATAAACACCTGTGCCATCAAGATTAATCTCGACGCTCACGTCGGTCTCGGCGGTGGTGCGGGTCAATGTGGTCTGGCGCATGGGTTCTCTCCGAACGGCGGGTTCAGCGCCCTTATAGCAGCGGTTGCGGGCAGGCCAAGGGCCGTTGCGACCCCAGATCACCCATTGCGGCCCTCACACCCATATGTCAGCCTGTGTGTAAACCACATCAGAGGGTGTCTCATGAGCACATGCGTCTTTATCCAGATCCGCTGCAAACCCAGCACGACTTATAGCGTTGCTGACGAAATCGCCCTGCGCGAAATCCACTCAGAGCTGTATTCAACGTCCGGCGAATACGATCTGCTGATGAAGCTCTATATTCCCAAGGGTGAGGATGTGGGCAAATACATCAATGATCATTTGCTGGATATCGACGGGATTGAACGGTCGCTGACCACCATGACGTTCAAGGTGTTTTGAGGGTGCAGCGTGTTGTCGTGTATCTAGCTGTATTAGCGTTGACCTTTGCCACCCCGACGCTGGCCGGGCAGCGGGTCTATGAAGGCAAAGAGGCTGGTGCGCTGCGCTGCGCCAATACGCTGGCACTGACCGCAGTGGCCCTGTCGGCGGGGGATTTGATTGGCGAGGATGAAAAGGATGTCATGTTGGGCATCACCGTGCTGATCTTAGAGCGCCACGTCAGCGGCACATGGCAACAAAAGAAGGCGGCGATGGAAGTGATGCGGGATCGACGCAGTGTCATCGATACGCTGGACGATTACCGCCGGAATGCAGGGCGGTGCCTACAGCAGTTTCCAATTAACTGAAGGGCAGGGGCATACCGTCGGGACTGCTTCACGATACCCTGAAAACACAAAGGCCGCCCGAAGGCGGCCTTGTTTACGATAACCGGGGGTAATCGGTTAAATTGGAGCGGGCGAGGCGATTCGAACGCCCGACCCTAACCTTGGCAAGGTTATGCTCTACCCCTGAGCTACGCCCGCATCCGTTAGTGGGGCCGAGATACCCATTGGCTGGATATCCTGCAAGGGGTAAATGTGAGGTATGTGGAAAAAAGTTGTGATGGGTTTGTGAGAGATAAGGCAATAGTTGTATTCATCGTCGCCCACAAAGCGTCATCTGACCATCTGCAACTCAATCCACATTAAAGTGCAGCGCAAAGGGATCATCGTCAGGATCACGCTGCCGCACATATTCTGAGTGGATCGCAGCGCCATGCGCCGCATCAGCGCCAAGCACATGCTCAATAACCGCCAAACTCATGTCCATACCAGCGGTCACACCGGATGAGGTGAAGAATTTCCCGTCCTCAACCCAGCGGGCACGTCCCTGCCACGCCACGTTTTCGCCGAAGTTTGTTACCCAGTCGAAATTCAGTTTGTTTGTCGTGGCGGATCGGCCACCCAAAAGTCCTGCATTGGCCAGAAAGGCGGCACCGGTGCAGACAGACATGACAATCTCGGCTCTTTCGGATGCACGCTTGATCCACTCAAGAAGGTGGCGGTTATCAATTTGATCCCATGTACCTGGGCCGCCGGGGATCAGGATAAGATCATGATGTTGTGCGTCATCAAAGGTATGATCGACTGCGATGCTTTGACCATGTCGGCTCACAACAGGTTCCGCATGTTCAGCAACCGTAGAAATGTGAAATGCATTCTTGACTGAGCCGAACATCTGTATTGAACCAAACAGATCAAGCGTTTCAAAGCCGGGGAATATCAAAGCGCCAATGGACCTCACTGCGCAACTTCCCGTGTTTGTTCCGCTGGCTTGCAAAAGCCGTGATCTTTAACGAACCGCGTGGTCGACGCCGGATATTTTTCCAACATCGCAGTTGGGCGCACGGGGCGGCGCACCTGTTCGCCACCACAATTGGGGCAGACATTGTTGAAATGATCCTCTGCACATGCCGCACAGAACGTGCATTCAAATGTGCAAACCCGCGCATCGTTAGCATGGGGCGGTAGATCCTTGTCACAACATTCGCAGTTGGGTTTGAGAATCAACATGGTTTGTCCTTTCATTGATATCTGCATCTAGACTATGGCATTTAGAATTGGCATAAATGACATTATGCCCTCAATTACTGCCAAACACGTGATCTTTATCGTTTTTCCAAATGTGAAACTTTTGGATATTACGGGACCGATGCAGGTCTTTGCCGACGCGAATCTGATCTCTCCCGGCCAATACACACTGACATTGGTGTCAAAAGATGGTGGCATGATCCCGTCTGACGCGATTATGCCCGTGCAGACAACGCCGATGTCCTCGCTCTCTCCCACGCCGATTGACAGCGTGATCGTGGCGGGTGGCTCTGGTGCCTTTGCGGCCTGCGAAGATGAGGCGTTTCTAAAGGAATTTCGCGAGCTGGTCGCAAAAGCGCGCCGCATAGGGTCGGTCTGCACTGGCGCTTTTGTTCTTGCGAAAGTGGGGCTTTTGGCCGGTCGATCCGCGGTCACGCATTGGGATTCATGTGACCGCTTTCGCAACGACTTCAAAGACATAACGGTCAAAGATGATGCTATTTATGTCAAGGATGGCGATATCTGGACGTCAGCTGGGGTGACCGCTGGAATAGATATGAGCTTGGCGATGGTCGCTGAGGATATCGGGCGCAAACCGGCGCTGGATCTCGCACGGTCGCTGGTGTGCTATATGGTGCGACCGGGCGGGCAGTCGCAATTTAGCGGTCCGTTGAAACAGCAATGTCACCACTCTTCGGATCGGTTCGAAGATTTGAACGCATGGATCACGGACAACCTTTCAACTGACCTATCTGTCGAAACTCTGGCAGAGCGTGCAATGATGAGCCCGCGTAATTTTGCGCGGCTCTATAAGCAGCACCTTGGCGTGTCACCCGCAAAGGCGGTTGAAGCGTTCCGTGTCGATGCGGCCTGTCGCCTATTGGAAGAAACTGACCTTTCTCTTACTGATGTCGCCCGTCAATGTGGGTTCTTTGACGACGAAAGATTGCGCCGTGCGTTGACCAGAGGCCGCAATGTGGCCCCCGGCGTGTATCGGGAACGGTTCAGAACCCGCTCTGCCTGAGGCATACGGGTCATAAGCACTGGTTCAAGCTGAGGTGTCCGCGCCCTCAAGAAAGGCGACAAACGCAGTTGGACCTTCTACACGATCTGGTAGCAGTGATTGCGCGATCAGGGGTACTGGCGCTGCGCCTTTGCAACGCCAAGTTTGCCGCCATTTTTCTTGGTTTGTGCGGTCGCGGTCCACTCATATGTATGGCTGCCGTTTGGCGGGCAGGGGCTTTTGTACTTAAATGCGCCACGGGGAATTGTTTTTTGTCCCTGATAGGCAACCACACCGCCGCCATGGTTATAGTTCGGAACATTCCGATCCACCATTTTGAAACGGATGTACTTGGTGCCTGCCGGGACATCGCGCAGGGCAAAGGCGGGGTTTGCAACCCGGTTTGGCTTACCATTGGTACATGATTTCAGACCTGACCAGTTAAACCCAATGTCAAAGGCAAGGGCAGGCATTGCTGCAAAGGAAAGGGCCGAAGCCAGGATCAAAGACCGCATATATATCTCCATAATTTTGAAACCTAACGTCACAGGCGCACTTGTGATTGTCAAACTTTGGAGATGAAGAAACGCAAACAGACATAAAAAAGGCCCCAACCGCCGTTGGAGCCTTTTTCGTTTCTCGGATTAAACAGCCGTTAGTGACCGGGCTGTTTGTCCCAATCTTCCTGCTTTGGCAGAATCTCGAACGTATGCTCTGGTGGTGGGGATGGAAGTGTCCACTCCAGCGTATCGGCATATTCGTTCCATGGGTTGTTTGCCGTGACCCGCGCCCCGCGCCGGAGTGTGTAGAACACAACACCGAAGAAGAAGACGAAGGATGCAAATGACAGGAATGCACCAAGCGACGACCAGAAGTTCCAGTAAGCGAACGCTTCGGGATAGTCGATATAACGCCGTGGCATGCCCTGACGACCCAAGAAATGCTGAGGGAAGAACGTGAGGTTTGTGCCCACGAAGAACGCCCAGAAGTGCAGTTTGCCAGCCCATTCAGGATACATGCGACCCGAAATTTTAGGCAGATAGAAATACACGCCTGCAAAGATCGCAAATGCGGCACCAAGGCTCATCACGTAGTGGAAATGCGCCACAACATAGTAGGTGTCATGATAGTAACGGTCCACCGCAGCTTGGCTGAGCACGATCCCCGTCACACCACCGATGGTGAACAGGAACAAGAAACCAAATGCCCAAAGCATAGGTGTCTTGAATTCAACCGAACCGCCCCACATCGTGGCAATCCAGCTAAAGATTTTGACACCCGTAGGCACCGCAATCGTCATGGTTGCCAGCATGAAATAGGCCTGCTGGTTCAGTGTCATACCAACCGTGTACATATGGTGCGCCCAGACAACAAAGCCCAGAAAGCCGATCGCGATCAACGCCCAAACCATTGGCAGGTAGCCAAAGATTGGTTTGCGGCTGAAGGTGGCGATCACGTGGCTGATGATGCCGAAGCCCGGCAAGATCACGATATACACTTCCGGATGGCCAAAGAACCACAGGATGTGCTGGTAAAGAACCGGATCGCCGCCGCCAGCGGGATCAAAGAAGGCAAAGCCAAAGTTGCGGTCCATCAGCAGCATGGTGATTGCGCCGGCCAGAACAGGCAGAGACAACAGGATCAGCCAGCTTGTAACAAAGATAGACCATGAAAACAGCGGCACCTTGAACAATGTCATGCCGGGGGCACGCATGTTCAGGAATGTGGTGATCATGTTAATCGCACCAAGAATGGATGAGGCGCCTGATACGTGGACCGCAAAGATTGCGAAATCCATCGACATGCCACCTTCCTTGACGGACAGCGGTGGATACAGAACCCACCCCACGCCAGACCCAGCCTGGCCGTTACCGCCCGGTGCGAGGACCGAACACACAGCCAATGTGGTGCCGAAAACATAAAGCCAGAAAGACAGGTTGTTCAGGCGCGGAAACGCCATGTCCGGTGCACCGATTTGCAAGGGCATGAGATAGTTACCAAAACCGCCGAACAGCGCTGGAATAACCACAAAGAACATCATCAGGATGCCGTGACCCGTGATCAACACGTTCCACAAATGCCCGTTTGGCGTACATAATGTATTGCTGTCCGCGATGAAACGCGCACCTTCCATACACATATACTGAACACCGGGGTTCATCAGCTCAAGGCGCATGTACACGGTAAATGCGACCGAGATAAAGCCAGCAAAGGCCGAAACAATCAGATACAGAATACCGATGTCTTTGTGGTTGGTGGACATGAACCAACGCGTGAAAAATCCGCGTTCGTCGTGGTGGTCATGGCCTTGAATGGCTGCGTCTGCCATGCGGTGCCTCCTGAATAAAGATTTAACGCAAGGGAATCCGACTGCCCGGACATATGCGCTGTCTCTCACGTTTTAGTGCGCTCATGCGCCGGGGGCAATGGGCGGGTTTGCCGCAGGCGCGGTTATTTTCGGGTTTTCTGGCAATGGGTATCGACGAAAGTGATGCGATTTAGGCAGATTGTGATGGGCATTGATGGACCTGAGCGCACGCCGGTACCTAATCGACAAGCAATTTTACGGCGGCAAGCGTATCGATCACATGATCCGCTTTGGCTTCAAACAACCGATCTGAATGGTTTGCCGCACAATGGGATCCTCCGGTAAAGCCTACACAAGTCATTCCAGCTGATTTGGCGGCCGTAACACCCGCCTTGCTATCCTCGATAACGATGCAGCGCGATGGCACCACGCCCATCTTTTGTGCGGCATATAGAAAAATGTCAGGATGCGGTTTGCCTTTTTTAACCAATTTTGCCGAAAAGATATTTGGATACACCAGCTCAAACATATCCGTTTCGATCAGACCAAGCGCAAGTTTGGCAGGCGCGGCTGAGGATGCGATACATTTGGGTGTTTTCAAGCTGGAAAGTAGCGATTTTGCTCCGTCAATCATGCGAAGCTCTGTTTTGTATTTTGCGATAACGGATTTTTTGATCTCAGCCCTGAAATTGGGGGGCAGGGGTTTACCCATCTCTGATGTGATCGCCGCGTCAACGGCTTCGTCTGGCATCCCGGCAAAACGCGATGCAACTTCCTCAGTTGTGATGTTATAGCCCAAGCGCGTATAGGCTTCGGCGTCTGCGCGACAGGCGATGATTTCGCTGTCCAGCAAGACGCCATCACAATCAAAGATGATAAGATCAAACGAGGGCATTTGCTTTGGCCGCTAACGGTTAGATGGTGCGTCAACGACCATGGATAATTCTCATAAGTCTGAGGAAAATAGTGTGATCTGTCATCCGGCAAACACCTCATCAAACGACGCTTTTAGCGCCACATCCAGATCATCCATCGTAACGGGCAGGCCCAGATCAACCAGTGATGTAACACCGTGATCGGTGATTCCGCACGGGATAATACCATCGAAATCAGATAGATCAGGTTCGACGTTAATGCTGATTCCGTGAAAACTGACCCATTTGCGCAGGCGAATACCGATGGCGGCGATTTTGTCTTCTGCGGTTGATCCGTCAGCGCCCTTTGGCTTTTCTGGTCGTTCGACCCAGACACCCACACGGCCCGCACGGATTTCGCCGCGAACGTTGAACTGATCCAATGTGGATATTACCCATTTTTCCAGATCGCGCACAAAGCACCGCACATCACGGCCGCGTTTGGCAACATCAAGCATCACATAAGCCACCCGCTGCCCCGGCCCGTGATAGGTATATTGCCCGCCGCGTTTGGTCTCATACACGGGAAAACGATCCGGGTCGGTCAGATCGGAAGGTTTGGCTGAGGTGCCAGCGGTATAAAGGGCAGGGTGCTCCACCAGCCAGATGCACTCATCCGCTTCGCCTGCCGCAATAGCAGCGGCTCGCGCTTCCATCCACGCCTCAGCGGCGCGGTAATCGGTCAACCCGTCTGTTGTGATCCATTCTACCATGCGGATGTTTTAGCGGCGGTTTTCGACAGGTGAAAGCGCTAAGCCACGTCTTTCTCAACCAAGACCTTTTGTAACATTTGTGCATAGGTTCGCTCACCCTGCGCCCCGGTCAACAGATACCGGCCATCAAATACCATTGATGGCACACCAGATATGCCGCGCGAAGTCCAGAATTGCTGGCGGGCGCGGGTTTCTTCGGCCTGACTACCAGACCTCAATACCTCTGCCGCAAGTTTCGGGTCCAAGCCGACGGCGGCGGCGACATCAATCAACACATCCGTTTTTGAGACATCTTTACCATCGGTAAAATGCGCATCAAACAACGCCAGCTTTAAAGGGTGTTGCAGGCCGTGTTTTTGCGCCCAATCCAACAGCTGATGTGCGGCGAAAGTGTTCACGATCCGACTGTCCGGGCTAAAATTAAAAGTGAAGCCCAATTCAGCGCCCAAATCCGTCAGCATTTTGCGGTTCTGTGCGGATTGCGCGGGCGTTTGACCATATTTCTCTGCAATATGTTCGCCAAGGTTTTGCCCTTCGGGCGGCATATCTGGGTTCAACTCAAAGGGATGCCAGCGAATATAGGCGCCAGCACCTACCATGCCCAAAGCCTGCTCAAGCTGTTTGTAACCCACAATGCACCACGGGCACATCACATCCGATATGATGTCGATTTGAACAATCGGCGCATCTGGTGCGGTGTCGGACATGTGGCGGGCCCTCTATTCAGGATGACAATATGTAAAGGTCGGTATGATTGGACGGGTTTTCAATCCCCGAAACCCAGATTTAGCGCCAACAATGTTTTGGTCTGCGCATATCCTGTGTTAGCCTTTCCGCTATAAAGTGATTCATTTTGGAGCGAAACAATGATTTTCAAGAGTTTAACAGGGGCCATGTTGGCCGCATCCCTTGCGGTTATTCCCGCGGATGAGGTCAAAGCAGACGCTGGCGACTTTATCGCCGGTGCTATTATCGGCGGCATCGTAGGGGCTAATGCGAAAAAGCAGCGCCGTACGACCCGGTCCACCAGACGCACCACCCGGTCACGCAAAAAATCAACACGCTCTAGCATTCCATCGACCCAAGAGGGCCGCAACATCCAAGCGTCGTTGAACTATTTCGGCTTTAACGCCGGGGCTGTAGATGGCCAATTGGGCCGCAAAACCCGTGATGCGGTGTCACAATATCAAGCCTATCTGGGTTATCCGGTCACCGGCCAATTGTCAGCGTTTGAACAAAATCTGCTGATTTCCAGCTATAATCGCGCGCAAGCAGGTGGCTATGCTGTCACTCAGCAAGTCGCGTCAACGCCGGATGGCACGCGCGGATTGCTTAAAACTTACCGTGCCGAAATGGCAGGGCAAGCGCCAGCTGCCGTACCACCCGCGACAACGATGGTGATTGCACCACAACCCGCCCCTCAGGCCGTCGCACCAAGCGTCGTGGCCACGGCTCCAGCCGCGACTCCGCTGGCAGGCGTCACTGCATTGGCTGCGGCCGTTGCCCCAACCCCTTCAACGGGATTGCCGAATTTCATGGGCGCAGGAACGCAGGCGTCACTCGCCTCGCATTGCAACACAGTGTCGTTGATCACCAATACCAACGGTGGTTTTACCACTTTGGCCAGCATGTCAGACCCGAACGTTGCCCTGAACGAACAATTCTGTCTGGCGCGTACCTATGCGATCGCAAAGTCCGAAGAACTGGTCAGCCAGATCCAAGGCTTTACCCCCGATCAGATCGCCCAGCAATGCGCGGGCTTTGGCCCCGCAATGAAAGACATGGTCGCGTCCTTGTCGGTCAAGCCGCGTGATGCGGTGGTGGCAGACGTGTCGTCTTTCGTGCTGACCACCGGCATGTCACCTGCACAATTGCAAGGCACCGCCAAGATATGTCTGGGCGTGGGATATCGCACGGATAACATGGACGTGGCCGTTGGCTCCGCGCTGTTGCTTTATGCAACGGGTGAAGGGGTTTATGGCGAGTTGATGGGGCATCACCTGTCGCAGGGGTTTGGCCCGGCCAAGCGCGTTGATATGGCGACAAGCTGGTATGAAGCAGGCCTTGATGCCGCTGATTCAGGTGCCGCGGCGGTATTTGTTCCCGGTCAACCAGAGCGCACGGAACTGATCCGTCAGGCATCCCTGCGCAGCAGCGGTGTTCCAGCACCCGCAACCCTGCCGCAGGTGCAGCCCGCCTCAAGTAGTGGTTTGCCGACTTTTTCGATCAGCGAATAGGCCCAAGTTTTAAAGTACAAACCAAAGCCCCCGGTGCCACGTCGCACCGGGGGCTTTTTGTTGCCGATTGCCCCTTCACAAGCCCGCTGACTTTGTCTAAACGGCTCACACCATCCATGGCGTGCGGTCGTGGCGGAATGGTAGACGCGCAGCGTTGAGGTCGCTGTGGGGTAACACCCGTGAGAGTTCGAGTCTCTCCGACCGCACCAGCTTTTCTAAATTCATAATGTTATGGATATCACGCGGCACCTGAGTTCGAAAAGCTATCCAAGCACAGTCAACCAGAACCAAACTGTTAATATCGAACTGGCCGTGGCAATCAGCACTGATGTGGCTGCAACCCGGCGGGCGCGGCCGTACATGTTGGCAAAGATATAGGCGTTAAAGCCCGGAGCCATAGCGGCCGTTAATATGCCGGACCGGAAGGCATCTTGGGGCAAATGCAAGCTGGACCCAAAGACCCAGACCAAAGCAGGATGCACAAAGAGAGCCACGCAACAGACCATAGCAATGGCTTTAATGTCGCCTTCGGGCTTGTATTGGATCAACACACCACCCAGCGCAAACAAGGCGGCAGGCAGGGCGGCGCGTACGATCAGCGACAGTGCATCGTCCACTACGCCGGGGATAGGCAGACCCGTCAGATTAACGCTGAACCCCAGTAGGATCGCAATGACCAAGGCGTTGCGGAACAT
>JBPOFE010000092.1:0-14065 GCA_051252035.1 Sulfitobacter sp.
GCAATCTTTTGACAATCTTTCTGACTTTCGTGCGATTTTGGCCGCACAGACGGGCATTGATGCCACAGCCCAAGCTGCCGCCGTGGATCATGATGGCCAATTGACCAAACCGCCCGGTGCGTTGGGGCGGCTTGAGGAGCTTGCGGTCTGGTACCGCGGATGGCGTGGTGGAGAACGCGCCGAAATCACCGCGCCACAGGTGATCGTATTTGCGGGTAATCACGGTGTTGCGGCGCGCGGTGTGTCGGCGTTTCCAGCCGAAGTGACTGCGCAGATGGTGATGAACTTTCAACACGGCGGTGCCGCGATCAATCAGATTGCCCGTGCGAACGGTGCGACGTTGAATGTGGTGCCGCTTGATCTGGACCGCCCCACGGATGATTTCATTCAAGGTCGGGCGATGTCTGAGGCCGATCTGGTCACCGCCTTGCGCGCGGGGTGGGATGCGGTCGACACGCAGGCTGATCTTCTGGTTGTCGGTGAAATGGGCATTGCCAACACCACGTCTGCGGCGGCTTTGGCCTGCGCTTTATTGGGGGGCGATGCGGCCGATTGGACCGGGCGTGGTACGGGTGTCGATGATGCGGGCCTTAGCCTCAAGACCCAAGTGGTCGCGGATGGTGTGGCCATGCATGCGGGGCAGGGTGACGGGCTGGATATGTTGGGCCGTCTGGGCGGCCGTGAACTGGCTGGCATGGCGGGCGCGATGGTGCGGGCGCGGTCGCTGCGCATTCCGGTGATCCTTGACGGATTTATCTGCTGTGCGGCGGCGTTATGTCTGGCAAGAACCGAGGCTGGAGCGTTGGATCATACCGTTGCAGGACATCAAAGCGCTGAGGGAGGGCACCCTGAACTGCTCAAGGCCTTGGGCAAGGAACCGCTGCTTCAACTGGGCCTGCGTCTTGGCGAAGCGTCCGGGGGGGCGCTGGCAATCGGTATTCTGAAATCAGCGATGGCATGCCATGCAGGTATGGCGACCTTTGCCCAAGCGGGTGTCAGCGACGCCTGATGTGCTTGCAAGTGGGAGGTGGGCGGGTGCGTCCACCTTTTACTTTTGCGGTCTGTAAGGTGGGCGCACCGCCCATGCCCAAGCCTCAGGCGCGTTTCCTATCGTCGTCCTCGCTTCGGTTGAGGAAAGCGGTTTCCAGATCTTTTTGCAACTCTTTGGCGCGTGCCACATAGGCTTTGTTTTCAGACGGCGGCACGTCTGGCCGCCACAGGTCTGCCAATTCGCGTACTGAATCGCGGTCATGGTGGTAGAATATGCGCTGCGCCTCTGCGGCCTCATATTCGGACAACCCCATATTTTCCAACACATATCGTCCGGCGCGCAGGGAGCCGTCAAACATCTCGCGCACGATGTCATTGGCCCCAGCTTGATACTGGCGGTAGACATCCGTGCGGTCGTGCGCGCGGGTCACGATATGAATATCCGGCCGATGCTTGCGGGCATAGGCAATCAATTGCAGCGCGGCCTTTTGATCATCAAGGGCAACCACCAGCACCTTGGCATCCTTAAACCCGGCTTTGCGCAAGATGTCTGGCCGGGTCGGATCACCGAGGAACGCCTTGAACCCAAACCGTCGCATCACGGCGATGGTTTCGGGGTTGTGGTCCAACACCACGGTCTGAAACCCGCTGGCCTGAACCAATCGGTTCACGATCTGACCGAACCGTCCAATACCCGCGATGATCACGGGGCCTTCTTCGTCGATGTCATCGGGGGTGATGCTTGCGGTGTCGTCCATCCGTTTGCTGATCACGTCATACAAGATAAACAGCAGCGGCGTGATCAGCATCGACAGGGCAATGACCAGCAACAATGTTTCGGCCACGCCGTTTGGTATCACCCCAGTCGCGACCGAAAAACTCACCAGAACAAAGCCAAATTCACCTGCCTGTGCCAGACCCAGTGCAAACAGCCATTGATCGCGTCCGCGCAGTTTAAACATGCGGCCCAGACCAAACAGGATCACCCCTTTGACGATGATCACCAACAGCGCCATGCCAACGATGATAAGCGGATCACCAAACAGCAATTCAAAGTTAATGCCCGCGCCCACAGTGATGAAAAACAACCCCAAGAGCAGACCCTTGAACGGCTCTAAGTCGGTCTCAAGCTCGTGCCGGAATTCGGAACTGGCCAACACCACACCAGCAAGGAACGCGCCAAGCGCAGGCGACAGGCCCACCATCATCATCAGGAACGAAATCCCAACCACGATCAGCAGCGCCAATGCGGTGTACATTTCACGTAAGTGTGCGGAGTGGATGAACCGGAACACAGGCCGGGTGAAAAACACGCCGACAATGATGATAGACGCGATCGCCCCGATGGTCACAAGTGTTACACCCCAGGCTGGCAATCCTTCGACCAGATTCAGCGCCGCATGCGCCGCATCCGATCCATGACCCGCATCTGTGGCCTTATGGGCGGCCTCGACCTTATCAGGGTCCAGTGAGATGGAGCCATCCGGTAACATGCCCGTTGGCAATGTGACCGCCAACAAGGGCAGGAATGCAAGGATCGGAATGACCGCAATGTCTTGGGTCAACAGCACCGAAAACACCGATCGCCCGCCGCCAGTCTGCATTAACCCTTTTTCTGACAGAGTTTGCAGTACAATCGCGGTCGATGACAGCGATAGGGTCAAACCAATCGCCAGCGCCACACCCCAAGGTTGGCCGTACGCCATCGCAATGCCCATCAATGCCGCAGTGGACAGAACAACCTGCATGCCGCCAAGACCGAGCAACCGATGTCGCATGTCCCATAAGGCGCGGGGCTCCAGCTCAAGCCCAATCAGGAAAAGCATCATCACAACGCCAAATTCGGCAAAATGCTGTAAATCCTTGGTCTCAGACCCCACCAGATGGAACACCGGACCAATCAGGATGCCAGCTGCCAGATATCCCAATACCGACCCCAACCCCAATCGCGCGGCAATCGGTACCGCAATCACGGCAGCGGCAAGGTAGATTGAGGCTTGAAACAGGAAACCTTCCATGTTGGTCCTTTCAGGAACAGATAATCGTCACTAAAACATCGTCTGACAAATGATGTCAGGTTGGCAGCGGCCCATCGCGTTTCGTTTGATCCATCACAATCTGGCTATGCACCTTGGACACCGCAGGATGCGGCAGCAACACCTCATGAATCAGCCGATTTAGACTGGGAAGATCATCACAATAGACACGCAACAGATAATCCGCATCCCCCGTCATTGTCCACGCGCTTACAATCTCTTGTCTGGTGGCAAGAAGCCGCGCAAAGCTGTTCGAATGATCGGGGCCGTGAGTGCCAAGGTGGACCTGCACAAAACCTTGAACATTCAGGCCCAGCTTTACCGGGTCAAGACGCGCGGTATAGCCTTGGATAATCCCACTTTCCTCAAGCCGTTGCCGCCGCCGCCCGGCTTGAGAGGCTGACAGATGCAACCGTTCGCCCAACTCTTGTGAAGTAAGATGCGCGTCCTTTTGTAATGCCGCCAGCAGCCGTGTATCTATTTCATCCAACATGATGCGCATATCCCGCATGGTTTTCATCTAGTATGCGGTAATTCAGCGAAGATATCCAGATAGACGCCATTCTTTGCGCAAAACATGCAATGCCTAGGCTATATTCCTCACGCAACGCTGCACAATTTCATAAATTGGAGACTTCCCATGGGTCCATTTCCACATGACGCCCCGAAATCTGTTATCTCGCCGGACAATCCTGCGGGCACCGATGGCTTTGAATTCGTGGAATTTGCCAGCGAGACCCCACAAGAGCTGCGCGATCTGTTTGCACGCATGGGCTACACCCATGTTGCCAATCACAAAACCAAACAGATCGAGCTTTGGCAGCAGGGTGATATTACCTATGTGCTGAACGCTGAGCCAGACAGCTTTGGGGCTGAATTTGTCAAAGAACACGGGCCTTGCGCGCCTTCTATGGGCTGGCGCGTTGTCGATGCTCAAAAAGCCTTGGCACATGCCGTTGCCAATGGGGCCGAAGAATACACCGGCGAGGGTAAGGTGCTGGACGTGCCCGCGATTATGGGTATTGGCGGATCGCTGTTGTATTTCGTGGATCAGTACTACGATACTTCACCCTACAATTGGGAATACGACTGGATCGCACAGTCCAAGCCCGAAGGGGTAGGGTTCTATTACCTCGATCACCTCACGCATAATGTGTTCAAGGGCAACATGGACGTCTGGTTCAAGTTCTATGGCGATCTGTTCAATTTTCGCGAAATCAGGTTCTTTGACATTCAGGGCAAGTTCACCGGGTTGACCAGCCGTGCGTTGACGTCGCCATGCGGGCGTATCCGTATCCCGATCAATGAGGACCGCGACGAAAAAGGCCAGATCGTAGCCTATCTTAAGAAATACAAGGGCGAAGGCATCCAGCACATCGCAGTTGGCGCGCGTGACATCTATGACGCCACCGATAAAATTGCCGATATGGGCGTTAAATTTATGCCCGGCCCGCCAGATGCCTACTACAAACTGAGCCATGACCGCGTGAAAGGCCATGATGAGCCGCTCGACCGAATGAAAACCCATGGCATATTGATTGACGGTGAAGGCGTCGTGGACGGCGGCGAGACCCGCATTCTTTTGCAGATTTTTTCAAAAACCGTGATTGGCCCGATCTTTTTCGAATTTATCGAGCGCAAAGGCGACGATGGCTTTGGCGAAGGCAACTTCAAAGCGCTGTTTGAAAGCATTGAGCAAGAGCAGATCGATAACGGCGAATTGGCCGAAAGCTAAATCGCTTCTTGGCTTTAAATATTCCCGGGGGGCAGGCTTCTCTGAGACTTTCCTGTGGAAGGTTTCGATTGAGCGCGGGGGCAGCGCTCGGTACTGGGGGCCACGTCCCCAGTCCGCCCTCACGGGCGCAAACCGCTACCTCGGCATCTTCAACACAACACTGCGGCCACGCTTGGTATAGCGCAATTCGCTGTCGCCAATCGCTGAGACACGTCCGCCATCGATGCGATCACCTACGACCACTTTCTTGTAACGGCCATTGCCCAACCGTACCAATGCGCGGCGGCGCGATGGTTTGCCGTAGACACCGATCAAATTCACTTTGCGCAGGTTGATGGCATTCTTGACCGTGGCTTGACGCGCTACAGATGCTTTTGATGGAATTTTCGGGCTTACTGCCCGGGGGGCAACCGACGCGGCGCTGGCCACCTGAGTTTCTTGTTGAGGTGCTGCGCGTTTGGCGCGTCTGACGATACGTGCAAAATTCCGCGGTCGCGTATCGGGGCGCACCGATGCTTTAACCGCGAACCGGGTTGCATTCTCAATGGCGGGAGCAGGAACAGGGGCGGCGGCCAAGGCGGCTGCGATGGCATCGCTGGTATCCACTGTCGCTGTTTCAGGCGCCGGGGCTTGGGCCGCTTCCGCCAGCTGTTGTATCGACGCTGGGCGCAATCTGGGGCGCAGGTCAGCCAGTTCGGACCGCGTTAATCCATCAAGCTGCGCACGCTCGGTGTTTTCAATCAAATCCTCGGGCCGCACGCGCGGGCGCACTCCGGCCAGCGCATCACTTGTCGTGGTGTCTTCGGGCACGGCCCCGGGACGCTTTAATGTCGTTGGGGGCAACACGGCTGGGCGTCCCAAAAATACGGTAAAACCATCCGGGCTTAGCGCACCTTGCGCGGTAGGGATCACCAAACCGCGTGCATCAAGGGCAAATTGTGTGCCCGCGGCGGCGGGTGAGGACACAGCGCCAAAGCCAACGTCAGTGAGAAATCCTTCGACAGCGGGCAGGGCCACAGCGTCGCTTGAGGTGCTGACCGGGTCAATGCTGGTCATGTAAAGATCATCAATGTCGATCAATGTGGCGGGTTCTGGCGGCACTTGCGGTGCGCGCGGCCAAATGCCGGTTGCGGCATATTTCGCTTCTGCCTCGGCTTCGGTCATGACCTCAACATCCGGCACAATTGGTTCGCTCAACGCGTCCAGAACTGCGCCGTCTTCTTCGGTCAGGCCGGGGTCAAGTGATGCGGTTTGGATGCCTTCGACAGTGGTTTTTGGCGGATCGGGAATGGATGCCGTTGTACGTGGGCTTCGGTCGCCAAACAACCGGGACAGCTTTAGCCCATCGTCCAAGAATACCGAGGCCCACGCCGCCACCCCAGCCAGAAACACCAGCAATGCGGCGGTCAGCATCAGCCCGAGGAAACGCGGTTTGCCGCCTACTTCCATCCTGCGTGCGCCAAAAATTGTCATCCGTTCTGCTTCGGAACCGGGTTCCTCGGCCAGAGCTTCGGGTTGGTGACGTTTATAAGGCGTTGGTTTTGCCGATTTTGCAGCTTTGGACTTTCTGCGGCTTAGAAAACTTGCTTTGGGTGCCGGTGTGGCCTCCGGTATCTGAGGGGCGAGCGACGAACTGTCAGGTTTGATTGCCGCGCTTTTGAGTGCCGCATCGTCCAGATCAGGCACCGAAGGGTCAGACACTGATACGCCCGGTGCTGGCGCTTTTTGCGTTGCTGCGTTTGGTTTTGGTGTGCCCAACAACGGTTCACGCCGTGCGCCAGGCAAGGCAGTTGATGCCGCTGGTGCATCGGTGCTGCGGCGGCTGGCAAATCCAGCAGTAGGGGTCGCAGGAGCGTCAGCCGTCTTTTCGACGACGGGAAGCGGCGCTGCAATTGGCGTGTTCGGCTTGACTGGTGCTGGCGGCGTAACATTGCCACGCGACGCGGCCCCAAGACTGGGCATCTTAGGGATCGGAGGTTTCGCTGGTGGCGTCCCCTCATCCTCCGCGCTGAGCGCATTTTCAGCCACCTCTTCCTTAGGCTTTTCATCCGACGCTTTTGGCGATTTCACATCTTCCGTCGGGGCGGTGGCTTCGGGTGCGACCAAATCTTTTGCCGCATCCTCATCTGGCTTGGCGATCGACGTATCAATTTCGGCGTCGCTCTTGTCTGCGGCCAGCGGCGCGGGTTGTGCGTCTGGCTCAGCTGCTTTTGGTGCGGCGTCTTCTGGCGCGGACATTTCCTCGGCTTTGGAAGGGGCGGTGTGATCTTCCGCCTCTGCGTCATCCACCTCAACAGGCTCAGCCACAGGTTCTGCTGTCAGCTCAGGTTCCTCAACGATCTCTGGTGTAGGGTCGGGTTCTGATGCCTCTTCAGCGGGGTCAGGTATCTGCACGTCGCCGATCACTACCACCGCAATGCCGTCCGGTTCGACAGTTTCGTCATCTTCCAATAGCTCAGTTGCGTTGTCCGTGGGGCCAAAAAATGGCTCACCCAGATAGGCCTGATCAGCAGGGGTTGCAACAAAGCTGACCGGATGGAAACGGTGTTCTACAGCGAAACCCTCGGCTTCTGCCAAAGTTTCGCGCGCCACAGCAGCAACATGGGTCTGATCGCCGTCGACGCTGATATCAAAGGCCAGATCATCCACGGCATAGGGTGTTGCACCGTCCAGCGCGATCCGCGCGGCATCAAGGCGTGCGGCATCGTCCATGTCCGGCGTGGGAATCGTCAGGTATTTTATTTGTTCGTTTGGAATCAACAGTTTGGTGCGTACACCACCCGGTTCCAACGACGATGCGGTGCGCCGAAGAACCGCCAACTCAGCCGCCATGTCGTCTGCGTCCAAGGCGACTTCGCCGACGACGCGCCAGCCACCTGCCGCACGATGCAGCAGCCGGATACCTTCAAACGATAGGGATAGTGCAAAATTTGGCTTCATCGCTACATCTTTAACACGGGGGCGGGTGTGGTAACACACTGGCCCGATTGAGGATTAGAATAGCGCGGGTCTTTGCTCAAGGAAAGGGGGCGTCGCCGTTCACACCTTGTCGCGCGCCAAACCGCAGGGCAAACTTGCGCAATGTAATCAGTTAGATCAGGAGATCAGCCATGAAAATATTCAGATGGGCGGCGAGTGTGTGGATTCTCTGCACGGGACTCGCCTTTGCACAGATGCCCGAGCAAGGCATTATTGTCACGGGCGAGGGCCGGATATCCGCCGTGCCAGACATGGCAACAATCACCTTGGGCGTGCGCGAAAACGCGAACACGGCCAAAGAGGCGATGGGCAAGGTCACCACATCCGTCAGCGCGATATTGGAGCAACTCGATACCTTAGGTGTGGCACAGAAAGATCGTCAGACCAGTCGCTTCTATTTAAATCCTGTCTACAACAACTCCCGATCTTCAAGTGGTGAGGATATCCGCAAAGTCACAGGCTATGAGGCGGGCAATGCAGTCACTGTCACGGTGCGTGATTTAACCGCGCTGGGGGATATGCTGGATGCTGTGATCGATATTGGCGCAAACGATTTCAATGGCTTGAGTTTTGGTTTGCAAGACCCTGCACCAGCGATGGCTCTTGCACGTAAGGTCGCTGTTGCGGATGCCATCGCACGTGCAAACCAACTGGCGACCGCCGCGTCGCTCAACCTTGGCACGGTGTTGCGGATGACCGAAAATAGCCAAGGCCCCGCGCCAATGGCCATGGAAATGGCAGCAGCACGGTCGGGCTTGCACGATGCGATTGCGGGTGGCGAGGTTGATATTCAGGCTCAGGTCACGATGGTATTTGCGATCGCGCCGGGAAACTGAGGTATTGTCGCGCCCACCACACAGGTGTGGTGGGCGCTGCAGCTTTAACTAGACGCTTTGCTCAGCGCCTGATCGAGATCGGCAATCAGGTCATTTGCATCTTCGGTCCCGATGGAAATCCGCACGACGCCAGCCCCTGCGCCCGCCGCCTCCTGTTGTTCGGCTGACAATTGCCGGTGCGTGGTTGAGGCCGAATGGATGATCAGCGACCGCGTGTCGCCCAAGTTGGCAACATGGCTGAAAATCTCAAGCGCATTGACCAGTTTGATACAGGCGTCATAGCCACCCTTGACCGCAAATGTGAACAAGCCCCCGGCACCGCGAGGGCATACCTTTGCGACACGTTCATAATAGGGTGATGATTTCAGCCCCGCATAGGTGACGTAATCAACACGCGGGTCATTTTCGAGCCATGCTGCGACTTTCTCGGCGTTTTCAACATGGCGTTCCATCCGCAGCGACAGGGTTTCAGTACCCATCAACGTGTAGTGCGCGGCTTGCGGGTTCATCGTCATGCCCAAATCACGCAGGCCGATGGCAATGCCGTGAAAGGTGAAGGCCAGATTGCCGAAAGTCTCGTGGAACTTCAGCCCGTGATATGCAGGTTCCGGTTGGCTGAGCGACGGAAATTTGTCGTTCGCGGACCAGTCGAATTTACCGGAATCCACAACGCAGCCACCTGTGACCGTGCCATTGCCGGTCAGATATTTCGTGGTTGAGTGCACAACCAATGTCGCACCCAGATCAATCGGGCGGCAGAGGTACGGCGTTGCGGTTGTGTTGTCGACGATCAGCGGAATGCCTGCCGCATCCGCGATATCGGCAATCGCGCGCACATCCATGATATAGCCGCCGGGGTTGGCAATGGCTTCGCCGAAGATCGCTTGTGTGTTATCGTCAATCGCTGCCTTGACTGCATCCAGATCGTCAAAGTCCACAAAAGTGCAGTTCCAGCCGAAACGCTTGATCGTATGGCTGAACTGCGTGACGGTCCCGCCATAAAGCCGCGTGGAGGCAACGATGTTCTTGCCCGGTGCCATCAGTGGAAACAGCGCCATGATTTGTGCTGCGTGACCAGATGAGCAACAAACGGCACCAACGCCACCTTCAAGTGTAGCAATGCGTTCTTGCAACACCGCCACGGTCGGGTTGGTCAGGCGCGAATAAATGTATCCAACTTCTTGCAGGTTAAACAAAGCTGCGGCGTGGTCGGCATCGCGAAACACATAGGCGGTAGTCTGATAAATCGGCGTTTGCCGCGCGCCAGTGGCGGGGTCGGGGCGAGCACCGGCGTGGATTTGCAAAGTGTCAAAGCCGTAATCTGTCTCATTTGTCATTTGGTGTCCTCCTCAAGAACTGTCCCTGAGAGGTTTATGCGCAAACGGCGGCGCGCTCAACTGGCGTTTAACGCGGCTTAGCGCATCCAGAATCCTTCGGATTTGATCCGATTGCGAATGGCCTGTTCCTTGCGCGGCAGGTTGTCTTGGTCAAACAAGGCCCGCACCTTGTCGCCGCGCCCCTGAAAGATCATCCGTTTGATCGCATCATGGCCCTTGAGCACTTTCTTGAGCTTGTTGGGCGCAGCCACGGTTTGCAACACCTGCACCGCCAGATCGCTTTCACGCGCATAGAGCAGCGGCAAGAAGCGATAGTGGCAAGATACGGACCCATCTATCAAACCGTCGGGCAGGGTATCCCGACCCCCGCCAAGGGCGTGGATCACCAAGGGCAGGGCCACCTGATCCAGCCAGGGATCAAAACTTTGACAGCATAATTCAACAGGCGGGGTATCACGGATCGCCAAAGTGTATTCGAGAAACTTTGCGCCAAATTCATGTGGGCATCGGTAAAAGAAAAAACCGGCGTTGAAATACAGATAACGCCGCCAATATTCGTCCGGCTGGCTCAGATCGAGACTGCTTTCGAAATCCAGCCCGAACTTGTCATAAAGAGATTTCCACAGACCTGTATATCCCGGCCCGTAAAGCTGTGGCACGGGCCATGTGTTTTCCCGGCGCAGTGATGCAGTGGGACGGTCAAAATCGAACGGCACTTGTGCCAGATCGCCTGTGATTAACGTATCCGTGTCGAAAAACACAAACGGTTCACCTTTGGGCATGGCGGACAGCATTTCGATCTTGTTGCCATATGGATAGGCGCTGCCGAAATGCTTGCTTTCAAAGGGAATGATCTCTGCGCCCAGATCTGTGAAAGCCGCACGCACATCTTCGGCCTTGATGCTGGGGTCATTTTTCCACAACGGTCCGGGTTGGGGTTCCGCGATCAGCAAACGTCCTTTGAAATCGGGGTTGGTGTGGCGCAACGATGCGGCAAAAAGCAGCGCTTCATATGACAACCTGCCATGTTGGCCGACAACACATATGTTGAATGTTTGCGAAGCGCGGGGTTTGCGTGCCATACTCGATAGATGCCTACTGGTCTTTTGCGACCACTATAGGGGCAGATCTGTTTTGGTAAAAGACGGCAATTACGCCGACAAATAATGGGGCAAGACAAATGATTGATTTCTTTCTCGCAATGATGGCCGCCGGGGTTAATTCTGCGGATGGGGCAACGTCCGGTGATGCAGCGATTGCACAAGCGACACCGCCAGCGATTGTGGCACCCGAAACACCACCAACCGCAGAGGCTGAAACTGCGCCCACTGAGACCGCGCCTGTCGGAGACACATTGGCCACAGTCGTACCTGCACCGGCTCCTTCAGCAACCGTTAATATGGGATCGAATGTGATCATTGGCGGCGGCGTGCTGTTGGAGGGCGTGCCTGCCACACCAACCGGACAAGCGCCCGCACCACAAGTTGCAGCCGTGCCAGAAGCCCCGGCCGCCCCCGCTGGGCCAGCTATGAACATGGGTGTGGTACCCGCCGGGTTGGTTGCAGAACCGCAGACCCCAACCGGAAAATTTACCACAGCCGCTGAGGTCAAACCGATCTTAAACGCCACCAAAGGCAATTGGGTTGCGGTGCGCGAATTTAACGGTCAGGACCTGCTGTATGTGACGCACCTATGGGCATGGCGCTGCGGCCTGCATGCGATGGCAATTTCCGTTAATGATGAACCGATGCAAAACTGGCCACTACCCGAATGCCACATGAAATACGCCACGCCCAGTGCGATTTTGGACGAGGATGGACTGCCCTATCTCACGTTAAAACTTGGGTCTGTACAGACCATTGATATTCAACTGGTTTATGATGATCTGAGCATGGATGCGGTGCGGTTTGAGCGCGGCAATGTCCTGATCCCCTAAGAGGCCTGCGCGTCGATGCGTACAAGATGATTGTCCCATGCCAGTTGGTGTTGAATCTGTGCATGCGGCGCTGCTCCGCCAATCCGTTGCAAAATACCCAAACCTGATGTCACGGTAAAACCTGCCGTGTTTGCCGCGATGCCGCTTGCATCTTGTGACGAATAGGCGCGGATGAACTGGTGACTGCGCAGATCAAAGGTCTGCATCACGCCACCACGAGGCGATGTCGCGGCGACGGTCGTATCATCAATCCCAAACGCAACACTGCCTATGTATCCTTGCAATGGGCGCACTTGATCTGGCGGTGTGCTGAACAGTTGGGCGGGCGCGCCTCGTTTATGAGTGCCAACCAGTCCAATCACATCCGTATCGCCCTGCCATTGCATGCCAAAGGCCACTTGGCCCGTGCCAGATACCGCAAGATGTCGGATGGAATTTTTGTGCAGGTCGGGTGTAAGCTCCGCCAGTTCAATTACGGCACCATCGGCAACATATGCAAGGTTCGGCCGCATGGTCGGGATGTTCAACTTGGTACGGCCCGCATCGGGATGCGTTTCGATGCCACCGTTGGCGATGACCATTACATCAGTGCCGGGCAGGCGTTTGATATCATGGGGACCGATGCCACCGCTGGCCAATTCTTCGGCCCGAACATATCCCGCCATGACATCCCAGACGCCGATGCAACCTTGCCCCGCCTCATAGTCATTCTCGGTGGTAAATAGCCAATGCCCGTCTGCCGAAAATGCACCATGGCCATAGAAGTGCCGCCCTTCGGGGGCGGACAGAACGGCCTTTGACGTTCCCGAAACGCAATCAATGACGATGGCAAATGTGCCGGGTCTGCGGGCAAATGCAACCGCTTCGGGCCGTGTTGGATGCGCAGCCGCGGCGTGGCCGCGACCGGGCAGGGGGATCTGGAACAGGATATCAAGGTCTGCATCGATCCCGCACAGAACATAAGACCCGTCCGGGCGCGCCGCTGCGGACAGATAGGAGGGGGAACCAGCATCAGCCCAGGTGGGGCGCGGAATTAGGCTTGCCGCCATCAGCCCGGCAAGAAACCCACGTCTGTTCGGCGCGTTGGCTGTCACTTCAATCACCGTCGAGCGCGTTGAAACCTGCGGCAACGCCAAGTTTGGGGCCAAGCCGACCGCGCACGATGTGCCGGATGGTATCGACAGATTGCTGCACAGCTTCAACTTTCAAACGGCTTTGGGGTTCAGCAACGCCTGCGAACACCGGGTCATTGAGGTTTTCCAGCCGGGTCAGCGCCTTTCCAAACGCCGCATTTAGATCATCTGTCAGCACGGAGTCTTTATCGGCGAGCAGCACCGCCAATTCCTTGAGCGCCATCAGGCTCAATGCAACATGCAAAGCGGAACGCCCCGATCGCCGTGCTTCGACGCGGGTCGGGTGGGGCTTGTCAAACGTGCCAAGCGGGCGACCCAAGCGCGTATCAGAAGTGAATTGCAGGCCCGTTGAAAGTGCTTTGAGCAGTTCCTGCAGGACTTCTTCATCCGAGCGATAGGGACCATTTCCCGACGGTGCCAGCAGTTTGGCCGCATAGCTATCTACCCAGTCATCCCGGATCGCGGATGTCATTGCAGCCGTGTCAGCGGCAATGGTCTGGATCAATGTACAGCGATACGCCGTGCTTCCTGCGCTGTTGACCGGATCATCGTAAAGCATGAATTCCATGGCATAGAACCCACGCGCAGCGATGGACACTTGGCTGTAAGTGTCAGGTAAAGCGGCAATGGGGTCCTGCGCGATGATCAATGCGGACAGCGACCGGGGCGTTGCCCCACGGCTGTCTGGCCAGAACGCGATGGCGAAAGCTCTGTCGTTCTTTTCAGTGGGGCCAAACCGCAAATGACTGGCCGAAACCCACGCATCAAAGGCGTCAGCATAGGCGGCGCGCAATGGGATAGATGTTGCGGTGCAATCGGTCATGGCAGTGGTTTTTAGCGCTTCTGAGGTTTGAGCCAACCGTTCAAAGCGCGGTAAGATGTGATCGTCGACAATTCGCGCCACGACCGTATTTTCCGCAAACGCCGTGAAGGGCATCAAGGCTGTGGCAAGCGCCAGCATCACCTGTTTCATAGGCTCTCCAGGAATTTGATCAGCGCCGCGCGGTCTGCTGCTGGCATCTGGGTCACCCGATCCCGTTGATCCGCCGCTTCGCCGCCATGCCAAAGCACCGCTTCTAGCAA
>JBPOFE010000093.1:0-14033 GCA_051252035.1 Sulfitobacter sp.
ACAAAATCGTCTTCGTCGTTAAGCTCATCATGCTGCGCGACCACGGCGCGGATGCGCTGCAGCTTGGCGGCAATGCTGTCATTTTGTGCGACAGGCGCTTCTGATGTCAGTTCAACAGGTTCCGCAGCGAGCGCTTCATCCTCGTCTTCGGCAAGCGGCACATCCGCAGAGTTGGCAAAAAATGCTTCAACTTCTGCATCGGGCTGACCCGGCACAATATCATTCTCGTCTTCAACAAAAGCGGGTGCATCAACTTCAGGGGCGTCTGCTTCGGCCACATCAATTTTGGTGGCGGCATCCTCAGCAACGTCGACGACCTCCGCATGATCAGCCAAAGTTTCAACTGCTTGATCTGTTTCCGCTACGACCTCATCAGCCTCAGGGGCTTCGGCCTTAGCAACCGCTGCTGCGACTGCAACGGCGGCAACGCCTTTGGCGGCATCAGCAACAGGTTCTTTCACAACATCGGCGTCGGCGGCTGCATCTTCGTTCAACAAGGCCTGAGGTGCGGGCACCTCTTCCTCGGACCGATTTTCAATCGCGGACAAATGAATTTTACCTTCATGCTCGCGTGCTTCGACACGGCGTGAAATTTCATTCTGCGCGATCCGTGCAAGCATCTCTGCATCTGGTTGCGGTGGTTCTGCGCCAAAATAGGGGGCATCAGACGACAACCCGCGGAAATACTCCGCAATGGCTTTCATCGTGCCAAAAGAATCGTCAAATCCCTCCAAGGTGCACGAAAACGTGCCATAGGAGACTGTTAAAATTTTATTATTACTCATCATCGGATGCTCGTCCTCTGCGGTTTTGCAGCCTATCGTTTACCATGAAGTCCAAGACCAAAGCGGCCCGAATCTGTGCCCAGAAGCGTATCATTTCATGGCGACATTGTGATCTGTTTCCGAAAAGGGCAGTAATTGACCATGATAAAGCCCATTGTTCACAATATTGACCCGATTGTCCAAGCACAGCATCCAATCACTCTTGTGGGTGGTGGGCATGCTACGCCGGACGATCTGCATAAATCACTAACGCTTGCCCCGCTCTGTGTTGCGGCGGATGGGGGGGCTGCATTGGCGATAAAGGCAGGTGTCGATCTGGCAGCGGTGATTGGCGACTTTGATTCAATTCACCCCGATATTTTGGCACAGATACCAGCCGCACACCAACATCATATCGCTGAACAAGATAGCACAGACTTTGAAAAAGCGCTCCAGCGCATCGCGGCGCCGTTGATCTTGGGCGTTGGATTTTGCGGTGCGCGGGTGGACCATCAACTTGCGGCGTTTAACACCTTGATCAAATTTTCCCATCAGCCCTGCATTCTGCTGGCTGAGGAGGAGCTGATTTTTGTGGCCCCGCCGGACATCACCTTGCCCTGCACCAAAGGAGAGACGGTTTCATTGTTTCCATTGTCAACAGTCACCGGGCGCAGCACCGGGCTGCACTGGCCGATTGATGGATTGGAGTTCAAACCGGGCTATCAAAGCGGAACATCAAATCGCGCGACAGGTCCAGTCCACCTTCAGATGGACGGGCCGGGAATGTTGATGATTGTACCGCAGCGGCTTATTCAGCCGGTTGTACAACAACTGTCACAGGTGACGCGCGCGCGGTGGCCCGTTCGCGCAGAATAATATAGAGGCCCGCCGCGATGGTGATCAGAATGCCAAGACCCGCAAGCGGGTCGGGCAGGTCCTGAAAAATCGTCAGTCCCAAGAGTGTAGCAAAGGGGATTTCGAGGTATTGCATCGGGGCCAGCGTGGCCGACGGCGCATAGCGCAAAGACCATGTCATCAGCAAATGTGCGACCGTACCCAAAGTGCCAATCGCCAACAGCAAACTCCACTCCTGCGCGTTGGGTGCAATGATATCCAAGCCCTGAATGTTGATCTGCCCCCCAAGCCACATCAGCGGCAACATCACGCCAACGGCCATCACACCGCTGACCGCCTGTAACCCAATCGGGTCGGTTTCCTTGGCAATCTGACGTGTGATCAGCATGAAAACAGAAAAATTCGCCGCCACAAATACCGGCAGCAGCGCGGGCCAGCCGACGCTGAGAAAACTCGGCTTGATGACCAATAAAGTGCCGATGAATCCAAAAATACAGGCCAAGAGGCGGCGATGACCGACTTCTTCTTTCAGGACGTATTTACCCAGAAGCAGCATGAAAAACGGCATCACGAATGCGATGGCCACGGCATCTGCAAGCGGCAGATATTTGAGCGCGGTAAACATCGCGGCGATGCCCAAAATATGTAATAATGTACGTAAGAACGTCAGGGCAAGGATGCGCCCCCGCATGCGCCACATCCGACCAGTGGCCCACACAAACGGGATCAGGATCAGCGCCTGCACCGCGAACCGGATCAGAACCATCTGGCCCAACGGTACAGAGGTGCCGAGGATTTTTGCAATGGCATCGCCAATGGGGGCGAGAACGCAAAAACCCAGCATAAGGGTGATTCCAAGGATGGGTTTGTCTTGCGTCATGACCGTACGCTAGATCGGGTTTGTTTCCTTTGCAACTCTTGGTTGCGCGCGCTCTGAGCGCACCTTTGCATCATATCTTTGCAACAGCCACATTTCGTGACGGCCCTGATGCGATTATGCGGCGGGGCGGCTTAATGTGACGCGGTTACGTCCGCGCATCTTTGCGGAATAAAGCGCCTTGTCGGCACGGTCCAATAAGCTGCCTCCGTCGTCCTGCGTATCATCCTTGGTCAGCGTGCCGCCAATGGCCATGCCGATGCTGATGGTGACGTGAATCGGCTGATCACTTCCGGGGATGTCAAAGGCGGTTTGGCTGATCTCATTGCAGATACGCACGGCGGCCAAACGCGCATCGGCAAGGGTTGTACCGGGCATCACCACCATAAATTCCTCGCCACCGATCCGCGCGACCATATCTACGCTGCGCATTGATTTGCGCAATCGTTCGGCAACTTCGCTCAGCACAGCATCCCCAGAGGCATGACCATAAAGGTCATTGATGCGTTTAAAGTGATCCAGATCGGCCACCATCACTGCAAAGGGCCGCCCGGTGTTGCGTGCATGATCGGCAATGCGGGCAAGATGGGGCATCGCGTAACGGCGATTGTGCAATCCGGTAAGTGGATCGACGACCGCCGCTTGCAACCCGGTCCGCACCGTCGCGCGCATCTGTTCGCCCATGCGTTTGCGGCGCGACAATGCCCTGAGCCGCAAGGCCATTTCAGCTGCTTCAAACCCATCTGTCATCAGATCATCGGCACCTAAATCCAATGCATTGGTTGCCAATGCGGCGTTTGGCGCGGTTTGCAAAACCAACACGCCCGCATGCCGCGTGCTGGCGTTGGCCCGCAAGGTCGAAATCAAGTTGAGCGCCGCTATGCCTTCTTGCGGCTCTTCGGGCAGGACAAGCACAAAAATGTCCGGTACGGCCTCATTCTCAATCGCCTGCATGGCGTCCTTGGCACTGGCACAGGTGAGTTTTGACCGCATCAGGGGCCGCAATTGTGCGGCCCAACTGTGGGTTTTGGTTTCGCCTGCGGTGACAAACACGCAATGGCTGATCGGTTCAAACTCACTAGGCGGTTCGGCCAGCCCAAGCGCGCGGCTGGTGTCTTCGCGCATTTGCCACTCGGCGGCCGCATTATGGGCGCGGATCAGGCTGCGCACACGGCCCAACAACAACGTATCATCAAAGGGTTTCAGGATCACATCATGGACACCCGCCTTTAACGTTGCCATGCGCGTATCAGCATTTGGACGGCAGCCGATAGCCAGAATGGGAATGTGTTCGGTCACAGACGATGCGCGCAGCATGGTGCAAAGCGTCCCCGCACCACCATCGGGCAGGGCTACCGCGCTGATGATCAATTCTGGGTTGTGTTCACGCGCCAGAACAGCAGCCTCAGCGACGCAAGATGCCTGCACGACCTGATAGAATGCTGAGGCCAGTTTAACCTTCAGCACAATCCGGTTGGTGGCGATCGCATCCACGATGAGGATTTTGCCCTGCACGACGTCACCCGTTTGCTGTAAATTTACTTTTCATGTCTCCGTAATTGCGCCTATTGGTTAACAAAGCGTTTCGATCTTTCGCTAATTGAGCAAAACGGGCAGGGCATATGGCATTTACGCGGGATTCCGCCGAAACACTGGCGCTTCAGGTGTTGGGATGGCTGGCGTCAAACGATGATCTTCTGCCGACGTTTCTGGCCAGTACTGGCACGTCTGAAGACGATCTGCGTGCGCGCGCCACAGACCCGTTGTTTCTGGGGGCGGTGCTGGATTTTTTGATGATGGATGATGCTTGGGTGATGGCGTTTTGCGACGGTATATCACTGCCTTATGAACAGATTATGCAAGCACGCACGGCATTGCCGGGCGGAGAGCAGGTGAATTGGACATGAGCGTAGATCGCAGTAATATCAAAGGCTTGATCTTTGACAAGGACGGCACATTGTTTGATTTTGCCGCCACATGGGAAGCTTGGGCCGTGGCATTCCTGCTGCGGGCGACGAAGGGTGATCGCAATCGAGCAATCGAGGTTGGGGCGCATATTGGGTTTGACTTTGTAGCCCAGAAATTTGACAGCAATAGCGTGGTGATTGCGGCGACGACAGGTCAAGTTGCCGCTGCTCTTAAACCCCATTTTGCATCGCTATCGGATGTCCAACTGTTTGATATGTTGAACGAAGAAGCTGAAAAAGCACCACAACGCGAAGCTGTGCCGTTAACAAAACTGTTCACGGATCTGCGGGCACGAGACTTAAAGCTGGGTATTGCCACAAATGATACCGAGGCCCCCGCACGTGCTCATCTGGAGCAAGTTGGTATCACACAGATGTTTGATTTTATTGCGGGATTTGACAGCGGCCATGGCGGTAAACCTGAACCGGGGCAATTGCTGGCTTTTGCTGCACAAACCGATTTGAACCCTGCAGATATCGCAATGGTTGGTGACAGTATTCATGATTTGCATGCAGGCAGGGCGGCGGGCATGACCTGCGTTGGAGTTCTGACGGGCATTGCGACCCAGGCTGACCTTGCTCCACATGCAGATATAGTTTTACCCGATATTGGCCACTTGCCGGGCTGGCTTGACGGCGTCCAGCAATAAAATCATCCGCGCCAATATTCGACCCTCTTGAGAGGAAAACGACACCTATCGTCGCGAATAGAAATGTCTGAAACTTGCGTGTCGGGCCTTCTGGACTCACGTTTCAGAAGGAATACACCATGGCAGATACACCCAAACGCAGAACTCGTACGGGCGGCCGCGCTGGGGCGCAGGATCGGCGCGGTACCTCGGTTATCGAACAAATGCCATGGAATCCGCCGATCAATATCGACCGCCCAACCGAACCGCTAGGCCCCGAAGGCGTTGAAGCGATCCATGACGGCGCGATGCGGATATTGGAAGAGATCGGGATCGAATTCCTCAACCCCGAGGCACTGGGTATCCTGAAAAAAGCCGGGTGTACGGTAAACGGCGAAAACGTCCGGATGGGCCGGGATTTTGTCATGGAATGGATCGGCAAAGCACCGTCTGAATTCACCCTGACCCCACGCAACAAGGATCGTAAAATCACCATCGGCGGCAAGAACCTTGTATTTGGTAACGTGTCGTCGCCACCGAACTATTTCGACATGGCCATCGGCAAAAAAGTCCCCGGCACGCGTGAGATGTGCAAGGATTTGCTACGCCTGACCCAGTATTTCAACTGTATCCACTTTGCGGGCGGCTATCCTGTGGAACCCGTCGATGTGCATGCCTCCGTGCGCCATCTGGACGTGCTCTTTGACAAGCTGACGCTGACCGACAAGGTCATGCATGCCTATTCGCTGGGTAAGGAACGTGTCGAAGACGTCATGGAAATGGTCCGCATCGCGAATGGCCTGACCGACGACGAATTTGACGCAACCCCGTCGATGTATACCAACATCAATTCCACCTCGCCGCTGAAACACGACTTTCCGATGATGGACGGCTGGATGCGGATGGCACGGCGCGGGCAGGGGTTGGTTGTCACACCCTTTACCCTTGCTGGCGCGATGGCCCCCGTTACCATGTCTGGTGCGGTGGCGCAGTCCTTGGCCGAAGCACTCTGTGCCGTGGTGCTGGCTCAGATCATCCGCCCCGGTTGCCCCTGTGCGATTGGCACGTTCACCTCCAACGTCGATATGAAATCCGGCGCACCCGCATTCGGCACGCCCGAATACATGCGCGCAACCCAGATGACCGGGCAACTCGCGCGGTTCTATGGCCTGCCGATGCGGTCCTCGGGCGTTTGTGCGGCCAACGTGCCGGACGGGCAGGCGATGTGGGAAACCTCAAACTCGCTTTGGGCCGCGGTGCAGTCCGGCACCAACATGGTCTATCATGCGGCGGGTTGGCTTGAGGGCGGGCTGATCGCCAGCCCGGAGAAGTTCATCATGGACTGCGAGGTGTTGCAGCACATCCAACGCTATATGCAGCCCGAGATTTGCGCGACGGGACCGGATGAGATCGCTTTGGATGCGATTAAATCCGTGGGCAATGCGGGGCATTTCTTTGGCATCCAACACACCCAAGACCGCTATACCACTGCGTTTTATCAACCGTTTCTCAGCGACTGGCGTAATTTTGAAGGTTGGGAAGTTGCCGGCGGCATCTGGACCGCCGAGCGCGCGCATCACATGTTCAAAGAGATTGTCGCCAGCTTTGAAGAGCCGCCGATGGACGCAGGTATCCGCGATGAACTTTCGGATTTTGTCGCACGTCGCAAATCGGAAGGTGGCGCGCCGACGGATTTCTGAGGGGCATTTGTGGGTGGCGATATGCCAGCTTATTCAAGCTCAGCCCTTCCCTCGTCACATTCCAAGCAACAATGTGATCAGACGGTGCAGCCGATCGTCAGGTCAGTTCCTCAACAAGCGCGTCCCATTGGGTCCGTGCGACAGCGTCCGATCCGGCGATGGCCCAATAGCTTTCGTGATGCGCCAATACATCCTTACCGAGCCTCACCAGCCTCCCCGCTTTGATATCCGCCTGACAAAGCGGAAGTGATCCCAGAAGCACGCCCATTCCGCCACGCGCCGCCCCAAGCGCCGACAGGAATGTATCAAACCGCAGATGCGGAACCGGGGTTGTTGAAATGCCAAAACGGGTGGCCCAGGTACTCCAACTGGGGCGCGGCCCAGAACAGGCGATGCGTGGCCAACCCGTCCAATGCCCGCCGCTTTGCGCGAGTGCTGGGGATGCCAACGGGACAATCTGTTCATCGAACAGCTGGATTTTATGATCATGGGGCCAGTCGCCCGCACCATAGCGGATGCGGATGACATCATCTATTGCGGCCTCGTGCGTTCCAAGCACCATGGATTGAACCGTCAACAGGCCCTTGGCGATCTTTCCCAATCCCTCAAGGCGCGGTTGCAGCCACAATTCAATGATGGATTGGCTGGCTGAGATCGTCAGTTGACCCCGACCCGTGCCAAAGAGCGCCTCGGAACTGTTATGCAAATTATCGAGGGCGCTGCGTACATGCGGCAGCCATGCTTCGCCTTCAACAGACAGTTCAATAGACCGAGCACGCCGATAGAAAAGCGTTGTTCCCAGTTGCTTTTCAAGGTGCCCGATCCGCTGGCTGATGGCCGATTGCGTCAGCCCGGTCTCGGCGGCGGCCGCCGTAAAGCTGCCACAACGGGCGGCAGCTTCGAATGCGCGTATCCACTCCAGCGGGGGCATTTTGAATTGAGGGTTATACATTAGCTGATCAATGCCTCAGTGCGATAATTGCTAATTTGATCTTATGGCAGGCAGTTGCAATCCTGTCGCCATAAATCTGCCGAGCAAGGATCACATTATGACCTCCGTTACCGTTGACACATCGGGCAAATACCTGACGCTCAAGACAGCAAATAAGACCTGCCGCTTTCATGCGATCTGGCTACGCGACAACGCGCATGACGCCGAAACGCGTGCGCCCGGAAATGGTCAGCGCCTGATTGCGCTGCGGGATATCCCGGCGGATACGCGCATCACTAGCGTCGATCTGAAAAGCACAACGCTGGAGGTCAGCTTTGCCCCTGAGGGCAAGATGGTTGTCTACGATCTGGGTTGGCTTGAGGCGAATGCCTATGACACGACCCAACCACGGCACCGCGGCTGGACGGCACCGAGCG
Source organism: Sulfitobacter sp. (assembly GCA_051252035.1). Taxonomy (GTDB): domain Bacteria; phylum Pseudomonadota; class Alphaproteobacteria; order Rhodobacterales; family Rhodobacteraceae; genus Sulfitobacter. The sequence goes on from JBPOFE010000093.1 coordinate 8,161, forward strand.
TCGACGTCTGGGATGCCCAATTGATGGATCAGGTTCCCATGGGCGATTTTGCTGAGCTATCACGCGATGCCGCTGCCCTGCGGCACTGGCTGGAATTGGTGAATAAATATGGCTTTGGCAAGGTGGTGAACGGACCGATTGAGGAAGGCGCGCTATTTAAAATAGTCGATCTGTTCGGGCATGTGCGCGAAACAAACTATGGACGGCATTTTGAAGTTCGCACACAGGTGAACCCCACAAACCTTGCCTATACCGGGCTTGGCCTTCAGGCGCATACCGACAACCCTTACCGCGATCCTGTTCCGACGATTCAAGTACTCTATTGCCTCGAAAGTTCGGCTGCAGGTGGTGAGAACATGGTTGTCGATGGGTTTGCCGCCGCGCGCCGCCTGCGCGAAGAGAACGAGGAATATTTCAATGTCCTCGCGGATCACTGCGCACGGTTCGAATATGCGGGCGAGGCGGGGGTTTGCCTGACGTCCCGCCGCCCGATGATCGAACTTGCACCAGACGGCGAACTGATCGCGGTGCGTTTCAACAACCGCTCTCTCGCCGCCATCACGGATGTCCCCTTTGACAAGATGACCACCTATTATGCCGCCTATCGCCGCTTTGGCGAAATCATCGACGACGCAGCGATGGAGGTCACCTTCCGCCTGAACCCCGGCGAAGGGTTTTTGGTGGATAACACACGCGTTTTGCACGCCCGCAAGGGATATTCGGGTGCAGGGACACGCTGGCTTCAGGGGTGCTATGCCGACAAGGATGGGTTGCGCTCGACCTATGACGCGATGTGCCGAGATCAGGCGCTGGAGGCGGCAGAATGAAACCGGATATCGACAGCCTAAGCCGTGAGACCATCGTGGATTTCATTGGTTCCATCTTTGAGCGGCGCGGTGGCGAGGAATATCTGGGCGAGCCAGTGAACATGGGACAACACATGCTGCAAGGCGCCACCGTTGCTGAACGAAACGGCCAGCCCGAAGAGATCATCGTAGGTGCGCTGCTGCACGATATTGGCCATTTCACCAGTGAATTTGGCATGTTCACCATGGATGACACCGAAGACCGCCACCATGAGGACGCGGGGGCCGAGGTGCTGGAACGCTTTTTCCCAAGCGTCATCACCGATTGCGTGCGTTATCATGTGGCTGCGAAACGCTATCTTTGCGCGACCCGACCGGAATACTTCCTACGCCTGTCCGACGCGTCAGTTCACTCGCTTAATCTGCAAGGTGGCCCCATGACCGCTGATGAAGCGGCAGAATTCGAGAAAAATCCAAATCTCGAACAGATCATCGCGGTGCGCTATCTGGACGATGCTGGCAAACGCCCTGATATGGAAACGCCCGACTATTGGCATTTCGCGCCTATGGTGCAACGGATGGTGGATCGACAGGCCTGAACCTCTGACAGTGCTGCCCTGAACCGCAGCGTTCAGGCTGCATTTTGCCTAATGTCTCATATGCCAGTCGCTTTTTGCCCTCCAAAATACCTAAAATCCCACATGTCAGCCTTATCTTAACCCCTTTCTCCCCATTCTGCCCTCGGGATTATTGGGAGTGACACAGCCATGCATGGGCTTATCAACCGCAGCATACAGAGTTTCGTGTGTGACAGTTATGGGATGGATATTTGGATTGATCTGACCCACCGTGCCGAGCTTGATTTCGTCGAATTTGAAGCGATGTTGATGTATGATGACGCGCTCACGCCACGCCTGCTTGATGCGATGTCCGAGCTGCTATGCCGCCCGCGCGACGACCTCATGGAAGACATCGGCACCTACCTGGTCTCGCACCCGAGTTTTGAGGCAGTGCGCCGATTGCTGCGGTTTGGCGGCGTCAATTTTGAGGATTTTCTACATTCGCTGGATGACCTTCCGGATCGCGCGCGGTTGGCGGTCTCTGACCTTGATCTTCCACGTATTGAGCTGCGCGAACATGCAAATGGGCAGTTTAGCCTGATCTGTGACGCCCCTGTGGTGGGATATGGTCATGTGATGATGGGTATTTTGCGGGTGATGGCCGATGATTACGGCGCGCTCGCCCTGCTTGAACACACAGGGGGCGGGCAGGGCGTCGAAACCGTGTCGATCATGTTGGTTGAGGCTGATTTTTCCCAAGGTCGCAAATTTGATCTGGGGGCGCGGGTCGGATGAACGGCATGCTATCTGCGCAAGTTCTGGACATTCTATGCCCGATGCACCTGACGGTAAGTGCGACGGGTCATATCACACACGCCGGGCCAACAATTCAAAAGATGCGCAGCGCCACGCCGATGATCGGTCAGCGGTTTCTTGAGGTTTTTGCTGTCAAACGCCCGCGTTCCATCGCCTGTATGGATGATTTGCGGCGGGCAACGGATCTGAAACTGCACCTCGAACTGCGCGACGCGCCACGGTCCGAACTTAAAGGCATCATGGTGCCGACCTCTGATGGCAGCGTTATCGTGAACCTGTCGTTTGGCATCTCAATCTTGGACGGTGTGCGGGATTATTCCCTGACCAATGCAGATTTTGCCGCGACCGATCTTGCCATTGAAATGCTTTATCTGGTTGAAGCCAAAACCGCCGCGATGGAGGCATCGCGGCGCTTGAACCTGCGCCTGCAAGGGGCCAAGATTGCCGCAGAAGAACAGGCATTTACCGACACGCTCACGGGGTTGAAAAACCGCCGCGCGATGGACACGGTGCTGTCGCGGCTGGTGGCCGGGCAATCATCCTTTGCGGTGATGCATATTGATCTGGACTATTTCAAGGCCGTGAATGACACGCTTGGGCATGCCGCGGGGGATCACGTTTTGCAAACCGTGGGGCGCATTATGGTTGAAGAAACCCGTGATACAGATGTGGTTGCGCGTGTTGGCGGCGATGAATTTACCGTCATTCTGCCCGATGTGGGCAGCGATGATATCCTGCGCCGTGTGGGGCGGCGGATCATTGACCGTCTTGAGGAACCTGTGCCGTTCAATGGTCAGGAATGTCGAATTTCCGCCAGCATTGGCACCGTGTGGCTTCAATCCGGCGAACATCCATCGATGGAAGCGTTGTTGTCTGATGCCGATGTTGCCCTTTACGCGTCCAAACATGCAGGCCGGGCACGGCAAACCTTTTATACGCCCGAATTGCGCAAGGCGGCGAATGCGGCTGTCCCGCCTGTGGGCCGCGGGCACAGCGCAGCAAATCGATAAATAAGTATTGTACACAAATTGTATGCAATGCTATCTATGCCCCGACTCATCTTGTAAGTTGATGACTAGGGGCAGGGCATGGCGATAGCCAAACATACAAAATCAGACGTGTTGCACCATTTGCGGCACGCGATTTTAACGCAAACACTGACGCCGGGTACCGATCTGGACGAGGCCACGCTGTCAGAGCAATGGGGCCTGTCGCGAACCCCGCTGCGCGAGGTGCTGCGCCAACTGGCGGGCGAGGGGTATTTGGATATCCGCGCTAACCGGGGTGCGCGCGTGGCTGAAATGAGCCACCGCACCCTGCGGGATTTCTTTCTGGCCGCGCCAATGATTTATGGCGCCGTGTTGAGGTTGGCCGCCCAAAACGCGCAAGAATTGCAAATTGCCGCGCTCAAAGACGCGCAGGTCGCATTCAGGACCGCCCTGCGTGGCGGCGACATTGCCGCGCGTGCGCTGGCCAACAACCATTTCCACGACATCACCGGGCAGATGGCCGGTAACATCTATCTGCTGCCCAGTTTTCAACGGCTGTTGATTGATCATGCCCGCATCTCAATGACATTTTTCCGCCCTCAAGACACGAAAATGGCCGAAAATCTGACAGCCGCGAGCCAGCAACACGACGCGATTATCGCCGCGATTGAGGCGGGCGATGAGGAGGCCGCAGGTGCGCTTGCCGTCGCCCATTGGAACCTGTCGCGGGGCCGTATCGAACAATTCGTAATGCCCACCGGGCTTGACCTGCAACTGGGTGACGCAGCCGCCCCAAGAATGAGAACCCTATGACACCGATTTTCCAGTTTGAGGGGATATATACCCCGATTGTCACGCCATTGTCCCCCGATGGCAGCTTTAACCACGACGCTTTGGCCGATCAGATCGAACATCTGATTGGCGCGGGCATACATGGCATCATTTCGGGTGGATCAACGGGGGAAAACTATGCCCAGTCGGTCGAAGAACGGTTGGCGCTGGCGCGGTTTACCAAGGACCGGATCAAGGGCCGTTTGCCGCTGATCATCGGCACCGGGGCGATGCGCACGCCGGACTCCATTGCCTTGGCCACAGGCGCGCGCGAGATGAAAGCGGATGCGATCCTGCTTGGCACGCCGCCCTATTCGGTGCCGACAGAGCGTGAAAATGCGCTCAACGCGCTGGCCATTGACCGGGCCGCGAACCTGCCGGTGATGCTTTATAACTATCCCGGCCGCATGGGCGTGAATATGGGCGAGGAATTTCTCGACCGGGTTGGTCGCAGCCGCAATATTTGCGCCATCAAGGAAAGCAGCGGTGATATCAACCGCGTGCATCTTCTGGCGCGGGATTATCCGCATATCCAGATGTCCTGTGGCATGGATGACCAGGCACTTGAGTTTTTTGCCTGGGGCGCGCGGTCCTGGGTCTGTGCCGGATCGAATTTCCTGCCCCGTGAACATGTCGCCTTGTATGAGGCCTGCGCGGTGCAGGGTGATTTTGCCAAGGGTCGGCGCATCATGTCGGCGATGATGCCGCTGATGCGGGTGCTTGAACAGGGCGGTAAATTTGTCGCTTGCGTCAAACACGGCACCACGATGGCGGGTGTCGATACGGGCGGGATGATGGCACCGCTCAAGCCGCTTAACAAAGATGACAAACGCAGCCTCGAGCAGGTCGTACGCGTGTTAAAGACCACCATCGCACATATTCAGGCAGAGGGTTAAGATCATGGAATTACTTACAAAAGAAGAATACACCTCGCTTGCGGCTGAATTGAACCTACCCACATCCGCCTTTGTGGACGGGGCATATCGGCCTGCGGCATCTGGCAAGACATTCGTATCCGTGAACCCAGCCACAGACGACAAGTTGGCGGATATCGCGGCTTGTGGTGCTGAGGACGTGGATTTCGCCGTGTCCAAAGCGCGCGAAGCGTTTGACGATGGCCGCTGGTCGCGCATTCATCCGTCCGAACGTAAGGACGTGCTGATCCGTTTTGCCAAACTTTTGACCCGGAACGCGCGAGAACTTGCGGTTATGGAAAGTGTCGACAGTGGCAAAACCATCTTTGATTGTGAAACCGTCGATATCCCCGAAACCATCCACTGTATCAAGTGGCACGCCGAAGCCATTGATAAGCTTTATGATCAGGTCGCTCCGGCGTCGGATGATCACATCGCCATGGTGGTGCGCGAACCGATTGGTGTGGTGGGCTTGGTCCTGCCGTGGAATTTCCCCTTGCTGATGATGGCATGGAAAATCGCGCCTGCGCTCGCGGCGGGCTGTTCGGTGATCGTCAAACCGGCCGAGGAAACATCGCTGACCGCCCTGTGCATCGCTGAATTGGCGCATGAGGCGGGGGTGCCGCGCGGCGTGTTAAACGTGCTGCCGGGGGGCGGTGCGGAAGTTGGCGAGCCGATTGGGCGACACATGGATATCGACATGGTCAGCTTCACAGGCTCTACCGTCACGGGCAAACGGTTTCTTGGCTATGCGGGCGAAAGCAACGCCAAGGAAATCGTGTTGGAAATGGGTGGCAAGAACCCTTGCGTGGTGATGGAAGACGCGGAAAACCTTGACCGCGTTGCTGCGCATATCGCCAATGGTGCGCTGTGGAACATGGGTGAAAACTGCAGCGCGATCAGCCGTTTGATCGTGCATAAATCCATCAAGAAAACCTTGCTCGACAAGATCGAAGC
>JBPOFE010000094.1:0-13867 GCA_051252035.1 Sulfitobacter sp.
TGATGATCCCAATGCGCCGGTCTGGGAAACGCTTTGGGCGGCGCTGACATTTGCGGTGCCGCAATAAGGGCGCTTGCATGACCCCTGCCCGCGCGTCTAAATCGCGGCATGAAGAATACGCCTGATATTTTATGCATTGGCTCCGTCCTTTGGGATGTGATTGGCCGCTCTGAGGCCGCGATGCGCCAAGGTTCTGACATGCCGGGAAGGATCACCCGGTTGCCGGGCGGTGTTGCGCTGAACATCGGCATGGCGCTGGCGCGGTTCGGGTTACGGCCTGCGTTGCTGAGTGCAGTGGGCCGCGATGCCGAGGGGGACGAATTGATCAATGCCTGTGCGGTGCGCGGGTTGATCACGGATTACGTGTACCGCTCTGATGACCTGCCCACGGACCGCTATATGGCCGTCGAGGGGTCAAATGGCTTGATCGCGGCGATCGCAGATGCGCATTCGCTTGAGGCGGCGGGTGACAAGATTTTGCGGCCCCTGTCCGATGGCACCCTGCCCGCACCATACACTGGCGCGATCGCGCTTGACGGCAATCTGACTGTTGATCTGTTGAGCAAAGTGGCGCGAAACCCGTTGATGGCAGCGGCTGATTTACGGGTTGCCCCTGCGTCACCGGGTAAGGCGCTGCGGCTTAGCCCGTTTGTGCAAGCAGGGCGCGGTACGCTTTATGTCAATCTCGAAGAAGCGGGCCTATTGTGTGAAACGGTGTTTACCGCATCCGCTCAGGCGGCAACCGGGCTGATGGCACGGGGCGCGGCGCGGGCCGTTGTTACAGATGGCGGCAACCCTGCGACCGTAGCACATGGTGCCGAAGTCATCACCCAAAGTCCGCCGCCCGTGCATGTGGCCCGCGTCACCGGGGCGGGTGATACATTTATGGCCGCGCATATCGCGGCTGAGCTGAAAAACCGCAATGCGGGTGACGCCTTGCATGACGCGCTAGAAGCCGCCGCCCTTTACGTTTCCGGAGAGACCAAGATATGAGCAAATTCCCCCTGAGTTTCAGCGCCGAAGTGGCCAAGGCCCGTGCTGCCGGCGCGCCGATTGTGGCGTTGGAAAGCACGATCATCACCCATGGCATGCCTTATCCGCAGAACCTTGAAGTTGCGCGGCAGGTTGAGGCGGATGTGCGTGATGCGGGCGCAACGCCCGCCACCATCGCCGTGATCGATGGCGCGCTGCACATCGGTTTGGATGACGATCAGCTCGAGAATTTAGCGCAGGCCAAAGGGGTGGCAAAGCTTAGCCGGGCGGATATGGCGGTCTGCATCGCCGCGGGACGCACCGGGGCGACAACCGTGGCCGCGACAATGATTGCGGCACGTCTGGCAGATATTTCGGTGTTTGCGACGGGGGGCATTGGCGGTGTCCATAAGGGTGCAGAGAACAGTTTTGATATTTCAGCCGACCTGATGGAGTTGGGCCAAACACCCGTGACAGTCGTTGCGGCTGGGGCCAAGGCGATTTTGGATGTGGCAAAGACCTTGGAAGTCTTGGAAACTCAAGGCGTGCCGGTAATTACCGTCGGCCAAGACAGCTTTCCTGCGTTCTGGAGTGCGACTTCGCCGCTCAAATCCCCGCTTCGGATGGATGATCCCGCCGATATCGCGCGTGCGCACCAAACCCGTGTCGCGATGGGCCTGCCCGGTGGTCAGTTGATTGCGAACCCGATCCCGAAGGCTGATGAAATCGCTGCCGCCGACCTTGCCCCGGTGATCGCTAAGGCGCAGGCGGATGCAACTGCGCATGGGATTATTGGCAAGGCCGTCACGCCCTATATGTTGCAACGCATTTTTGAGCTGACCGAAGGGCGTTCGCTGACCGCGAATATCGCGCTTGTGCGCAACAATGCCCGGTTTGCTGCACAAATTGCGGGGCATTTGAGCACGCGATAAAGGTATTACACAGCCAAAACGGCTCTGCCATTGTAGCGGTCTCTTAAAACACTTAGCTATAATGCGATCCTACGCAGACAGATGAACCGATGAACACGCCTTTTGACAAAGAAACCCCAGTACATCCCAAGCGCAGCGTCATTGGGCGGCTGCGGGCGTCTTTCCTGACCGGACTTGTGGTTATTGCGCCAGTGGGCCTGACCATCTGGCTGATCTGGACGGTTGTGGGCTGGATCGATGGTTGGGTGCTGCCCTTGGTACCGCAAGCCTATCACCCGGACCGGATGATCCAAGATTTCTTTGGCCTTGATCCGTCCCTACAGATCAACGTGCGCGGTCTGGGTGTCGTTATTTTCTTGATCTTTACGATCATTGTCGGCGTGATGGCAAAGGGGCTGTTGGGGCGTTCGTTAATCAAATTCGCTGAAAGCCTGGTGCAACGCACGCCAGTGGTGCGCACGATCTATTCAGGTATCAAGCAAATTTCTGAAACGATTTTTGCGCAATCTGAGCGCAGTTTTGAGACCGCCTGCCTGATCGAATATCCACGCCGCGGTATCTGGGCGCTTGGGTTTATTTCGACCACCGCCAAGGGTGAAATCGCTGCAAAGTCGGACCCTTCGGGCGAAATGGTGTCGATATTCCTGCCCACTACGCCAAACCCGACGTCCGGATTTTTGCTGTTTGTGCCAAAGAAGGACGTGATCGAGTTGGATATGAGCGTCGAAGATTCCGCGAAACTGGTGATTTCAGCAGGTCTCGTCTATCCAACCGGATTGCCGCACCCGGACGGTCAGACCGATTTGCTGGAACTGATGGAAAAGGTTGAGGCGAAAGAGGATGAAAAGGCAGATGAACCTGTCAACTGAACATCTTTGGTAAGTCAATTGAGCTGTGCTTGCCGATGTCTTGACCGTGCTCGTTCAAAAACTTTTCAGCCGCATTAAACCCCGCTTCTTTCAGGCTTGCGATCACCGCCGCATTCGGGGTCATTTTGGTGGACACAGAAAGCTGTCGCATCAAATCATCATCCGCAATCATGTGTATGTTAACCCGGCTCATTTTACCCTGTGGAATGGTGCCATCATCCAACAGGCGCTGCACAAATTCGATGGCCCTGAGTTCGCGCAGCAAGCTTGAGTTAAAGCTGATCTCATTGATCCGGTTCTGGATTTCCTGTGGCGTTTTGGGAATGCTGTCGCGTTCCAGCGGGTTGATGTTCACAATAACAATGTTGTCCGGCAAGTCCTTGCGAAAGAACGGAAATAGCGCAGGGTTACCGGTATAGCCGCCATCCCAAAATGCCTCCATTCGCCCGGTGCTGGGGTCGTCAATCTCAACCGCTTGGAACACTGTGGGCAGGCAAGCCGAGGCCATAATCGCCTCCGGGCCAATCTCATCCCCGGCAAATATCTTGATCTTGCCGTTGCGCACCCGCGTGGCACAGATGAAAAGCTGTGGTGCATGCGTGTTGCAGACTTTGTCATAGTCAAACTTGGCGACGATATCAGCCAGTGGGTTTTTGTAAAATGGACCGTAACTATAGGGCGAAACCATGCTTGTGACCGTATTGGTCAGGGCGGCCATCGGCGAATAGGACATCGCCTGACTTAACGCACCGACCCCAAATGGGGCCATCCAATGGGCCATGCGCAAATCACTGACGCCAGATACTTGCGCCCAGAGCCAATCGAGATTTTCGCGCGCCGCTTCGCGGCCCCCGGTGATCATCCCTGCCTTAAGCGCCGCGCCATTCAGCGCACCAGCGGAGGTGCCGGAAATGCCGCAAATCTCAATCTCGTCGTCTTGCAACAGACGGTCCAACACGCCCCAAGTGAATGCGCCATGTGCGCCGCCGCCTTGAAGTGCCAGATTGATGCGTTTTTTGGCCACTTACAGCGCCGTCCAGCCGCCATCGACGCTGATCGTGGTGCCAGTGATCTGCGCCGCAGCGTTTGAACAAAGGAATGTCGCGGTGCCGCCCATCTGCTCCACGGTCGCGAATTCTTTGCTGGGCTGACGGGTCAACATCACGTTCTCGATGACCTCTTCGCGGGTCATGTTGTATTCTTTCATCGTGTCGGGGATCTGCTTTTCCACAATCGGGGTCAGCACATAGCCAGGGCAGATTGCGTTGCAGGTGATGTCTTCCTTAGCGGTCTCAAGCGCTGTGGTCTTGGTTAGACCGACAATGCCGTGTTTTGCCGCGATATAGGCTGCTTTGAACGGCGACGCGGTCAAACCATGGGCCGAGGCGATGTTGATGACCCGACCCCAGCCTGCCTTGCGCATCATTGGCAGGGCAACGGCGGTGGTGTGAAACGCCGAAGACATGTTGATCGCGATGATCGCGTCCCATTTCTCAACCGGGAAATCCGGGATTGGCGCGACATGTTGGATACCTGCGTTGTTGATCAATATATCGCAGACCCCCGCGTCTTTGATCAAGCGGCGGCACTGGTCGCCATTAGACATGTCCGCCTGAATATAGCGTGCCTTCACGCCGGTCTCGTCTGTGATCTGCTTAGCGAGCGCGTGGTCTTCTTCGTTGTCGGTGAATGAGTTCAACACAATATCTGCACCCGCCCGCGCCAATTCCCATGCAATGCCAAGGCCGATGCCAGAGTTTGATCCGGTGATCACGGCGGTTTTGCCGGAAAGGTCGATTGTAAAAGCCATGGGGATTCTCCGTATGTATGCTGCGTGTGCATCATGCCGTGCCGCATCTGCAAAGGAAACGCACAATTGCGTGGTTCTGTTCAGGGTGCTTACCATACCGCCAAAAAAAAACGCCAGCACGAAGCTGGCGTTAAGTTATTGAGGCAGGTTTCATACAGGCAAGAAACCTATCGAGCAGTAAGGTCTTTATAAGCGTTTCGGCGCCGCGCGCCAAGTTAAAAGTTTGATGTCCCCAGAATCCACAGTTAAGGATTGGTTCAGTAAAACAAGGGCAGAGCGAGATTGTTTCGAAAATGGCAAAAGATATTTTCCAGAAGATGCGGTGCGTTGCGGGGGTTTCTTCACTGATTCTCTCTTGTGTTTTTGGGGCCACGATGGCCGTTGCGGAACCCCAGCACGGGATATCTATGTATGGCGACCCTGCCCTACCACCTGATTTTGTGTCCTTGCCTTATGTGAACCCGAATGCACCCAAAGGCGGCAAGATCACGCTTGGCAACACCGGCGGCTTTGACAGCCTTAACCCTTATGTCCGCAAAGGCACGGTGCCCTGGCAGTTACGTTTCTTTACCCATGAGACTCTGATGGGCCGGTCCTGGGACGAACCTTTTGCACTTTATGGGCTGTTGGCAGAGACAATTGAGACACCAGAAGACCGATCCTGGGTTGAATTTACCCTGCGCGCAGAGGCCCGATTCTCTGATGGTACACCTGTGACCGTTGAGGATGTAATTTTCTCCTACGACACATTGGGGACGGTTGGGCACCCGCGCTATCACGGGCTGCGGTCGCAGATTGAAACGATTGAACAGACCGGACCGCGCAAGGTGCGGTTCACCTTTAACACCGACAACCGTGAATTGGCGCTGTTGGCGGGTATGCGCCCGATCCTGTCGAAAGCACAGTGGCAAGGTAAAGATTTTGCCAATGCACCATTAGCCGAGGTCCCGTTGGGATCGGGGCCTTATGTGGTAAGCGATTATCAGGCGGGTCGTCAGGTTATTCTGGATCGGAACCCGGATTATTGGGGGGCCGATGTGCCGTTTCGCCAAGGTGCCAACAATTTTGATCAGATCGTGATCGACTTTTACGGCGATGCGTCGGTGTTGTTTGAGGCGTTCAAGGCAGGTGAAATATCCGCCGTGCGCGAATTCAACGCCGAAACCTGGGCCAGCCAATATACCTTTCCGGCGATTGAACGCGGCGATGTGGTGAAGTCGACCTTCGCCCATCAAAAGCCTTCGGGTATGACCGGGTTCGTAATGAACACCCGCCGCGCACCGTTTAACGACTGGCGTGTGCGTGACGCGTTGATCCATGCGTTCAATTTTGAATATATTAATGAAACACTGACAGGTGGCGCGCTGCCCCGGATCACGTCGTATTACTCCAATTCACAATTGGCGATGCAACAAGGCGCGGCTCCGGACGAAGTTGCGGAATTACTCGCTCCCTTTGCGGATGATCTTTTGCCGGGCACGCTAGAGGGATACGCCCTGCCCGTTGCGGATGGGTCTGTGCGCAACCGCGCGGGTATTCGTGCGGCTTTGAAACAACTCGAGGCGGCGGGATATTCCGCTCAAGATGGCACGATGCGCGGGCCGGATGGCGCGGCGCTGTCGTTCAAAATCTTGATGTCGAAAGGGAGCAGTCAGGATTTGGCGATTGCGGAGTTGTATCTGCAAGCGCTGAAACGGTTGGGCATCGCCGCCGAGATTGAAACCGTAGACGACGCACAATTTGTGGCCCGCACCAATGAATTTGATTTCGACATGACCACCTTCCGTCGTGCGCTGTCGCTCAGCCCCGGCAACGAACAGAAGTTTTATTGGGGGGCCGAAGCGGCGGATCAGCCCGGATCACGCAATTTGATGGGGGTCAAATCACCTGCGATTGATGCCTTGATTGACCGGATGCTGACCGCGCGGGATTCGGATGACTTTACCTCTGCTGTGCGGGCCTTGGACCGGGTATTGACCGCAGGGCGGTATGTGATCCCGTTCTGGCAGTATAATGAAGGTCTGATCGCGCATGACGCGCAGATGAAATACCCCGATGTTTTGCCGATCTATGGTGACGGACCAAATTTCATGCCTGAGGTCTGGTGGTGGGAGCCAAAGGGTTGATGTCATAAATCTGCAATGTCCGGCGGCTAGGCGCTATGCCTAACCGAACTTCCAAAGGCTCTCTATCCGATGAATATTCTTGTTCTTTGTACCGGGAATTCTGCCCGATCAATCTTGTTGGAATCATTGCTGAACCACCATGGCGACGGCCGGGTCACGGCTTTTTCTGCGGGCAGTCAGCCCGCCGGGAAGGTGAACGCACATGCTGTTGCCCTGCTCAAAAAGAAGGGCCACGAAACCGGCGCGTTCCGATCGAAAAGTTGGGATGAGTTTGGGACGCAGGACGCCCCCGAAATGGATATCGTGATCACCGTCTGTGGATCAGCGGCGGCTGAGACCTGCCCGATGTGGCCCGGTACCCCGCTGCGCGCGCATTGGGGTGTTGAAGACCCGGCAGCGGCATCACCGGATCAAGCTGAGGCGGCGTTTGCCGAGGCCTATGCGATTTTGCAGCGCCGTGCGGATGCGTTTCTGGCCGGCCCGATTGAGGAAATGGACCGTGCAGCTCTGCAAGTGCATCTCACCAGATGTGGGGCCGTGACATGAGGCGTCGTTTGGCGGCAGAGGCGCTTGGCACCGCATTGTTGTTGATTTCGGTGATCGGATCCGGCGTCATGGGCGCATCGCTGGCGCAGGGTAATGTGGCAATCGCCCTGTTGGCGAATGCGATTGCCACAGGCTGTATGCTTTATGTGATCATCACGGTCTTGGGGCCGATTTCGGGTGCGCATTTTAATCCGGCGGTATCGTTGGCGTTTGCTTTGCGTGGGCAACTGCCTTGGCGTGATCTGTCGGGCTATGTTCCGGCACAGGTACTAGGTGGTATATTCGGCGTCTGGGCCACACATCTGATGTTTGATTTGCCGGTTTGGCAATGGTCAATGACACTACACCGCACCGGCAGCGCTCAGTGGTTATCTGAACTGATCGCGACCTTTGGCTTGTTGATGGTGATCTTTGGCGGCCTCAAGGCCCGCGCTGAGGCGGTGCCGACATTGGTCGCACTTTACATCACCGGGGCCTATTGGTTTACCGCTTCGACCAGTTTTGCAAACCCCGCTGTCACCATTGCGCGCGGATTTTCCGATACTTTTGCGGGGATCAATCCAGCGCATATTCCGGCATTTATTGTCGCGCAATTGATTGCGGTTGGGGTTGGACATTTTGCGCTTAAGGCGCTCTTCGACGATCACCACTGAAACGGCTTCGCCCCCTCACCCTCTTGCGTTTTTCTGACCAGATGAACTTGGGTCAAGTCAGTGATGTAACCCAAAGAACGGTTGCGTCTTCGTCGCTGATGGAAATGACGTTGTGGCCCATGGTGGCGTCGTAATAGGCGCTGTCGCCGCGGCGCATGTCGACGGGTTCATAAAATTCGGTAAACAGACGGATCACACCCGTCAGCACGTAAAGGAATTCTTCGCCGTCGTGACGCACCCAGCCGTCGAATGCTTCCATCCTGCGGGCACGGACACGGGCGCGGTAGGGTAACATCTGTTTTTTACGTAACGTGTCGGCGAGCAGTTCATGTTCATAGGTGGTGCTGGCCTTGGCGGCCCCGCCGCCCGATTTTGTCACCGTCATGCGCCCGGTGATTTGCTCGGCGGCAGGCGGTGTGAACAATTGCTGTACGGAAATCTCAAGGCCCACTGCCAGCTTTTTCAGTGCTTCATAGGTGGGTGACATCTGGCCGTTTTCGATTTTAGACAAGGTTGAGCGCGCTAGACCTGCCTGTGTTGCGGCTTGCGCCAACGTCCATTTCCGGGCCTTGCGCAGGGTGCGAACGCGCGCGCCAAGATCAACGGCCGGCACCACGTCGTTTTCGCCGGATTGCCGAGCGATCTGGATCAGTGATGGTAAGATCTGAGTGCTCATAACACTGGCTATACCCGTCTGCGTACCACCTTGCAACGCGCGCTGAGCTGCGCTAGCGCGGGGCATGGCCCCTCACAGATCACATCTTTCAATTGGTCCCAGCCCCAACCCGTTCAATCTGGCAGCGCATGTGTTGGCACTGGCCGACGATTTGCACGACAAAGTAGCGTTGTCGATGGTGTCGCCAGATGGCCAGTTCGATTGGACATACGGCGATGTGCAAAGAGCGGTGCGCGGCATCGCCACGGGCTTGGTTCAAGCGGGATTTGCGCCCGGTGATGTGCTGTTGATGCGGCTTGGTAATACGGTGGATTTTCCACTGTGTTATCTAGGGGCATTGACCGCGGGCATGGTGCCGGTGCCGACTTCTGCGGCACTGACGGAAGCGGAAGTGACCAAGATCATCACAGATATTGCCCCGCGCGCAATCTTACGGGACATGGATGTGCCCTGCCCGGCATTTGACACGACCATAACCGTGCCGGAGTTGCAGGTGATGTGGGATTTGCCCGCCGCCGATTGGCAGATGGGGGACGCCGACAGGTTGGGGTATGTCATTTATACCTCCGGCACCTCGGGCAAACCTGCGGCAGTGATGCATGCGCACCGCGCGATTTGGGCGCGGCAAATGATGTTTGACGGGTGGTACGGATTACGGCGTTCCGATCGGGTATTGCATGCGGGTGCGTTCAATTGGACCTATACGCTTGGCACCGGGTTGATGGACCCCTGGACCATGGGGGCGACTGCGTTGATCCCGGTACCGGGGACCAAGGCGGCAGATATTCCAGCTTTGCTGGCGCGTCACAAAGCGACGATTTTTGCGGCGGCACCGGGGGTATATCGCCAGATTCTGGCGGATTATGACGCACCGCTGAACCTGCCACACCTGCGCCATGGTTTGAGCGCGGGTGAAAAGATGTCGGATGCAATTAAAACCGCGTGGCAGCAACGCAGCGGAACAGCCGTCTACGAAGCCTTTGGCATGTCGGAGTGTTCAACCTTTATCTCAAGTAGCCCAGCGACCCCGGCACAAGGCGCGGCAATCGGGAAACCGCAACCGGGTCGCCGGGTGGCGATATTGGGTAATGATGGCCCTTTGCCCAGCCAGACCCCTGGCACCATCGCGATCCACCGCGACGATCCGGGACTGATGTTGGGTTATCTGGGCGCGCCCGAACAAACCGCCGCGCGCTATCAGGGGGAATGGTTTCTGACCGGGGATCAGGGGGTGATGGATGGTCATGGCCAAATCACCTATCTGGGCCGCAACGACGATATGATGAACGCAGGTGGTTTTCGCGTCTCGCCGCTTGAGGTCGAGGCCGCGTTGGCGGATGCCCCCGGTGTCGACGGAATCGGTGTTTGTCAGGTACAGGTTAAACCGGATGTGTTTGTGATCGCGGCATTTTACACTGCCGCCACCGCACTGGACGAAGCCGCGCTGCACCGTTATGCCGAAACCAAGTTGGCGCGCTACAAACAACCGCGCCTTTATGTTCATCTGCCTGCGCTGCCTTTGGGGGCAAACGGCAAATTGTTGCGTCGGTCACTGAGGGCCGCATATGAGGCCTAAACCCATGTCCGAACCGATCAAACTTGACATCATGTCAGACCCGATTTGCCCGTGGTGCTATATCGGCAAAGCGCATCTGGATAAGGCTTTGGCCGATCACCCGGGCCATCCTTTTGTGATCGAATGGCATCCCTTTCAGCTGAACCCCGAAATGCCTGCCGAGGGCATGGACAGGCGCGCGTATCTTGAAGCCAAGTTTGGTGGAAAAGACGGCGCGGTGCGCGCTTATGCGCCCGTGGTTGAACATGCTAAGGCTGCGGGGCTGACGATCAATTTTGAGGCGATGAAGCGGACGCCAAATACGCTAAATGCCCATCGCCTGATCCATTGGGCTGGAATCGAGGGCCGCCAGATCGCCGCCGTGTCAGCCTTGTTTCAAGCGTATTTTGTGGATGCGCGCGACATCGGTGATGTTGAAGTACTGGCAGACATCGCCGATGGCATCGATCTGGATGCGGCGGTTATGACCAAGCTGTTGCAGACGGATGTGGATGCGCAGGACATTCGCGACCGGGATGCGCACAGCCGCCAGATGGGGATTACGTCGGTGCCTACCTTTATCGTTGGGGGTAAACACGCCGTACCGGGCGCGCAACCGCCCGAACTTTGGGCGCAGGTGATTGCGGAATTGTCTGAGCAAGCACAATAACCATCGCAAGGGATGGTGTTATACAAGTCACATGCTGCACCGCAGCCAAGAATTTCCTTTTGCGTCGTGATATGTGTTGACCTACTCTGGACTTAATGAGGGGTAAAAACCCCCATCCAAAAAAATATTGAGCGGGTAAAATGGCAGAAAAACAGGCAACGCCGGATGCGGTGGTCTTAATACAATCATCACAATATCAACGCAGAGTGGCCATCGGTGCGTTTGCACGGTCTTTTGAAATGGATCGCAGCGAAATCGGCACCACACGCAGCATAAAAGCGGTTTGGCGCAATGAAATAGGCCCTTCAACAAGCGCACACGCCAAGGCTGAAGCGTTATGATCGGTATGACACCGGGGCATCGCGTCGTCTTGTCCTATGGCCGCTTTGATCAGTTTAACCAATCTCATGCTGACCTGCTGCGTCGGTTGTCGGCGCTTGGCGATGAATTGATCATCGGCTGTGCGACGGATGATTTTGCCCTCTTTGAAGGGGTGCCTTGCATTCAGACCTACGAAGAGCGCCGTGCGGTGCTGGAAAGCTGCCGCTTTGTATCGCGGGTGCTTGCGGAAGAAACATGGGAACAAAAGCACACTGATATTGTGAATTACAACGTGTCGGTATTTGCCATGGGGGCTGAATGGGCGGGGCAATTTGATCATTTGCGCGATGTGACAAAGGTTCAGTATATTCAGCGATCGATGAATTTGAATGACATATCTGGCAATGCACACAGAGCTGTCGCCTAAGGTGCTTTTCGCGATTGTACTTAACGCAACCCTAGGTTAAGCTGACGCCAAGTCGCGTCATGTGAACCGGCTGATCAGTCGGAGCCTTGTGTGTTATCTAAAAACCCTGATTTCAAATTAGGACGTGTCGAATTTGTTGCGATGATCGCAATGATGTTCGCAACCATTGCGTTTTCAATGGATGCCATGCTGCCCGCCCTGCCAGAGATCGCAGCAGAGTTGGCCCCCGATCTGGCTTATCGCGCGCCTTTAATCCTGACCGCATTTTTCCTTGGCATGGGCTTGGGTACCTTTTTGGCAGGGCCGCTCTCGGATGCCTATGGCCGCCGCCGTATCGTGTTTTGTGGGATTGCAATCTATGTCATCGCGGCATCGGTGGCATGGGTGAGTTCAACATTAGAAGTCATGCTGATTGCGCGGGTGTTTCAAGGGCTGGGTGCGTCTGGCCCCCGTGTGGTGTCGGCTGCGATCATTCGCGATCTGTTTGTGGGTCGGGAAATGGCGCGGATCATTTCGTTTGTCATGCTGGTCTTTACGCTGGTGCCGGTGTTGGCCCCTGCATTGGGTGCCTTGATCATTATTCTTATCGGTTGGCGTGGTATCTTTTTGGCCTTCATTATTTTTGCAGTGACCGTTGCGGCTTGGATGTGGCTCCGGTTGCCGGAAACGCTGCCACCTCAACGGCGCCGCCCGTTCAAGGCCAAGCTCATGGCTGCCGCTGTGACTGAGATATTCAGCCATCCGACGGTGCGGCTTTCCATTATGGTCCAGACTCTTGCAATGGGCATGCTGATCATCACATTGATGTTGGTGCAGCCGATCTATGCGCAGGTATTCGACCGCGCAGGCAGTTTTCCGTTTTGGTTTGGTGGTATCGCCCTCGCGGCCGGCAGCGCGAGTATCCTCAACGCCATGCTGGTGGTGCGCTACGGCATGCGGCGCTTGGTAACGATCACGCTGGGCATGCAAGTCTTGCTGTCCGGGGGGATGATCGCCTTTGATTTGGGCAGCATGGCTGAGCCCTATAGCTTTGCGGCCTTTGTGATCTGGCAGACCTGTCTGTTCTTTCAGGCCGGGTTGACCTTGGGCAACCTAAACGCCATCGCGATGGAACCGATGGGCCATATCGCGGGGATGGCGGCCTCGGTCACGGGGGCGTTCTCAACAGTTGTCGCCGCTCTGATTGTGGCCCCGGTGGGCGCGCTGTTTGATGGCACCATTCAGCCGCTGGTCACCGCCGTACTGATTATGGCGGCAGCGGGATTTGCGCTGATGATACATATGGGCCGGATTGAAATGCGCCAAAGTTCAGAGCCTGCGCAATAACGCTCCTGACCTTCATATTTTCGAACCATTTAATGTGCGAATTACTGCCATATTAACAAGTGATTCACTTTTAGGTTGATATGAATCAACCTCAAGGCAAACAATAAGTGGTATGTTTACCTTGGTCAGCACTGACCTGAGTATCTGCTCAATCTACATCAAAAAGGGAGACTGCCATGACCCAGACAACCCTCGATGAGACAATCTCGCGCTTGGAACGCGAGATGTCGGACACCAGTGGCCAAGAAAAGGCCGAGGCAGCGGAACGTCTGCGTGCTTTGTTGAAATCCAAAGAACCGACAAAGACAGATGCGTCAGAAGATGAGGATGATCTGTTCGATAATATGCCCATTTAAGGGTAAGGTTGCACGTTAAGTCTGCGTTACGATCTGCGCTTTGCCGTCGCTTTTTCCTTGGCAATCACATGCTCTGCCAGATCACGTGCAATGGAAAAAGCGCCTTTGATCTTATCCACGTCGTTTTTCCAATCACGGCGCACGACGATCTTGTTGTCTTTGACCTTAGCCAACCCACGCTGGTCTTGAATGAATGACACCAGCCCTTCAGGTGACGCGAACTTATCATTATGGAACTGAATGGTCGCGCCTTTTGGGCCGCCGTCCAATTTTGCAATGCCTGCACGTTTGCACATCGCCTTGATCCGGACCACCAGCATCAGTGTATTCACTTCACGCGGTAGTTTGCCAAAGCGGTCAATCAGCTCTGCGGCAAAGCCTTCCAGCTCGACCTTGGTGCTTAGGCTGCTGAGGCGACGGTAAAGGCCCAAACGCACATCCAAGTCAGGCACAAAGGCCTCGGGGATCAGAACAGGCACGCCGAGGTTGATCTGCGGTGCCCATTGGCCATCATCATCCAGCACGCCTTCCATTTCGCCAGCTTTGATCTTGCCAATCGCCTCTTCCAGCATGCTTTGGTACATCTCAAAGCCCACATCGCGCATCTGGCCGGATTGTTCCTCGCCCA
>JBPOFE010000095.1:0-13653 GCA_051252035.1 Sulfitobacter sp.
TTGGCACTGGTTGAACAGGGCATGTGTGCCGCAATAGAGGCGGCGGCGACCGCGTTGGGCGATGCTGTTGCATCAAAATCAATGCGCGTCCACACGGTGATGGTCCCCAAAAAGACCCCAGAAATCGCTCTGGATATTCTGCTATTTCTGGGCGGGACATCATCGCGCAATATCAAAAGCACAACTTTCGACCTGACCTTGTGAATTTTGTTCTGTTGCGGTCGATTGACTGCATTTATCCAAGTGATACATGAGCAGAGAATAAGGAATGCAGATATGAACCTCTTTGCTGAAATGCGCGGGCTGATCATTGCCACACTTGAAAATATGGTGTCGCAGGAAATGTTGCCTGCCAATCTGAACATGGATGCGATCACAGCGGAGCCGCCACGCGATCCGGCGCATGGCGATATGGCGACAAATGCAGCGATGGTTCTGGCCAAACCTGCAGGTATGAAACCGCGCGATATTGCGGATGCGCTCGCTGTGCAACTCGCGCAAGACCCGCGTATCACCTCGGCAGATGTTGCGGGGCCAGGGTTCCTGAACCTGCGGCTTGCAGCCAGCGAATGGCAAAGCGTCGCCGCGGCAGTTTTGGCGCAAGGCACGGATTTTGGCCGTGCGACATTGGGGCAGGGGCAAAAGGTCAACGTCGAATATGTCTCTGCCAACCCTACCGGGCCTTTGCATGTCGGTCATACACGCGGCGCTGTCTTTGGCGACGCGCTGGCCAGTTTGCTGGATTACGCAGGTTGGGATGTGACACGCGAATACTACATCAACGACGGTGGCGCGCAGGTCGATGTTTTGGCGCGCTCAGTCTATAACCGCTACCTTGAAGCACATGATTTGTCGGTGGATTGGCCCGAAGGCACCTATCCTGGTGATTATCTGATCGGGGTTGGAGAGGCCTTAAAAGCGCAAGTTGGCGATGCCTATGTCGACAAGGACGAAGCCGTCTGGCTTTCTGAGGTTCGCGAGTTTTCTACCAACGCGATGATGGACCTGATCCGCAGTGACCTGAAGGCGCTGGGCGTTGAGATGGATGTGTTTTATTCCGAAAAGTCGCTTTATGGCACGGGCCGGATTGAGGCGGCGATTGAAGATTTGAAATCAAAGGGCCTAATTTACGAAGGCACTTTGGAGCCGCCAAAAGGCAAACTGCCCGAAGATTGGGAACCGCGCATTCAAACTCTGTTCAAATCAACTGAACACGGCGATGACGTGGACCGTCCAGTGATGAAATCTGATGGCGGTTGGACTTATTTTGCGCCAGATATTGCGTACCACTATGACAAGGTACAGCGCGGTTTTGACGCATTGATCGACGTATTTGGCGCTGATCATGGCGGCTATGTCAAACGGATGAAAGCCGCCGTTTCGGCGCTGTCCGGTGGTACGGTGCCGCTTGATATCAAGCTGACCCAGCTGGTGAAGCTCTACAAAAACGGTGAGCCGTTTAAGATGTCGAAACGGGCGGGGACTTTTGTGACCCTGCGTGATGTCGTTGATCAGGTTGGTTCGGATGTGACACGGTTTGTCATGTTGACCCGCAAGAACGACGCGATGCTGGATTTCGATTTTGACAAGGTGCTGGAACAGAGCCGCGAAAATCCGGTGTTTTACGTGCAATATGCGCATGCGCGTGTGGCATCGGTGTTGCGCAAAGCTGCCGAGGCCGGGATTGATGTGAGTGATGCGGCGCTCAAGGCGGCCGACCTTAGCGTGCTGGATCATGATGCCGAGCTTCAAGTTCTGCAAAAGATTGCCGAATGGCCGCGCCTTGTGGAAACAGCGGCACGCGTCAATGAACCACATCGGATTGCGTTTTACCTCTATGAACTTGCGGGCGAATTGCATGGGCTTTGGAATCGGGGCAACGACGACACGTCGCTGCGCTTCATTCAGGAGGACGCGCCTAAGATATCTCAGGCAAAAATTGCCCTCGCACGGTCCACGGCGATTGTAATTGCGGCTGGTCTTGGTATTCTAGGGGTCACACCGGCGCTTCAGATGCGATAAATCGCACGCGCGCCGTCACAGGCAAACCAAAGATGGACCCGCACGGCAATGTACCGACGTGGGCAGCGAGGCAGCAATGGCAGATTTCACTTCCTCCCCAATGGCGGGCGGTTACGGCGCTGACGCGGATGATAGCTTTAGCGTCACAACACCTTCTAACCGTTTGACAACATTGACCAACGTGGCAGGTGCAGCCGTGTCACTGGCATTGATTGTTGGCATTGGTGTCTGGGGCTACAAGCTGTTGGTACGGGATGTGAGCGGCATTCCCGTGGTCCGCGCTGCGCAAGGCGAAATGCGGGTGCGGCCCGAAGAACCAGGCGGCAAACTGGCCCAACACCAAGGCTTGTCCGTCAACGTGATTGCCGCGCATGGCACATCTGGAAAACCCGCCGATGAGTTGCGTTTGGCACCCCGCCCGACCGAATTAACCGAAGATGATCAGGTCACAACTGTTGCGATGGTTGCACCTGCGCCACAGGATGCGGTGCCAGAGAACCTTCCGAACGCGGAAATTGCGGATGTTGCTGCTGCGTTGCAGTCTGGGAATGTCGATGATTTGGTTGCTCAATTGACCGAAGGCGTCGCACCCCTGACTGAGATGGCCGCCGATCCTGAAGAGGTGGTCGCGACCGTTGCGGCAGAAGTTGCCGAGGCTGTGGCGATCACGCAACCTGCTAGCATCGATGCACCGGGTGTGCGTCAGTCCCTGCGCCCCAAACGGCGTCCTGCAGCTGCAGCGCGCGCCACTGTGGTGCAGGCATCGCTTGATACATCTGCGACCGCGCCAAAGACCAAAGAAGTTGATGCAAGCAGCTTACCAGCAGGTACACGTCTGGCACAGTTGGGCGCATTTGATAGCCCCGAAGTTGCACGTGAGCAGTGGGATGTTCTGCAAAGACGTTTTGATGCGTTTTTGGGAGATAAACAACGGATTGTTCAAAAAGCGACCAGTGGTGGACGGGTGTTCTACCGTCTGCGCGCCATGGGGTTTCAGGACATTGCCGATGCCCGCCGGTTCTGCGCCGCACTTGTGGCCGAAAACGCCGATTGTATCCCGGTTGTGACGCGCTGATGCGCCCATATGGCGCCACTATTATGGATGCAACGGGCCACCGCCTGACTGCGGATGAAAAGGCCTTCTTTCGTGATGCCAATCCATTCGGCTTTATCCTGTTTGCCCGCAACATCAACAACCCCGATCAGGTGCGCGCGCTATGCGACGACATGCGCACCGCCGTGAGCCATGACGCGGTGATCACCATTGATCAGGAAGGCGGGCGCGTCCAACGCATGCGTGCGCCACATTGGCGTGAATGGCTGCCACCGCTCGATTTTGTGGCGATAGCTGGCGAACAAGCCGAAGAAGCAATGTACCTGAAATACCGGATCATCGCGCACGAATTACGCAGCGTCGGCATCGACAGCAATTGCGCCCCGATGGTCGATGTGGCTGGCCCCGCAACCCATGAGTTTTTGCGCAATCGTTGTTATGGCAGTGACCCCGCACGTGTCACCATGATGGGCCGCGCAGCGGCCAATGCAATGCTGGCGGGCGGTGTCTTGCCCGTGGTTAAACATATGCCGGGTCATGGCCGCGCGACCATGGACAGCCATTTTGACCTGCCGCGCGTCGATGCAGCACGTGATGATCTGGATGTGCTTGACTTTGCTCCGTTCAAGGCGCTTTGCGATCTGCCGATGGGGATGACAGCGCATTTGGTGTATGATGCGATTGACGCCCATCCCGCGACCTTGTCGCCCAAGATGATGCGGCTGATCCGTGACGATATTGGGTTCGACAACCTCATCATGACTGACGACATTTCGATGAAAGCGCTCAGCGGCACACCAGCGGAGAACGCGAGTGGTGCCATTGCCGCTGGCTGTGACGTGGTTTTGTACTGCAATGCGCCGCTCGAGGACCGCCGCCGCGTCGCGGAAGCGGCGGGTGAGATGACCGACGCCGCACAGATCCGTGCTTTGCGCGCATTGGCGATGCGTAAAGCCCCCGATGATATTGACATTTCTGCCCTAGACGCCCAGCTTGAGGCGCTTTTGGGCGGGGCGGGACATGGCTGAAACCACATTTGAAGAAGACCCGGTTTCTGTCGCAGAACGGATGGCCGCAGAGGCGTTGATTGTCGATGTGGAAGGCTTTGAAGGGCCGCTTGACCTGCTTTTGACACTCAGTCGGACCCAAAAGGTCGATTTACGCAAAATTTCTGTTCTGCAACTCGCGCGGCAATATTTGACCTTTGTAGAAAAGGCCAAGGCTTTGCGGCTGGAACTGGCTGCCGATTATCTGGTGATGGCTGCGTGGCTGGCGTTCTTGAAATCTCGCCTGTTGTTACCACCCGACCCGAATGAAGATGGACCCTCCGGCGAAGAACTGGCCGCGCATCTGGCGTTTCAGCTTGAACGTCTGCAAGCGATGCGTGATGTGGCGGCCCGCCTGATGGCACGTGATCAACTGGGCCGTGATTTCTTTGCGCGGGGTCAAACCCACGAGGTGCAACGCACCCGGCGTGTGACCTATACCGCGACGTTGCTGGATTTGATGCAAGGCTATGCCCGCATCCGCACCCGAGACGAATTTCGCCCTTTCACCATGGATCGCGAGTCAGTGTTCACCATGGAGCAGGCGTTGGAACGTATGCGGGGATTGATCGGGTACGCCGGAGAATGGGGCGACTTGATGAGCTTTCTGCCCGAAGGTTGGGAAGCTGACCCGGTGCGCCGCCGCTCAGCTACCGCCGCGACATTTGCAGCGTCATTGGAATTGGTCAAAGAAGGGCATCTTGAGATCAGGCAGAGCACCACGTTCGCCCCGATCCAACTGCGCAAAAAGGATTAGATGCGTGTCGGAAGATACTGAAGAAAAAGAAGAAAGCCTTTTTGAGGCGCCACCAATGGCCGAGCAGGAACGCATGTTGGAAGCGGTGTTGTTTGCCACCTCTGAGCCGATCACGCTTAAGGAGCTTGAGAGCCGGATGCCGCATGGCTGTGACGCGGCGGAGGCGATGGTGTACTTGCGCAGGCGTTATGACGGACGCGGTGTACAGGTGGTGAAAGTGGGTGACGCCTATGCGATGCGTACGGCGGCTGATTTGGGGTTCCTGATGCAAAAGGAAACCGTCGAGGTGCGCAAGCTGAGCCGTGCTGCAATCGAAACGCTGGCGATTGTCGCCTATCATCAACCGGCCACGCGCGCCGAGATCGAAGAAATTCGTGGCGTGTCGGTGTCGCGCGGCACAGTGGATCAATTGTTAGAGTTGGAATGGATTAGATTCGGCCGCCGCAAAATGACCCCAGGTCGGCCCGTGACATTTGTTGTGACGCAAGAGTTCCTCGATCACTTCGGCCTTGAGAACGCACGCGACCTACCGGGGCTCAAGGAATTGCGCTCTGCAGGTTTGCTGGAGAACCGACCACCACCGGGCGCGCTGCCGATCAACGGTGATGGCGAGGATGAAGAAGAGACAACAGAGGGTCAAAGCGAGCTTTTTGAAGACTAATGCCGGTATGGCCTGAAAATCGCCGCAATCAGTGCTATATTGACACGGCGAGGCAGAAAAGGATCAGGCAATGAACCAGATTATTAACATGATCATCCGTCAAGTGATGAACCAATTGGTCAGACGCGGTGTGAACGCCGGAATTGATCAGGCTGGCAAGATCGGTAAACGGCGTCAGCAGCCACAGGGCGAGATTGACGATTACGGCAACCCCATACAACCACAAATGACCCGTGAAGAACGCCAAGCTCGCCGTCAGGCCCGCCAGCAACGTCGGTTGAATACTGGCAATGCCAAGCAGTCGATGAAGGCTATGCGTCGTGTGTCTAAGTTTTAAAGTGTTTCGACAGCTTTAGGCCCTGACCTTGGTAATTTGACGCAATGCCGACGCCGTAAAGCTGCGTGGGGACGTCGCTCATGCGTTCGTAAACCAAGCGCCCAACGACCTGTCCATGTTCCAAAACAAAGGGTGCCTCGTGGCAGCGGACTTCAAGCACGCCGCGTGAACCTGCGCCGCCCGCATCAGCATAGCCAAACCCGGGGTCAAAAAAGCCAGCATAATGCACTCGAAATTCGCCAACCATCGCGAGATAGGGGGCCATTTCGGCGGCATATTCGGGCGGGATGGTCACGGCCTCACGGCTGACAAGGATATAGAACGCACCTGGATCGAGGATGATCTGGCCATTGTTGCTGTGTACTTCTTCCCAGTAATGCGCAGGATCGTAATAGCCAATGTTATCAAGGTCTATCACACCCGTATGCGGTTTGGCGCGGTAGCCGACGAGCGTGGTATCCGGCAATTTCAGGTCCACAGAAAACCCTAAGCCATCATCAATCACGGCGTCGCCATCAACCAATGGTGTCTTCGCGTGCAATGCGCTCAACGCGTCATCGGTCAGCATCGCGTCACCACGCCCAAACCGAATTTGATTAAGCCGCATACCGGGGCGCACCAGCACGGAAAAAGAACGCGGGCAAATTTCCGCATATAGTGGCCCATGGTAGCCCGGTGCGATGCGGTCAAATTCGGTGCCGCCATCGGTAATTGTGCGGGTCAACAGGTCAAGCCGCCCGGTCGAACTTTTGGCGTTGGCCACCGCCGACACATCAGTGGGAAGGGCGAGGTTTTCCATCAAAGGCACGACATAGACGCAGCCTTTTTCCAAGACCGCACCTTTAGTCAGGTCAACGCGGTGCATCTCAAATTCGGCCAAACGGTCCGCGACCTTTGCACCTTTGCCTGCCAGAAACGATGCTCGCACCCGATAGGCCGTGCTGCCAAGTCGCAGGTCGAGGCTGGCGGGTTGGATTTGTTCTGGAATGACTGATGGCGTGGCGTGGATCGCGCCATCCTTGATCATCGTTGAAATATGTTGGTTTGGAAGTACGCCTGTCACCGAGGTGCTCATCTGGTGGGGCCTTTCGCAATGACAAACGCCCGCATCCCAAGGACGCGGGCGTGTTGTTGGTGATTGGTCGGGCTAGCAGGACTCGAACCTGCGACCTTCCGTCCCCCAGACGGACGCGCTACCAGGCTGCGCCATAGCCCGACTTGGAGCGGTACATAACCAATCTTGCCCCGCACGCAAGAGGGAATTGCCAGAACCGACATCGCTGAGATCAGTCTTGAGAAGGAGGCGGCGTGGCACCGCGACGGCGCGCCGCCATCGAATCGCGCAACACAGTGAGTTTTTGCAGCAAGTTTGCCGCCTTGGCAGCATCTGCCGGCGCGATTTTGCGGGCGCGGAATGCCGATGTGAGCATTGCCGGAGCACTGGGGAAATCAGCCTCGGCTGTGAAGGCGGGCACATCAATAATGCGCGGCTTTTTCGCAGGCTCCGGGGCGGGTTCAGGCTCTGTTGACTGCGCGGCGGGAGCCGTTTCGACTTCCGGTTTCGCGGGAACATCGGGCTTTACGGCTTTCTCGTCCTGATCGGCCAAGGGACGTCGCAGAAAGGCGGGGAGTGCCGCAACAGGGGCTGGCTCTTCGGTTTCCGCTGGCGTGTCGTCTGTGGAAGCAGGTTTGTCGTTTGACTTTGCGTCCTGCGTTTCAGGGGCAGAGGTGCTTTCAGACTCAGATGCCGTATCGGCAGAGGTAGTTTCTGCTGCCGGCTCACTTGGTGCGTCAGCGATGGGCGCAGTTGGTTCCGGTGCGGCTTCTTCTGCGGCTTTTACCGCGTCTTCAGGCTGTGGTTCTTTGTCCTCAGAATCAGCTGTCTCAACATCAGCTTCGGCATCGTTGGTGTCAGCAGGTTCTTCTTTTTGATCAACAGCTTCCGGCGCTTCATCTTCGGGCTTGGGCGCTGCGGCGCTTTCAAAATTAAGCACCACGCCTTTTTCTTCCTCAGGCGTTGTAACGGCGGTGGCGGGTTTGCTTGGCTTGGCGGGTTCATCATCGCCAAGCTGCGACATGGTCAGTTCATCAAGCGGCGCAGACATGTCGACGACATAGCTCATGCCTTCTTCGCGTAGGATTTTTTGCACACCTTTGATCGTCAGCCCATCGTCATGCAGCAGCTTCTTGATCCCACCCAAAAGCAACATGTCTGCGGGTCGATAGTAGCGCCGACCACCCGCACGTTTGATTGGTTTAACTTGGGTAAATTTGCTTTCCCAAAAGCGCAGCACATGGGCTTGAATGCCCAGCCAGTCAGCGACCTCAGATATGGTGCGGAAGGCGTCTGGCGATTTGGCCATGGTTTAGGACTTGTTGCCGTCGGCAACGCGGTCTTTCATCAAGTGTGATGGCCGAAACGTCAGTACACGGCGCGGATTGATTGGGACTTCTTCGCCGGTTTTAGGGTTTCGGCCCACGCGGGCGGTTTTGTCACGCACCGAAAAGGTGCCAAAGGACGATATTTTCACCTGTTCGCCAGCCACCAATGCGTCCGACATGTGATCCAGAACCGATTCAACAAGCTGTGAACTCTCGTTGCGCGATAGGCCCACTTCACGAAATACAGCTTCGCTTAGATCCATCCGCGTCAAAGTCTTATTCGTCATACCATCCCCCGAGGTTTTCACCACCTTAGGCTGCGTAGAATTTAGGAGTCAATATCAATGGCTTGCACGGGCTTGTTTCTGCCACGCATTAAGCAGCAATTTTAGAGGCTTATTACCAGCGCAATACCACGGCGCCCCAGGCCAAACCGCCGCCGATCGCCTCGGTGACGATCAGGTCACCGTCTTTGATCTGGCCGCGCGCACGGCCCACCGACATCGCCAGTGGGATGGAGGCAGCAGATGTATTCCCGTGATCCTGCACCGTGACCACAACCTGTTCCATCGGCAGGTCAAGCTTTTTGGCGGTGCCTTGGATGATACGGATATTGGCCTGATGCGGTACAATCCAATCGACGTCACCCGCCGTCACACCCGCACGTTCCATCGCGGTGGTGGCGGTCGCGGCGAGTTTTTCAACCGCGTGGCGGAACACCTGATTGCCCTGCATGCGCAGATATCCGGTTGTGCCTGTACTGACACCGCCATCGACATAAAGCAGTTCACGAAACCGCCCGTCGGAATTCAGATCGGTGGCAAGGATGCCGCGATCATCCGACGTGCCAGCGCTTGTCCGTCCTTCCAGAAGAACCGCACCAGCACCATCGCCAAACAGCACACAGGTGGACCGATCCGTCCAATCCATGATCCTGCTGAATGTTTCGGACCCGATCACCAAAACCCGGCGCGCTTGGCCGGACACGATCAAGGCGTTTGCATTGGTCATAGCAAACACAAAGCCAGCACAGACTGCTTGGACGTCGAAGGCAAAGCCCGATGTCATGCCCAGTTGCGCCTGCACCATTGTCGCCGCAGAGGGAAATGTGAGATCGGGAGTGGAGGTCGCCACAATGATCGCGTCGACGTCGTCTGCGACCAGCCCCGCGTCTTTGAGTGCAGCTTGCGCCGCCGCGGTGGCCATGGAAGATGTATTTTCACCCTCAGCCGCGAAATGACGGCGCTCAATCCCGCTGCGCGACTTGATCCACGCATCATCGGTATCAAGCGTTTTTTCAAATTCGGCGTTTTCGACCACCCGCGAAGGCAGGTAATGGCCGCAGCCGATAACAACAGCACGCACAGTCATTCGCTAGGTTCCTCAACGGGCAGGGCGGCGGCAACGCGTGCGGCCAGTTTGTCATTAAAGTGGTTCATCGACAGTTGCGCCGCGAGTTCAATGGCCGCTGAAACGCCCAACGCATCCGCAGATCCGTGGGATTTTACCACTGTACCGTTTAAGCCTAGAAAAACACCCCCGTTGACGCGGCGCGGGTCAATCTTTTTGCGCAGGCGCATCAACGACGGATAGGCCAAGACAGAGGCCAACCGCGACAGAATCGAGTGCTTGAAGGCTTCGCGCAGGCGAATGCTGACCAAATTGGCGGTGCCTTCACCCGTCTTGATCGCCACATTGCCAGTAAAACCATCGGTCACGATCACATCTGCACGATTGCCGGAAATATCTCCACCTTCGACAAAGCCGACAAACTCATAACCCGCAACCTCGGCCTGATCCCGAATCAGCTCATAGGCTTCTTTGAGTTCGCTGCGGCCTTTGTGCTCTTCGGTGCCGACATTCAGCAATCCAACCCGGGGGCGGGCCATATCCATACCATTGCGGGCGTAGGACATGCCCATCAGGGCAAAACGCATCAAATCGTCGGCATCGGCGCGTATGTCAGCGCCAACATCGAGCATGACGTTAAATCCCTGTGGGTTGGACGATGGATATAGCACCGCAATTGCGGGGCGGTTCACGCCGGGCAGTTTTTTCAGACGGATCATAGACACGGCCATTAAGGCCCCTGTGTTGCCGCAGGACACGGCCACAGCGGCATCGCCAGTGCGCACAGATTCGATGGCGGACCACATCGATGTGTCCTTGCCTGTGCGCAGCACTTGGCTGGGTTTATCGTCCATGGTGACAACATCGGTGGTGTGTTGCACTTCAACACGTCCTGCCAACTCGGGGCGTTTTCCTACCAATGGCGTCAGCTGC
Organism: Sulfitobacter sp.; assembly: GCA_051252035.1. GTDB lineage: Bacteria > Pseudomonadota > Alphaproteobacteria > Rhodobacterales > Rhodobacteraceae > Sulfitobacter. The sequence goes on from JBPOFE010000095.1 coordinate 10,543, forward strand.
GCTTCGTCGCCGTGCAGGATAAATGCGACGTCTTGGCTTGTCTTCGCAAACAAAGCACACCCGGCAACAACAGCTGCCGGGCCTTGATCGCCCCCCATGGCGTCGACCGAAATGAGGGTGCGGCCTGATGTGACAGGCTTGGAATTCGCGGTGTCGTGATCGGTCGGGGCCGTCATCTGTTGCGAAAACCTCTTATGATCAGGAGTTGAAGTTGACGCAGCTTAAGCCGCGTCGTCTTCCAAGTCGATCTCTTCAGTCAAAGCAACAACTTCGTTGTCTGCATAGTGACCGCAAGATGCACAAATATGGTGCGGGCGTTTCAGCTCACCACAGTTTGAACATTCATTCGGGTTCGCCGCGGAAAGCGAATCATGCGCACGACGGTTGTTGCGGCGTGACTTGGAAACTTTATTCTGCTGGACAGCCATGTCTGGTGCCTTTGTCTTTGGGGTTGGAAACGTGGGTCAATCCCCATGTAACAACCGTGTTTCAATCTGGGTCCCATTCGGGCGTGACGTCGCTTTAGGCGCACGGCCTCGCAATGTCCAACCTTAATTGGGGTAAGGGCGGCAAAATACTGCGAATGCACTGTGATGCAAGCAAGTATTTTAATGCCCCAAGCAACAGGTTGCCGCCTGTGCGTCAGTTGTCTCTTTTTAGCTGATCTTTAAGGTTGGCAAGGCCAGCAAAGGGGCGAGCATCCTCATCCGTCATCGGAGCCTCGCCAGGTTTGGTATAGATCATCTGGCCCAGTTCCACGTTCTCTTTACGCGGATAATCCGGAACCGCCAGTGTCAGGGCTTCTTGCATCGCAACCGCTGGATCAATCCACTGGCCGAGGCGCTCAGCCGTTTCATCGTCGGGCATTTCGGCCTCAGGTTCGTCAGGATCGGTGAAATCATGAACGAACCTGCGCACAACATCTTTGTCGATGCGCGTGGTCACAGGTTCGAGCGTCACCACACAAGGTTGCACCACGGTGGCGCCCAACCGCGCCTCAAGCTGCCAATCGGTCTTGCCCAAGGGTATAATTCGGCCCACGAAGCTGAGCTTGCGCAACGCGGACAGACCCAATTCTTGCGCCAATGCCTTGGTGGTTTCAGTATCGGGATGCAGCTCAAACGTGTTTTGGCTGTTTTGCGACAGGTCGGCGACACGCAGGGCGGTGTTGCTTAGCGGGGTGCGGGACATGGAATGCCATCTTTCGTTTCTTGATACCGGGGGGGCCATTGGTGTATGCGGGATAAAAGCCAAAACTCTCAAGGGCAAGGGGCAGACCGTATGCTTATCAACAGCCGTATCAAAGGCAAGGTCACAATGGCCGCAACGCTCGCTGCGTTTCTAACGCTGGCGGCCTGTAGCCCGCAGTATAAAAACCACGGATATATCCCGCCCGAAGAAGATTTGGCACAAATTCAAGTGGGCTCGGATACCCGCGAAAGTGTGGCCGAAAAAGTCGGTGTGCCAAGCTCCGGCGGCGTTCTTAACAACAGTGGATATTACTACGTAAAGATGCAGAAACGGGCGATTGGTCCGTTGGCCGCAAAAGAAATTGAACGGCAAGTGGTCGCGATCAGCTTTACTGAGAGCGGTGTTGTTAGCAACGTGGAACGTTTTGGTTTGGAACGCGGGCGAGTTGTTCAGCTTTCGCGGCGTGTGACTTCGTCATCGGTGCAGGACAAATCATTCCTGCGTCAGCTTTTGGGCAACCTTGGTCGGTTCAGCCCGGCGTTTAACGGGTAAGGGCGTTTGCGCGTGCCGTAGGGTGTTTCAGTGATGGTGGCTCAGTTGGGCAAACCCATGAAAACACTTGTTAAAGGCAAATACACCGCACAGCAGGCCACAGGGCCTGAGGACATTGAAGATGCCCGCGCCCTGCGCGCCCGTTGTTTTGGCGGCGATCAAATGGATGATGCCAATGGCTATGATGGCCGCAGCATCCATATTTTGATCAAGGACGTGCGCAGCAATATGGTGGTGTGCTGTTACCGATTGTTTTGCCTACTGGGTGCCGATCTGGATCGAAGCTATGCCGCTCAATTTTATGACTTGTTAGCTTTGCGCAACTATCCGGGATTGATGATCGAATTAAGTCGCTTTTGCGTGCATCCCGAATGGCATGATCCCGATATTGTGCGGGTTGCGTGGGCCGCGATGACCGATCTTGTTGATGCCCATGATGTTAAAATGCTTTTTGGATGTGCGTCTTTTGTCGGTGTTGAGGCCACCGCCCATTTGGATGCTTTTGCTTTGCTCAAGGCACGCCATCTTGCACCCGAATGTTGGTCCCCAGGGGTAAAAGCGCCTGATGTGTATAAATTTGCCGACCGGGTGCAGCGCAAGCCGGATACGCGAAAGGCGATGGGGGTGATGCCGCCGTTACTGCGCAGCTACCTGCTGATGGGGGGGTGGGTTAGTGATCATGCGGTGATCGACGCGCAGATGAACACCCTCCATGTGTTTACCGGGCTTGAGGTCGAGATGATTCCCGCGGGCCGAAAAAGGTTGCTACGTGCCTTGGTTTAGGAAGATTCTATACATCTTGCGGGGATTTAGACCCATTTGGAAAATATGTGACATTGACCTCGCACGGCAGCGTATATAGCTGGCGGTCATGGCACGCGCACCTCTCTTACAACTCAATGAAATATCACTGACCTTTGGCGGTGATCCGGTGTTTGACGACCTGTCGCTGGTGATCCAACCCGGCGACCGTGTGGCGTTGGTCGGGCGTAACGGCTCTGGCAAATCAACTTTGATGAAAGTCATGGCTGGGCTTGTTGAGGCTGACAAAGGCGATGTGATCGCAGGGCCGGGCGTGTCGGTTGGCTATATGGAACAAGACCCCGATCTGGCTGGCTTTGAGACCTTGGGCGATTTTGCCGCGCATGGGCTGGACCCCGGCGAGATGTACAAGGTCGAACGCGCGGGCGAGGGGCTGAAGTTTGACCCCGCGCGCCCCGTGGCCACGGCCAGCGGCGGTGAACGACGTCGTGCCGCACTGGCACGGTTGATGGCGCAGGCACCTGAGTTGATGTTGCTGGACGAGCCGACTAACCATCTGGACATTGAGGCCATTGGCTGGCTTGAGGCCGAGCTGAAACAGACCCG
>JBPOFE010000096.1:0-13648 GCA_051252035.1 Sulfitobacter sp.
GAGATCAAGAATTTCCGCCAGATGGGCGCACGCACGGCTGGTCACCCTGAAAACTTCCTTGCAGATGCGATCGAGGTCACGACCGGGCCGCTGGGTCAGGGCATTGCCAATTCGGTTGGATTTGCCATGGCCGAAGAAATCCAGCGCGCAACCTATGGCGCCAAGATTGTCGATCACCACACTTACGTCATCGCGGGCGATGGGTGTCTGATGGAAGGCGTGAGCCAAGAGGCGATCACGCTTGCCGGACGCCATAAGCTCAGCAAGCTGATCGTAATGTGGGATAACAACAACATCACCATTGATGGCCCCGTCACCCTGTCAGATCACACCGATCAAGTAAGCCGTTTTGCAGCCGCGCAATGGCATACGATTGAGATAGATGGCCACAACCCCAATGAGATTGACGCGGCACTGACTGAGGCGCGTAAATCTGACAAACCGACAATGATTGCCTGCAAAACCCACATCGCTTTGGGTCACGCGGCGCAGGATACCTCGAAAGGCCACGGTGCTTTGACGGACGCGGATCAGATGGCCGATGCCAAAGCCGCTTACGGCTGGACGTCCGGCCCGTTCGAAGTGCCTGCCGATGTGAAATCAGCTTGGGAGACCATTGGCATGCGCGGTGTCGATGCGCGCAAGGAATGGGAAGAGCGTTTTGACAAAATGCCGCGATCCAAGCGGGAGACCTTTAACCGGGCGCTTGCGCTGGAGACACCCAAAAAGCTGAGCGCAACGATCAAGGCGTTCAAGAAACAAATGACAGAATCCGCGCCGAAACTGGCAACACGCTCAAGCTCTGAAAAAGTGCTTGAAGTGCTCAACCCGATCCTGCCCGAAACCGTTGGTGGGTCTGCGGACCTGACCGGGTCCAACAACACCAAGACCGGTGATCTGGGCGTGTTCGACGTGGATAATCGTGCGGGTCGCTATGTCTATTGGGGTGTGCGTGAGCATGGCATGTCCTCGGCGATGAACGGTATGGCCCTGCACGGTGGCATCCGGCCCTATGGCGGCACCTTCATGTGTTTCACCGATTATGCCCGCCCCGCCATGCGTTTGGCAGCGCTTTCGCAAATCCCGACGGTCTTTGTGATGACCCACGATTCCATTGGCTTGGGCGAAGATGGCCCGACCCATCAGCCAGTTGAGCATCTCGCGATTTCGCGTAGCACGCCCAATACTTACGTGTTCCGGCCTGCGGACACGATTGAAACGGCTGAGGCGTGGGAGATTGCGTTTTCATCCAAGAAAACCCCATCTGTGCTGTCACTGACCCGTCAGGGCCTACCGACCGTGCGGCTTGAACATAAAAACACCAATATGACCGAAAAAGGCGCATATGTGCTGGCCGATGCCGATACAAAGCGTCAGGTAATCTTGATTGCCAGCGGATCAGAAGTGCATGTCGCAATGCAAGCCCGCGATCTGCTGCAGGCTGACGGCATTGGCGTGCGCGTGGTATCAATGCCCTGTATGGAATTGTTTGCTGCCCAAGACGACGCATATCGCAAGCGGGTTCTGCCCGGCGGTGCGGTGCGGGTTGGCATTGAAGCTGGCGTACGCTTGGGCTGGGACCGTTGGTTGCTGGGCGAACGCGGCAAATTTGGCAAAGCAGACTTTGTCGGCATGGATCGGTTCGGCGCATCCGCACCAGCCGAAGAGCTGTTTGAAAAATTCGGCATCACGGCAGCCAATGTCGCGGCGAAAGCCAAGGCGCTGTTGGGGTAAGCCACCCATTGCAATTCCGGTATGTCATCACTGACATCGCCCTGAAATTCTTGATTATTTGCCGCAGCATCCCGTATGTTGCGGCATACTTTCGCTGCGCGGCGTGCATTTCGGCTAAAGATCGCCGAAAATTCCCCTTTACACGTTTTCACCAAGACTTCTCTTGCAGTTAACCTATGGTTGTTATGTCATAGATTAACGCATTGTTAGAATTATGATTCTAAGTTCTCGTTATGGTTGCACTGAAAACCGAAGGGTGACAGACATGATAATGGCCTATCTCATCAATGCAGTAATCGTCGCGTTTGTATGCACAATTATATGGCTCGTTGCTGGTGGTTCACTGGTTATGGGTTTCGCAGTTTATGCGATGTCCGGCTTACTTGCGATTGTAGCAATGGCATCTGCATCTTTTATTAAGACGTATAACGCACCTGACTAAGAGGGCATTAAGTCGCCCACACCTCTCATATCTAACGCATGATCCCTGGCTTCAGGCGCATGGTTTTGCGCCATATCGGCGTGATGATTTTTTCCCCGATGGGGATTAGGATCAAGCCGAGCAAGGCGCCAAAAATACCATCCATCACCGCCTTGGCGAGCCACTCCGCCAAACCTTCGAACTGGACGGGCACAATATGTCCAACGGCAAAGGCCGCGTCATGAATCCAGTGACCCAAGGTGCCAAACCCCAATTCTTCTAATCCGTGAATGATGATGGATCCGCCGACCCACAACATCGCGGCAGTACCAACAATTGTGAGTAGATGCAGAAAACCCGGCATCGCTTTGACCAAGCCACGACCAAGGCGGCGAGTCAGACGCAACCTCCCCTTGTTGGCCATTGCCAGCCCCAGATCATCCATCTTAACGATCAATGCCACAGCACCATAGACGGCGACCGTGATCATCACTGCCACCGCGGCCAATGTTGCGGCCTCCATCCAGAAATTGCTCGGCGGAATCGCAGCCAGTGCGATAGTCATGATCTCAGCCGAAAGGATGAAATCCGTCTTGATTGCACCTGCGGCCTTTTGTTCCTCAAGGTGGGCGGGATCATCAGGGGTTTCATCATCGCCCGGATAATCTTCGTGACCGTGACTTAATCCAAGCGCATGCGCGATCTTTTCAGCGCCTTCAAAACACAAATAGGCCCCGCCAAGCATCAGCAACGGTGGGATCAGCCAAGGTGCGAAATTTGCCAGCAGCAAACCCACAGGCAGCAAGAACACCAGCTTGTTTTTCAAAGACCCTTTGGTGATCCGCCAGATGATCGGCAATTCGCGGCTGGCCTCAAAACCATGCACATACTTTGGTGTCACCGCCGCATCATCGATCACGGCGCCCGCCGCTTTGGTGCCAGCCTTTGCCGCCTGCCCGATCACGTCATCCACGCTGGACGCCGCCACTTTGGCGATGGCCGCCACATCATCGAACAGTGCGATTAATCCGCTCATCCGCAATTCTCCCGTTTGCCAACATTCAGGTAGCATTGCGCAGCCCAAGGGCAAACCCCTTGATCAAACCACCAAACCTTTACCGCTAACAGTCAGGTTTATCGCTAACATCCGGGAATCTTGGGTCTTTCCCTCTTTCAACCTGTGTCATGCCCCCGATATAGAGCGACCAACAAGGGCCAGCCAGAGGATAGCTTTCATGACCATCAAAGTAGGCATTAATGGATTTGGCCGGATTGGCCGTTGCACGTTGAGCCATATCGCGGCCTCGGGTCGGGATGATATTGAAGTGGTCAAGATCAACGCCACTGGCCCATTGTCCACAGCGGCGCATCTGATCAAATACGATTCCGTGCATGGCCGTTTCCCGGGTGACGTAATCGTCGACGATGGCTATCTCAACCTTGGCCAGAACGATATCGAAGTCATGTCGACCTATAATCTGGAAGAACTGGATTGGTCGGGCTGTGACGTGGTGCTGGAATGCACTGGTAAATTCAACGACGGCAACAAGGCCAAAGTACATCTGGAACAGGGTGCCAAACGGGTTTTGCTGTCTGCGCCGGGCAAGAACGTTGATCGCACCGTGGTTTACGGCGTTAACGAAGATACCATGGTGAAAACGGATCGGATGATATCGAACGGGTCCTGTACCACCAATTGCCTCGCCCCGATGGCCAAAGTGATGCATGACGCAGTGGGCATCGAATCTGGCCTGATGACCACGATCCACAGCTATACGGGCGATCAACCGACATTGGACCGCCGCCATTCCGACCTTTACCGCGCCCGCGCGGCGGCAATGGCATTGATCCCAACATCCACCGGGGCCGCGAAAGCCTTGGGTGAGGTTCTGCCCGCCCTTAAAGGCAAACTTGATGGCACCGCAATGCGGGTCCCTACCCCAAATGTCAGCGCGGTTGACCTAACTTTCACCGCATCACGCGATGTCACTGTTGAGGAAATCAACGCCGCTGCCCTTGCCGCCTCCATCGGGCCGATGAAGCGTGTGTTGGGCTATGACCCGGAACAAAAAGTCAGCATCGATTTTAACCATACCGAGGAAAGCTGCATCTTCGCACCGGATCAAACAATCGTTGTTGCCGGCCGCACCGTCCGTGTTTTGGGGTGGTACGACAATGAATGGGCGTTTTCGGTTCGGATGGCAGATGTCGCTGTGGCGATGGGCAGCCTTGGCTAATCCTTGCACCAACGGCGCGCCCCTGTCATATCGGGACACGCCAACCGGAGAGTGCATGTGACCAACCGTATCGCCATCTTTTTGGGTCTTTTTATCATCGCCGTTTTTGTTGCGGACATGATGATCTATGGCAATCAGCACATGATCTTTCTGGGTAAAAAGCTGTTTGAACTGATCGAATGGATCGCGTTCTGGCGCTAAGTTGCGCCGCTTTTTAAATTGTATCGGTACTTTATAATCCCCCTGGGGCCGTTGACACCGCAGGCAGAGAGCGCATTTTGATCTCATCATTTGATCAAAAGGTGGCATCATGACAATCAAGCTGGGGATCAACGGATTTGGCCGCATCGGGCGCAATGTGCTGCGCGCGATTATGGAACGTGCCGAAGGTGAGTTGGAGGTCGTGGCGATCAACGATCTGGCCCCACTGGAAACCAACGCGCATCTGTTTGAATTTGATTCTGTGCATGGACGCTTTGGCGCTCCCGTAACGCTTGGCGATGGCACGATTGATGTGGGCCGTGGACCGATCCGTGTCACGGCGGAACGTGAGCCGGACAAATTGCCATGGGGTGATGTTGATATTGCCCTCGAATGCACCGGATTCTTTCGCAGCCCCGAGAAAGCAAGTCTGCATCTGAAAAACGGTTCAAAAAAAGTGTTGATCTCTGCTCCGGGAAAAGGTGATGTAAAAACAATCGTCTACGGCGTGAATGAACATTTGGTCAGCTCAGAGGACAGTATCATCAGCAATGCTTCCTGCACTACCAATTGTCTGGTGCCTGTTGCCCATGCCCTGCATGAGGCATTCGGCATCAAGCGCGGTCATATGACAACCGTACATAGCTATACGGGCACCCAACCCGTGCATGACCGGGCGCACAAGGACCTATACCGTGCCCGGGCCGCTGCGTTGTCGATGATCCCCACGACCACAGGGGCAGCTGAAACACTTGGTGTTGTCCTGCCGCATATTGACGGGCTTATCACCGGCACCGCAATCCGGGTGCCGACACCTAATGTATCCTGCGTTGATCTGGTGATTGAAACCGACAAAAGCGTAGATACGGTGGATGTAAACGCCGCAATGGCCGAGGCCGCGCAAGGCATGCGTGGTGTAATGGGCGTCACAGAACGCAAGCTGGTCTCAATGGATTTCAATCACGACCCGCGCAGCGCGATCTTTGCCAGCGATCAAACGTCGGTTCAGCAAGGCAATCTAATCCGCGTGCTGGCGTGGTATGACAATGAATGGGGCTTTTCGAACCGCATGGTTGATATGGCGGGTGTCATGGCGCACGCCTAAGGCACGCGGCCTTAGGCTTTTTCAAACTGCTTGCGCAATTCGTCATTAACCCGCGGCGTTACAAATTTGCTGACGTCACCACCAAGCCGTGCAATTTCCTTAACCAGCTTGCTCGCGATGGCCTGATGCGCCGCTTCGGCCATCAGAAAAACGGTTTCGATCGAGTCATCAAGCTGTCGGTTCATTCCAACCATCTGATATTCATATTCAAAATCCGCAACCGCCCGTAGCCCCCGCACAATCACCTGAGCACCGACATCATGCGCGCAATGGATCAGCAGGTTCTCAAACGGATGCACAACGATTTCGACCCCGGTCTGTTCGGCCAGCGTTGCACACTCCGCTTCGATCAGTGCCACTCGTTCTTCAAGATGAAACAGCGGCCCTTTATCCCGGTTGATCGCCACACCAATCACCAGCTTATCGACAAGCGTTGCCGCCCGGCGAATGATATCAATATGGCCCAAGGTGATCGGGTCGAAGGTGCCGGGATATAGGCCAACGCGCATAAAGCTGTCTCAATTATTTTATGTCAGGTGGGCCACGCAAACATGGGACGCGGCGGGGTGCAACCGGAATTGACCGGGCTAGTGCCCCATAATCATGCCTTGCAGGGCGTCTTTCTCCATCGAAAGCTCCATCAGCCGGGCCTTAACCACATCTCCAAGCGAAATCAGGCCGACCAGTTCACCGTCTTTCAAAACCGGCATGTGCCGGAACCGGCCATCCGTCATCTTTTGCAAGATCGCATCTGCCCGATCATCAAGGCCGCATGTGACAAGTTTTGAGGTCATCAGCTGTTCCACAGTCATGCTCAGGCACCCGCCCCCCTGCACGCCCAACTCACGCACGATATCACGTTCCGACAAAATGCCATCCGGAGTCTTGCCGTTCTTTGATATTACCAATGTCCCGATCCGCTTTTCCGACAGCAGCTTGGCCGCCTCAGAAATCAACATTGTCGGCGGTGAGGTAAACACCGTGCCATCCGGCTTTGTCTTGAGAATTTGCGAGACCAGCATTGAATGCTCCTTTGTTGGGATGGCGTTTGTCTTAGCGTCGCCACCTATCACGGTCCTGTCAAGTGTTTGGCTCAGTTCAATGCTTCCAGCCGCGTTACTTCTGCCCTTAATCCGCTGCTAAGAGCGTTTGCAAAGCGGCTCAACCGCAGGTTCCGCTGATCATCCTCATGCCGGATCAGATAAAATGCGCGTTTGAGGCTGAAGATATCGGTCAGGATTCGCCGCACATCAGGTGCAAATCCAAGTGAAAAATCATGCACCACGCCAATGCCGCCGCCTTGCCGGATCATATTGACCTGTACTGAGACAGAATTTGACGCCATCGGCACCCGCGCGCCGCCCAGATCCGCAAGGTAATCCAATTCCCGATCAAAAATCATGTCCGGGATATAGCCCACCAATTGATGGTCCTTCAGGTCGGCAAGTTTTTGAACAGGTGGATGCGCCGCCAGATAGGTCTCAGAGGCTGCAAGATGCAGTTGATAATCGGTGATTTTCTGAACCACCAGCCGCCCCGCCGTGGGCGCGCTAACCCCAATTGCCATATCCGCCTCGCGCCGCGACAAGTTGAAAACGCGCGGCAGCGCGACGATCTGAATATCCAAACCCGGATTCTCTGCCACGATCTGCGCACAGACCTGCGGCAGCAGGAAATTTGCACAGCCATCCGGCGCGCCAATGCGGATTTGCCCAGTCAGTTGGTCACTTTGCTCTGCCATCCCTGCCGTGACCAACCGCATCGCGCGTTCCGCAGCCTCGGCGCGGTCCAACAATTCGGCTCCAGCTTCGGTCAATGCATAGCCCTGCGGCGATTTTACAAACAATCCAACCTGCAACACTTTCTCAAGCCGTGCGACCCTGCGCCCCAAGGTCGCCGGGTCCAGCCGCAACACTTTTCCCGCCCCTGACAGGCTTTGTTCGCGCGCCACTGCCAAAAACAACCGCAGATCATCCCAATTATGTGCCATCACCCGCCTTCATTGTTCCCCGAATATGCCGGGGGCACGGGGGCTGGCCCCCATATCATCTTGCAAAAATGCAAAACCGTTTTGACACCTTGCCCCTTCCCCTTGCCTTTTTGCAAGCCTATCCTGCTGCCAAACCTCAAGGGAGAGACTCCGATGCAAGAACTCACACATTATCTGAATGGCGCACATGTCAAAGGCACTTCCGGTCGCTTTGCTGACGTAATGAACCCGGCAACCGGTGAAGTGCAGGCCAAATGCCCGCTCGCCAGCGCAGCTGAGATGGACCAAGCGGTGAAATACGCGCAAGCAGCGCAACCCGCGTGGGCCGCCACCAACCCGCAGCGCCGCGCGCGGGTGATGATGAAATTCGTCGGGCTTTTGAACGACAACATGGACAAACTGGCCGAAGCATTGAGCCGTGAGCATGGTAAAACCCTGCCCGATGCGGCAGGCGACGTGCAGCGTGGCCTCGAAGTGGTGGAATACTGCATCGGCGCGCCGGAATTGCTCAAAGGTGACTACACTGATTCAGCCGGGCCCGGCATTGACATGTATTCAATGCGTCAGGCGCTGGGTGTGTCCGCTGGCATCACGCCGTTCAACTTCCCCGCAATGATCCCGATGTGGATGTTCGCCCCGGCCATCGCGTGCGGTAACGCCTTCATCCTGAAACCGTCCGAGCGCGATCCTTCCGTGCCACTGATGCTGGCAGAACTGATGGAGGAAGCGGGTCTGCCCAAAGGCATCTTGCAAGTGGTGAATGGTGACAAGGAAGCGGTCGATGCAATCCTGCACCATGATGTGATCCAATCGGTTGGCTTTGTCGGCTCGACCCCGATTGCGGAATACATCTATGCCACCGGCTGTGCCAACGGCAAGCGCGTCCAGTGTTTTGGCGGCGCTAAAAACCACATGATCATCATGCCGGACGCGGATATGGATCAAGCCGCCGATGCGCTGATCGGTGCCGGATACGGTGCTGCGGGTGAACGCTGCATGGCGATTTCCGTTGCCGTTCCTGTGGGCGATGAAACCGCAGATCGCCTGATTGAAAAGCTGGTGCCACGTATCGAAAGCCTGAAAGTCGGCCCCTACACTTCTGGCAAAGACGTGGACTACGGCCCGGTTGTGACCGCCGCTGCCAAAGCCAATATCGAACGTCTGGTGCAGACCGGGATTGATCAGGGTGCCGAATTGGTTGTCGACGGCCGAGATTTCAAATTGCAGGGCTATGAGGACGGTTTCTTTGTTGGACCACATTTGTTCGACAAAGCCACAAAGGACATGGATATCTATAAGCACGAGATTTTCGGGCCTGTCCTGACCTGTGTACGTGCGCAAAACTATGAAGAAGCAATCGGCCTTGCCATGGACCATGAATATGGCAACGGCACCGCGATCTTTACCCGCGACGGCGACGCGGCGCGTGATTTTGCCAACCGGATCAATGTCGGCATGGTGGGCATCAATGTACCGATCCCGGTGCCGCTGGCCTATCACACCTTTGGTGGCTGGAAAAAGTCGGTGTTTGGCGACTTGAACCAGCACGGACCGGATGCGTTCAAGTTCTACACCCGCACCAAGACCGTGACCGCCCGCTGGCCGTCCGGCATCAAGGAAGGTGGCGAATTTTCCATTCCCGTAATGGAATAAGTTGCAGGGTGGGCCATGTGCCCACCCCGCGTCTCTCTTAGTACGGGACAGTAAACGACGTCATCTGTGCGCCCTTGATGTTTCTATAGCTGACGTTCCAGTCCGATTTCTGTGGTTGGATCATCCCAAAATCAAAGTCATAGGACCAATAAAACGCAGTCTCTGGCGCGCCCAGTCGCGCCAGAGCAGCTTTGGTTTTACTGCTCAGCACGCCATTCTGTCCCAAGGCGGGGTCGCGTTTGGTGCCCGAATTGCCGAAGACAAACTGCGCGGGCCGCCCGTCATTGAACCCCAGTTTCTGGGCCAGGTGAATATGCCCCGCGACAGTCATATCAAAGTTATTCACCAAACCACCTGCCCGCGTTTTGCCAAGCGCGTATTGCAGCGTCAGATCGGTCATCGCAGCTGATGGCACGCCATGGCTGTCGAAACTGGCCACCGCCCAGATCGGTCGGTGCGTGGCCAGAATGGCGGGCAAAGTGTCGCCCGCGGCGGCGAAACTGTTGGCGACATCGAATTCTGCTGTGTATTGCGCGGCGGCCAAATGGTCGGGCGTCGGGCCATAGTCATTCCCGATATAGGATGTGTCCATCACAACGACTTGAAAATTCTGGAACGCAACGACATAGGGCAAGGTATAATACCAGTTTGATCCGTCGTTCTGACTGCTGCCTGTCGTAGGGCAGGAATTGGGCCATGTGGTCAATGTAATCGGGTGTGGATCAAGCAGGAAAAACCAACCATTCCACGCCCGCGTGCAATCCTCGTGATTGCCGCGCACCGGGATCATCGGCGCTGTTTCAAACAAAGCCGCACTCGGATCAAAATAATCGACCTTCCAACTTTGCCACGTATAGCCAATGTTGGCAGGGTCGCATTTCTGCCCGCAATGTGCGGTATATTCTCGGTAATGCATGTCGCCAACATGAATCAGCAAATCGGGTTTGGCAGCGGCAACCGCCCCGGCCATGCCTTTGAAATTCCATGCATCACCGCTACCGTAGCCACTGCAATTTTGCACATCCCGGCCTTTGACCCGACAGCCAGTGTCGCCAATAACAGCAACATTCAGTGGTGACATACTGGGTGTCGGCAGGCTGATCCCACCAACAGACATGTCGGTCATGGTGGCATCAATGTCGCCCTCACAAACCCGCACGCTTTCAAAACCTGCAGGCGCTACTTGCGAGCGTAAGCTCATGCTTTGCTGGCCCGTCGCATGATCGAACTTGGGACAGGTTGTGACCCCGTTTTGAGCGGCGTCCACCACCGCCCGAACAATCGGTTGACCCTGTCCATTAAACTGCACCCAAGCGTGGCTGACATTTTGGGCGGTCGCAGAACAGCTGCTTATGGTTAAAAACGCAAGCGCTGTTGCGAAATGCATGGCATTTCTCATTGGAAATCTCCTCGTGTTTAAATTGGGCAGGTCAAAATAGACCCGCTAAATTATCATCTACCAATGGTTGAAGTCTGCCACGTGTGCTTTGTGCTTGCAACATTGGTGAAACTTTCCGAATTTAACGTATGTTCAATTCACCCGCGTACAAACGGTAGGACACCATGGATTTTGCACTCAGCGAAGAACAAACCGCCATTTTCGATATGGCCTATGCTTTTGGGCAGGAAAACATCGCGCCCTTTGCCCAAAAGTGGGAAAAGGATGAGACAATTCCCAAAGACCTGTGGCCACGCATTGCCGAACTTGGCTTTGGCGGGCTGTATGTCTCTGAAGATTCTGGCGGTTCTGGCCTGACTCGGCTTGATGCGACACTGGTATTTGAGGCGCTCAGCATGGCCTGCCCTTCTGTCGCGGCTTTTCTGTCGATTCACAACATGTGCGCCAAGATGCTGGACAGCTTTGCCAGCGATGATTTGAAATCGCGGATCATGGAGAACGTACTGAGCATGAACACAGTGCTGAGTTATTGTTTAACTGAACCGGGGTCCGGCTCTGACGCGGCGGCGCTCAAAACCAAATGTGAACGGACCAATGAAGGCTATACGCTGAACGGCACCAAAGCGTTTATTTCGGGTGGTGGCTATTCTGACGCTTATGTCGCGATGGTGCGCACGTCGGATGACGGTGCATCGGGCGTGTCGACAGTCTTTGTCGAGGATGGCACGGCGGGGCTTAGCTTTGGTGGGTTAGAGGACAAAATGGGCTGGCGCAGCCAACCGACCTCGCAGGTGCAGTTTGATGATTGCAAAATCCCCAGCGGCAATCTGGTCGGTGAAGAAGGCAAGGGTTTCAAATATGCGATGATGGGGCTGGACGGCGGACGGTTGAACATATCCGCCTGTTCACTGGGGGCCGCGCAGACCGCGCTGAATAAGACGCTTGAGTACATGGGTGAACGCAAGGCGTTTGGCAAACCCATCGACCAGTTTCAGGGGCTGCAGTTTCGGTTGGCGGACATGGAGATCGAGTTGCAAGCGGCACGGGTTTTCTTGCGTCAAGCCGCGTGGAAACTGGACAATGGCGCGCCAGATGCGACGAAATTCTGCGCGATGGCCAAGAAGTTCGTGACAGAAACCGGCAGCAAAGTTGTCGATCAATGTCTGCAATTGCACGGTGGCTATGGCTACCTTGCCGACTATGGCATTGAAAAGCTGGTGCGCGACCTGCGCGTGCATCAGATTTTGGAAGGTACCAACGAGATCATGCGCGTGATTGTCGCGCGTGACATGTTAAAGAACCGCTAAGGGGCAGCCATGAGCGACATTAACATCCGCGTCAGCGGGCGCGCGGGGCGGATCACCCTCACCCGGCCTCACGCGTTAAATGCGATGACTTATGACATGTGCATGGCAATTGATGCGGCGTTACAGGCGTGGGAAAACGACGACGCTGTCAGCTTGATCGTGATCGATGCGGAAGGCGACCGGGCGTTTTGTTCGGGTGGTGACATTGCTGAATTATACGAGACTGGGAAAAAGGGTGATTTTGCCTATGGCCAGAAATTCTGGGCTGATGAGTACCGCCTGAACAACCGTATCTTCAATTATGCCAAGCCGGTCGTGTCGTTCCTGCAAGGTTTCACCATGGGCGGTGGCGTCGGCATCGGCTGTCACGGTTCGCACCGCATAGTTGGTGACAGCAGCCAGATCGCAATGCCGGAATGCGGCATCGGCTTAGTGCCTGATGTCGGCGGCTCGTTGATGCTGGCATTGGCACCGGGACGCCTTGGTGAATATCTAGGCACAACGGGCACCCGCATGGGACCGGAAGACGCAATATATGCAGGGTTTGCAGATACCTATGTGTCAGAAGAGCATTGGCCCGCGCTGATCGAAAAACTGGAACAAGACGGTGATGTGACAGCGATTGAGGCGACCAAGCGGATACCACCATCCGGCACCCTGCACAGTCAGATTGATTTGATCAACACGCTGTTTGGCGGTGAAACCCTTGGCGATATCTTGACTGATTTGCGCAATGACGGTGGCGCTTTTGCAAAAGAAGCGCTCAAGAAACTCCAGCGCGCCTCCCCCCTGTCGATGGCCTGCACGATTGAAATTATCCACCGCCTGCGCGGCCCGTCTTTGACCTTGGCCAAAGCC
This sequence comes from Sulfitobacter sp., assembly GCA_051252035.1. Classification (GTDB taxonomy): domain Bacteria; phylum Pseudomonadota; class Alphaproteobacteria; order Rhodobacterales; family Rhodobacteraceae; genus Sulfitobacter. The sequence continues at coordinate 12,906 of JBPOFE010000096.1, forward strand.
TTGGATTTGGAATACCGCTTTACCTATCGCGCATCTGAACATGGTGATTTCGTCGAAGGCATTCGCGCTGCGATCATCGACAAAGACCGCACGCCGAGATGGCAGTTTGCTGATATGAAAGTGCCAGTGGCGGCGGTGTCCAAGATGCTGCAACCCTTGGGCAAAAACGCGCTGAACCTAGAGGAGACTGCAATGACATCCCTGACAATCGGCTTTATCGGCTTGGGCAACATGGGCGCGCCGATGGCCGCCAATCTGGCAAAGGCAGGCCACAACGTCCGCGGCTATGATGTGGCTGGCACCACAGCCGAAGGGGTCGCGGCCGTGGCAGATATTGCCAGCGCTGCAACCGGGGCCGATGTGGTGATCACAATGTTGCCCAACGGGTCGATTTTGCGACAGGTTGCGGTGCAGGCGATTGAACATATGGCCAAGGGCAGCCTGCTGATTGATTGCTCGACGGTTGATGTGGAAAGTGCGCGCAACACTTCTGAGGCGGCTGAAGACGCTGGGATTCTATCTGTCGATGCGCCTGTGTCCGGCGGCATTGGCGGGGCGTCGGCTGGCACGTTGACCTTCATGGCAGGTGGGTCGGAGGCGGCATTTTCCCGTGCCGCACCGCTGTTTGACATCATGGGTCAAAAGGCCGTGCATTGTGGCGATGCGGGTGCTGGTCAAGCCGCAAAGATCTGCAATAACATGATCTTGGGTGTAACAATGGTCGCCACCTGTGAGGCCTTTGC
>JBPOFE010000097.1:0-13622 GCA_051252035.1 Sulfitobacter sp.
CTGTAGCGCAAAAAGAAATCCTACGGATCATGGGTGAAAACATCACCGTCAAAGAGATTGGCGATTACGCCGAATTTCTTGTGCTGGCCGCTGGCGGGTATGTCTCACCTGAGGCGGAAACCGCCCTGCGCGCCGTCTTGGCGCAAGACCCGCAAGATGAACGCGCGCGCTATTATATCGGGTTGATGATGGTGCAAACCGGGCGGCCTGATATCACTTTTCGTCTTTGGGATGAATTGTTGCGGCGCGGCCCCGAAGATGCGCCATGGATCGGCCCGATCCGCGAACAGATCATGCCCATCGCACGGCTTGCCGGTGTGGAATATTCCCTGCCCGCCATCGGGGCGGGCCGCGCGAGTGGTCCCTCTGCGGATGATATCGAAGCCGCATCTGACATGACCACGGACGAGCGGATGGAGATGATTGGCGGCATGGTTGCGGGCCTGTCGGACCGTTTGGCGTCTGAGGGCGGACCGCCCGCCGATTGGGCACGATTGATCACGTCGCTGGGCGTTTTGGGTGATCAAGATCAGGCACTTGCGGTGTTCGAAAATGCCATGGAAGTGTTTGCGGGTGACGCCGGCGCGCTCGACATCATCCGCGCCGCAGGGTCACAGGCCGGTGTGGCCGAATGATCATTGATGACATCGCTGAATTTGCCGATGCGCTGCCCCCGATGCGGGCGCTGATCGGGCTTGATCTGGGCGAAAAGACCATTGGCGTTGCGGTCAGTGACAGTTTTCTCAGCGTTGCCACCCCGCTTGAAACCGTGCGGCGCAAGAAGTTCGGCATTGATGCCGCGCGTCTGATTGAGATTATCACAGATCGGCGCATTGGCGGGGTGGTACTTGGCCTGCCCCGCAACATGGACGGGTCCGAGGGACCGCGTTGCCAATCGACCCGCGCCTTTGCCCGCAACTTTGACCGCCTGTCACCGATGCCGATCACCTATTGGGATGAACGGTTGTCTACCGTTGCCGCTGAAAGAGCGCTGCTTGAGGCGGATACGACACGTAAACGTCGCGCCGAGGTGATTGATCACGTTGCTGCCGGGTATATCCTGCAAGGGGTACTGGACCGCATGGCGGTGGTTCGAAGGAGTGCGGAACATGGTGGATGACGTTTGGAAGCGCGATGAGGTCGAAAGCCCCTGTATCAAAATTTGCGTGGTGCATCCTGAATCACGGCTCTGCACCGGATGCCTGCGTTCGATTGATGAAATCGGCGCATGGTCGCGGATGTCTGGTGATGAACGCCGCGCAGTGATGGCTGAACTGCCTGCGCGTGCAGGATCGTTTTCTAAGCGCCGCGGTGGGCGTGCCGCCCGGATGGCGCGGCGTCAGGGATAGACCGGATTACCGAACACCCGCGATCTTGTTCAATAGGTCTAAACCCAGATTGGACGTGACCGCCGCATCGTGGCCCGTAGGTGCATGATTGCCGTTGCCAGCAAAAGCCGACAGCCGTGCAAATGAACAGCGATTTTGATGTTTGAACCGCCCTTGAAAGCCAAATGCATGACTGCCCACGACACGCGCGCTACCATCCCAATATCCAAGGTTGCCTTTTGGTCCTGTCAAAATAATCCGCATGACATCTTGTCCTCTTGTTGCCCTCAGGACCCGGATTGTTTCCGGTTTCCATAGATCAAAGTATCGTTTCCAGGATGGCAACAATAAGGCATGGCCAAGGTGATTGTGGGGAAAATTCAATCTGTAATTGAATAACTTAAACTGTAAACCAGTTTAATGACGGCCCTAGGTTGTGTACCCGGCAATCGCCGACATTCTCGGCCTGACCGAATGCCGCATGGATATGACCACACAGATGCAACCGCGGTGCCTTGGTTTTCAGCACATCCAGCACAGCGGTTGATCCGTCATGGCGGCCGTCTTTCTGACGGTCACATAGGCCTTTTGGCGGAGTGTGGGTGATCAATACAGTGCCAACTGGACAGTCTGCCAGTGCAAGCGCTGCCCGACCCTCGCTCATCGCGAAATTCCAAACCTCAGTATTGCTGCGCGGGACTTCGGCACCAAGGCCAAAAAACGGAATACCCTGAAGCCGTAGGCCATCTCCATGCAACACATGACCATCGCGCCACCCAGCACAAAAGCTGCGCAACTCGGCCAGACTGTCGTGGTTTCCGGGCACCAATATCACCGGGCGCGGTATGGTTCTGAGCATCTCAAGCAGCGGCATTGCCCCCTGCCCCTTGGTCGCCAGATCGCCCGCAACCACAACAACATCCGCCTGCCCCGCCGCACCGACAACCGCACGGGTCGCCGCCAAATCACAATGCAGGTCAGAGGTGGCCAATATCCGCATCAGCTTTTTGCGAACCGCAGCAGCGCGGCACCGCTCAACGTGGCAAAGGTTGCAATTAGCTTTGGTAGGTCCATGCGTTCGCGGAAAAAGAACACCCCGATCAATAACGCAAAGACAATGCTGGTTTCCCGTAGGGCCGTGACCAGCGCAATTGGGGCTTGGGTAAATGCCCAGATGACCAGCGCAAACGCAACAAATGACGCGGCGCCGCCAATGAAAAAGATACGCAATCCGGTCGTGAAAACCCGACGCAGCACCTGTGGCGTCGTGATCGCAATATAGATACAGAAAACAAAGGCATTCATCAGCGCCAGAATGCCATAAAATCCCCATGGGCTGCCCGACACACGCGCGCCCAAACCGTCGATGAGCGAATAGGCTGCGATGAAGCACCCCGTGATCAGAGCCAGCCGAGCCGCGGGTAAATTACGTGTTCCATCCGATTGCCGCACCAAGGCCATGCTCATCAATCCCAAAGCGATGATGGCGACAGCAAGCAACTCCAGCGGGGCCAATACAACGCCCAAACCCAACACCGATACTGCGGCCACGATCAGCGGTGCAGAACCGCGGGCGATGGGGTACACTTGGGTCAAATCACCTTTGTTATAAGCCCCAAGCAGAAACACCTGATAGCCAAAATGGCACAGCATGCCGCCGATCAGGTAAGGCCAGCTTTCCCACGCAGGCAGCGGCACGAAACATAGCACCAACAGCGCGACGGGCGTGTGGCCAAGAATAACGCAAGCCATATTCGTGCGTTTATCAGCGCCCCCTTTAACCAATGCATTCCAGACGGCGTGAAGCAAGGCGGCGCAAAGGACGGCGGTAAAAACAAGGAGGGACAAGGGTGTGATCCTGAATGGTTGCGAGGCAAGGCAATCACGCGGCCGCACCCGTGACAAGCAAAATGATCAGAGTGCAAGCCATTCATTTGGTGAAAACTCGGGCCGGAAATAAGCGATCATACGGCCTTCGGGCGGGGCGTTTGCACCGGGGTGCCAGACATCGACGCCATGTAACAGGTGACGGTGCAGCACCATCGCCTGTCCGGGCCGGGCCGATACAGCAACCGGGTCGATGGTTTCAAACACCTCGCGGCGGGCGGCGTGATAGGCGTCGGTAATGTCGACTTGGGTGGGATTATCGTCACCAATTGCCCGCGCGAACGCGACCCCCATGATCTTGTGACTGCCGGGCCAAATCACAAGCGGTGCCGCGTCAGAGACATTCAGCGGCAAACCAAGGATGAACGCATGCGGTTCACGCAAGTACCGCCGCCGGTCCGGGCCAATCGGCAAAAGCCCATCCACATGAGCGGCCTTCCGGGTTATCCGGTAGCGGTGGTTGGCATCCGACTCGTCAACGTCCTGTTTCGGATAGCCCGGATAGACTATCGACAGTTGCGCGCGGTGCCATGTGGCGGTCGCGGTGATGTGATCCGCCCATGGCCCCTCCAAAGGGACTGTGCGGATACTGCCATCTGGGTCATTCGGCAGCGCATCCACTCCAACAAACCATGTATCCCCATGCCGCAGGTTTGCCGCGCGCATGGCAGGGTCTTGTGACACCTGCAGTGCAACCGAATGTGCCGCTTGCGCCCAGGCCAACACCCGGCTGTCATGGGCAAAGACAGTGAACCCGCCCCCTACCACCCCAGCGCCTTGCGCAGCATATTGAGGGCAACCAACACCAGAAACACCGCAAACACGCGTTTCAATGGTTTAGGGTCCATCGCATGCGCCAGTTTCACGCCTAAGGGCGCAGTGATCAGCGTCATCGCGATCACAATGAAGAACGCCACCAGATTGACAGCGCCCAAAGTCAGCGGCGGCTTGCCTTGGGTCATATCGACAAACAGAAATCCAATAACCGCAGGAACGGCAATCAACACGCCAAAGCCCGCCGCCGTGGCCACAGCCCGGTGAATGGGCGTGTTATAAAGGCTCATCAACGGCACTCCGAAACTACCACCGCCGATGCCCATCAGCACAGACAGAAACCCGACAGACGGCGACAGGGCCGCACGCGCCATCCCGGTTGGCATGGCCTGCCCCACCCGCCAATGCGCACGGCCAAGCCCCATATAAAGCCCCACGATCAACGCCAGACCACCAAAGATAATCTGCAACGTATTGGTGCGCAGTTGCGCGACCAGCAGCATCCCCAGTATCGCACCGATTACGATACCCGGCGCCCATGTGCGCAAGATCTCCCAATCCACAGCACCCTTTTTGTTGTGACTGTGCACCGACCGGATCGACGTCACGATGATCGTGGCAAGCGAGGTCGCCAAACACATCTGCATCAACTGCGGCCCGGCGTAGCCAAGCGTCTGGAATGCATAGAAAAATGCAGGGACCAAAACAATGCCACCGCCGACACCTAACAGCCCGGCCAACACCCCCGCAAAGGCACCGATTGCCATCAACAGCAGCGCCATTTGCACCAGCAACATCGTCTCGGGCATCTTCAGGTCTCCTTGGCGGTTTGGCCCCGTGCTACACCGCTTCGGCGGGTTGGGCCAGTGCTTCAACCGCCTCCAACGCCTCCAATACCAAAGCCGACCCTGCCCCGGGGATATGTGCGTTCTCCGACAACATCCGCCGCCACTGCCGCGCACCGGGGCGCCCGGCGAAAAGACCCATCATATGCCGGGTGACTTGGTTCAACTTACCGCCCTGTGCCAAATGTGCGTCGATATAGGGTACCATTGCACGCACGGTATCCGCCGCATTACTGTCGCCGCCCGTGCCAAAAATCACCCGGTCGGCGGCGCATAGAATGTCACAGGGCGCATGATAGGCACTGCGCCCGATCATCACCCCATCAAGGCCCGCGTCCAGAAACGCCTGTGCCTGATCCAACGTGGTGATGCCGCCGTTGACCGAGATATGCAGGTTCGGGAACAACCCTTTCATCCGGTGTACAATATCATAATCCAGCGGCGGAATATCGCGGTTTTCCTTGGGGCTGAGGCCCTGCAACCACGCTTTGCGGGCATGAATGGCCACACGCGTGCACCCTGCCCCAACTACATGCGCCAGAAACTCGGGCAGCACTTCTTCGGGGTTCTGATCGTCCACGCCAATGCGGCATTTCACTGTTACTTCAACATCAATCGCCGCCCGCATCGCCGCCACACAGCGCGCGACCAGCGCGGGCTGTTCCATCAATACGGCGCCAAAACAGCCTGATTGCACCCGGTCAGATGGGCACCCGACATTGAGGTTGATCTCATCATACCCTGCCTGCGCCCCAATCCGCGCGGCCTCGGCCAGTTCCGCCGGATCCGACCCACCAAGTTGCAAGGCCAGAGGATGCTCAGAGGGGTGATGATCCAGCAAATGCAACGCGCCGCCCCGCACCAATGCCGGGGATGTCACCATTTCGGTATAAAGCAACGCCTGCCCGCTCAACAGCCGATGCAGATAGCGGCAATGACGATCGGTCCAGTCCATCATAGGTGCGACAGACAGGCGGGCCGCTCTGGTCACGCTTGAGGCATTCATTCTTGTCATCAATCGGCGCCGCTCTGATATTTGGGTTCGGTGTCTGTGACTTACCCACAATCACAATCGCTGCGGCCTTAGCACGGCGATGGCGGGCGTTCAAATCTGCTTGTGGCATTCGCCGCATGCCGCAGGTACGCTTGACGTCGACACGCTTTGACTAAAACGGAGTTCTGATGCGGGTTGCCAGTTATAATATCCGCAAGGCGGTGGGTCTGGATTGGAAACGTGACGCCGACCGGATCATGCGTGTGTTGCAGGAAATTGACGCTGATGTGGTGGTTTTGCAGGAATCCGACAAGCGGATCGGGCAACGAGCGGGCGTTCTTTCCATTGAGCAGATGCAAAAGGAGTTGGGCTATGACCTTGCCGATCTGTCCGTCCGTCCCCAAAGCCACGGCTGGCATGGCAATGCGATTTTGTACCGCAAAGGTATGATGAATTTGAACATGGCCAAGCGACTGGAACTGCCGACGCTTGAGCCGCGCGGGGCGGTGTCTGCGCTGCTGTCTGATCCTAAAATAGAGGTGGTTGGTGTGCATCTGGGCCTGACACGGCGCACACGGATCAAACAACTCGCGGCCCTCAAGCATCATGTCGACGCGGCGGATCATCCGGTGCTGATCGCGGGGGATTTTAACGCATGGCGGTATGACGCAGGCATCGCAGATACGCTTGGTTCAGGATATGAAATGATCATTCCCGGCAACAGCTTTCATGCTGCCCGTCCGGTGGCCGCATTGGACCGTTTTATTCTGAAAGGTGCCGTTGATCATCTACGCAGCCATGTGCATCACTCAATCAATGCGGCGCGGGCATCTGATCACCTGCCGATTGTGATTGACCTGGAATTTTCGAGAGACCCCGCATGAATATCATTCTGGCGCTGCACACTTTGGTTGTGATTTCCTTCACCATGCGCATCCTGCTGCGTGGAGATCTGTCACCACCGGCCCGGCTGGCGTGGTTTGTCGTACTGGCCTTTGTGCCGTTCTTTGGCAGCGCGGTTTATTTCCTCTTTGGTGAGATCGAAGTCGGCAAAAAAGCCAAACTACGCAACAAGACCGTGGCGGAGGAACTGGGGGATGCCCCATTGCCCGCGCGTGGTGATGCGGAAAATGTCGCAAAATTAATCGTGCCAAATTTTCATCCTGCCTTCAGCTATGCGGCGTCAATCAATGGGTTTTATCCGATGAGTGGTAACACCGCTGAAGTGATGGCCGACGGTCAGGCGACGCTTGAAAACATGATCGCGGACATTGATGCGGCGCGTGATCATGTGCATGTGCTTTATTACATCTGGCTTGACGACCACACGGGAACGGCCCTTGCCGAAGCCTTGATCCGGGCGGTGCAGCGTGGCGTGACATGTCGGGCGATGGCGGATGGATTGGGGTCGCGTGGATTGTTGAAATCACCCCTGTGGGCACAGATGAAAGCAGCTGGCGTTCAGCTTGCTGTGGCCTTGCCGCTCAATAACCCGATCCGCACCATCCTGACCAGCCGGATTGATCTGCGCAACCACCGCAAGATCACAGTGATTGATGGCGCGATCACCTATTGCGGCAGCCGCAATTCCGCCGATCCGGAATTTCGCCCCAAAGCCAAGTACGCCCCGTGGGTCGATATCATGCTTCGATTTGAGGGGCCTGTCGTGGCGCAGAACCAATTGCTGTTTGCCAGCGATTGGAAACGATCAACAGGTGAGGTTTTGCCCCCTCACCCATTGCCCGCAAAGCCGATCAAAGGCGGTTTCCCCGCTTTGGTCATGGGTGACGGCCCAACAGAGCGACGCGGCGCCACGCCACAGCTTTTTGCAACCGCGATTGCCTGTGCACGTGACCGTCTGACGCTGACCACGCCGTACTTTGTGCCCGATGCGACCGTGCTGGATGCCCTATGTGCTGCGGCGCATCGCGGTGTTACAACTACGTTGATCTTTCCAAAGAAGAACGACAGCTGGATCGTCGCCGCTGCCAGCCGCAGCTATTACGCCAAGTTGCTTGATGCGGGTTGCGTCATTCATGAATTCGAGGACGGACTTCTGCATGCCAAAACGCTGACCATTGATGGCGAGGTTAGTTTGATTGGGTCTTCGAACCTCGACATGCGCAGTTTTGATCTCAACTATGAAAACAATATCTTGCTACAGGATACCGCCATAACCGAAGCGATTTGCCTGCGCCAAGCGGACTATATCGCTCGATCAGCGCAGGTGACCTTGTCCGATGTCAAAAATTGGCCCTATCACAAACGCATCTGGCACAACGTCATTGCGACCATCGGTCCGGTGCTCTGACGCGATCTAACCCGCCAGCGATGGCAGCCACAGTACAATTCCCGGAAAGGCGACCAGCAGAGCGATTGTGATCCCGTCAGCGACAAAGAAAGGTGTTACGCCTTTGAACACGTCCTGCACGCTCAAATCTGGATGCACGCCCGCAACGACAAAGCAGTTGAGGCCGATGGGCGGGGTGATCAGACAGAACTCCGCCATCTTAACCACCAAAATTCCGAACCAGATCGCGCACATTGTGCCAGACATGCCAAAGGCGCTATCGGCTGCGCTGACAAATTCGCCACCGTTCAGTGCCATGACCGCCGGGTAAACCACAGGCAACGTCAGCAGCAGCATGCCAATGGCATCCATGAACATTCCCAAAACGGCATAGGCCAACAAGATGCAGATCAGAATGATCATCGGCGAGGTTTCAAGCGATGAAATCCAGTCGGCAAAAGCGGTGGGCAGATCAGCAAAACCCAAGAACCGGACATAGATCAACACCCCCCAGATGATCGTGAAAATCATCACCGTCAGCTTGGCAGTCTCCAGTAATGCATCCTTGAGTTCCGCCCAGCGCATGCCACGGAAAACAGCCATGCAAAAGACAATAAACGCCCCCACGGCACCGCCTTCGGTCGGGGTGCCCCATGCGTCGCCAAAGGGGTTATAGACAAAGAAGATGATGATCACGACCACCGCCACGATGGGCAGGGCCGCAGGCAATGAGGCAAAGCGTTGACCCCATGTGAAACCCGTTACGGGCGGGCCGACATTTTTCCAAATCATGGCAATGCCGATGATCAGAATTGCATAGATCACCGCAGAAAATGCACCCGGAATAAAGCCCGCAAGCAGCAGTTTACCCACATCCTGTTCCACGATGATCGCATAGATCACAAGAATGGCCGAGGGTGGGATAAGCGAGGCAAGTGTGCCGCCCGCAGCAACCACACCCGCCGCGAATTGCTTGTTATAGCCGATCTTGACCATCTCTGGGATGGCGATACGCGCAAACACCGCAGCCGTGGCCACAGACGCGCCGGATACGGCGGCAAAGCCTGCGGTGGCAAACACGGTCGAAACCGCCAAGCCCCCCGGCACCCAAGCAAACCAACGTTTACAGGCCTCGAACAAGGCACGTGTCAGGCCCGCGTAATAGGCAAGGAAACCGATCAAGATAAACGTCGGAATAAGCGACAGTGTCTGACTTGATACCTTAGAATGCGGCACCTGCCCTGCTGTCTTGATCGCCACGGTCAGCGCCCAGCCCAACTGGTCCCATTCCATGCCCTTCTTAGCCCAAAATATCCAAATCAGCCCGATTAATCCGGCCATCGCAGCAGCAAAGGCCACCCGCATGCCCAAGACCACCATGAGCAGCATGCCACCCGAGACCCACAATCCGATTTCAATTGGTTCCATCAGTCATGCCCATCCAGATGTTCGGCCTCGGCCATGGCTTGTTCCGCCGCCGACTGTACCAGCGGGACGGAAACCGGGTTTTCCAATCCTAAAACCAGCGCACGCCCATAGCCCCAGATTTGCAGGCACAAGCGCAACGCGATTACTGAGAACGCCACTGGCACGACCAGTTTTGAAGGCCAAATCGGGATACCGATGTCGATGGAACTGTCCCGGCTCCACATCGGTGCCGCAAAATCAAAGCTGCGGTCGAAATGCGCCCATGACCCCCAGATCAGTGCCAGCATCAGAAACAGGATCAACACCACAGAAAACAATTCAGCCGCCCACAGCGCGCGTCCTTTGAGTTGGCCAATTAGGATGTCCATGCGCACATGACCGCCGTTGCGTTGGGTATAGGCGATCCCCATGATCGCAATGAACGGCATCGCGGCCTCGATCCAATCGACATAGCCAGCCAAAGGTGAGGCGAAAAATTTGCGCCCACCCACCGACCACACGGCCAGTACCATCAGCATGAAAACGGCAAATCCCGAGATCAGGGCAAAAAATGTCTCAAGTTTCAGAAGGTGCCTGTCAAGACGACTGAGAAAGCTGTCGTCTTCCAGCACGGCGGATGATCCTGCCATGAGTGAGGCTCCTTCCATTTAGATAGATGTAGGCCGCGCCATGATGGGCGCGGCCCGTAAAACAACGCTTAGTTAGATGCGCGTTCTTTTTCCAAGGTAGAGATCACAAGGTCATAGAGTTCCTGACCCGGAATACCTTGCGCTTCCATAGTTTTGATCCATTCCTCGCGGGCGGGATCAGCGGCTTTGGCTTTGAACTCAGCAATGGTTTCCGGGCTGAATGACACCTTGGCCACGCCCTTTTCTTCCAAAATGCTGTCCCATTTCTTCAACAGCTCTGCGTAGTTGGCAAGGTAGTGATCCAGCGCCTCATCCACCGAGCTGTCCAGCGCCTCACGCTCGGCATCGCTCAGCGCCTCATAGGCATCGATATTCACCACAACCGGGCAGTTCACGGTACCGGGATTCAAGTTCTCAGTCCACCAATCCGCCTTGTTGATCGTGCCAAAGCTGAGATGCGCGTGCTGGGCAAATGCGACCGTATCAACAACACCGGATTCCATCGCGTTATAGGCTTCTGTCGCTGTTACCGACGTCGGCACAGCACCGACAGTTTCAAAGGCTTTGCCCAAACCACCTGTGGCACGCACACGCATGCCTTCCATCTTGGCCAGTGTGTCACGCGGCTCTCCCGTGCCCACCAGATTGTACTGCGGCATCGGTGACGTCATCAGCATCTTGGCGTTCCACTGCTCCATCTCCTTGGCAACAGCCGGGTGCGCATAGACGGCGCGGCTGACGGCAACTTCTTCTTCCAGATTGGCAACCCCAAGGAACGGCAACTCCAGCACAGTGATCGCGCGGTTTTTGTCGGCGTGGTACCCGGCACAGAACTGCGCCATTTCAAATGCGCCGATGGAAATACCATCAAGATTTTCGCGGTTCTTGGACAGGCCGCCATAGCTGACGTTCATGGTGAATTCGCCATTGGTTTTCTCAGACACCAGTTCGGCGATCTTTTCGACATGTTCCGTAAAGGCGCGGCGCTTGCCCCAGACAGATACGTTCCATTCAGTTGCCGCCGCTTCGGTGACAAACGCAAAGCTCAGGGCGCAGACCGCTGCGCCGCTCAAATATTTGGTCATTGATTTTTCTCCCATTGTGCACGCCAGTGGCCGACGCGCTTGAAGGTAGGCTAGCGTGGGAAGAACGACGTGCCAAGCCCTTGGATGTGCTATTTAAGTTCGACCTCGACAAAGGACATGCGCGCATCGCCACCATTAATCACATTGTGGTTCACACCCTTCTCGCGGCGATAAGACGTGCCTGCCATCACCTCAACTGTGCGCGATGTGCCGCCCGGTTCCTCAAGCAACATGGTGCAATCGGTAAGCGCGGTAATCACATAGTCCATTCCATGTTCATGCCACCCCGTTTCCGCACCGGGCGCAAAGTCAAAGCGCGTCACACGCACGCGGTTATCATCAAGCTGTTGGGTTGCACTGGCTTGTGGTCTGCTCATGGTGCGGTTCCTTTTACACAAAATGGGGTATTTTGCCGTTATATTGACTCTCAATCCATTTGGAAAACAGGCATTTAATGCGTTTCTTTTCAGAAATTTACAAATTCAGGCCCTTTTCGGAAAAACCTTTACAGCGAAACACTTATAAACCAGTTGGTTATTCCCTTCTTTTCTAACGGCGCTATGATCGCGCTCAGGAGGATGCGTGCAAGGCCACTGGCCCTTTCGCGCAGCACACGACAGCACCACCAAGGGAGAGAACATTCATGTCCGACACAGCAAACACCTATCCACCATCGGATGCCATGGCGAAGGGCGCGCATGTGAATGCCGACCGCTATACACAGATGTATGATGCGTCGATCAGTGACCCAGACGGGTTCTGGCGGGAACAGGCCGGGCGTGTGGATTGGATGACACCTTTTACCCAGGTCAGTGACGTAGATTTCAATCTTGGGAACGTGAAAATCAACTGGTACGCCGATGGCGAATTGAACGTCAGCGCCAACTGCATTGACCGCCATCTGGCAAAGCGCGGCGATCAGACCGCGATCATCTGGGAACCCGACAGCCCGGATGAGGATGCCAAGCACATCACCTATAAGGAATTACATGCGCAGACCTGCAAGATGGCCAATATCCTGCGTGATCTGGGTGTCGGCAAGGGCGACCGCGTCATCATCTATATGCCGATGATCCCCGAAGCCGCTTATGCCATGCTGGCCTGCGCGCGCATTGGTGCAATCCATTCAATTGTATTTGCGGGCTTCTCCCCCGATGCGCTTGCTGCGCGGGTCAACGGATCAGAAGCTAAAGTGGTGATCACCGCCGATTATGCCCCCCGCGGTGGCAGGGCGACACCGCTCAAGACAAACGCTGATCAGGCGCTGTTACACTGCAAGGACAGCGTGAAATGTCTGGTGGTTAAGCGCACAGGCGGTCAAACGACATGGGTTGAGGGCCGCGACCTAGATTATAACGCACTGGCCGCAACTGCTGCGGACACCTGCGAGCCCGAAGTGATGAACGCCGAGGACCCGCTGTTCATCCTCTACACCTCAGGCTCCACCGGGCAGCCAAAAGGCGTAGTGCATTCCACGGGCGGCTATCTGGTCTATGCGGCGATGACCCATGAGATCACGTTCGACTACCACGATGGTGATGTTTACTGGTGTACCGCAGATGTGGGTTGGGTCACGGGCCACAGCTATATCGTCTATGGGCCGCTGGCCAATGGTGCGACGACATTGATGTTCGAGGGCGTGCCAACATACCCTGATGCTTCGCGGTTCTGGCAGGTTTGCGAAAAACACAAAGTAAACCAGTTCTACACCGCCCCCACCGCCATTCGCGCGCTGATGGGTCAAGGCGATGATTTTGTGAAAAAAGCCGATCTGAGCAGCATCAAGGTGCTGGGCACCGTGGGCGAACCGATCAACCCCGAAGCGTGGAATTGGTACAACGACGTTGTCGGCGGTGGGCGTTGCCCGATTGTCGATACGTGGTGGCAGACCGAAACCGGTGGCCATTTGATGACCCCCCTGCCCGGCGCACATGCGATGAAACCCGGTGCGGCGATGAAACCGTTCTTTGGCATCAAGCCAGTGATCCTTGAGCCGACCTCAGGCGAAGAAATCACCAGCAATCCCGCCGAAGGTGTTTTGTGCATCGCAAACAGTTGGCCGGGTCAGATGCGCAGTGTCTGGGGCGATCATGATCGCTTTGAGAAGACTTATTTCGCAGATTACAAAGGCTATTACTTTACCGGTGATGGCTGCAAACGCGATGCCGATGGTGATTACTGGATCACAGGCCGCGTCGATGATGTAATCAACGTGTCAGGTCATCGCATGGGTACGGCCGAGGTCGAAAGTGCGCTGGTCGCACATCCAAAAGTCGCGGAAAGCGCGGTGGTCGGGTATCCGCATAACATCAAGGGTCAAGGCATCTATTGCTATGTCACTTTGATGGGCGGTGAAGAGCCA
>JBPOFE010000098.1:0-13578 GCA_051252035.1 Sulfitobacter sp.
AGACCGAACAGCAATAGCAAGGGGACGCCCATTTGCAAGACGGCCACGGCGGCCATACCCCATCTCAAATCGCGTGCGGCACCCGTCGCCGCGCGATGCCCAATACGCAGGGCTGTGATCGTCAACAACGCCGCCACCATATGTGGCAACCACGGTACCATTGCCCGTGCCAAGCCGGGCAATAGCAATCCTGCAGCTAATCCGGCGATCAGACACAGGCGCGCATGGGTGGAGGCCAGCCAAAGAATGTGATGCATCTTGATACACCCTAAACCGGCCCTTTGCGCAGGTTCTCAGGTAGCCAGGTCGCGATTTCCGGGAACCAGATCAGCAAGAACACCATCAGCACCATGATCGCAAACATCGGCAATGCGGCACGCGTGATATAGCCCATTTCGTGATTTGTCATACCTTGAAGGACAAAGAGATTGAACCCGATCGGCGGCGTGATTTGTGCCATTTCAATGACGATCACCACAAAGATGCCGAACCAGATCAGGTCGATGCCCGCATCGCGCACCAAGGGTTCCACCACTGCGATTGTCAGCACGATGACGGAAATTCCATCAAGGAACATGCCCAGCACGATGTAGAAAACCAGCAACGCCATCAGCAATTGAAATCGTGTCAGGCCCATCTCTGCGATCATTTCCGCCAACGCGCGAGGCAGACCTGTGAACCCCATCGACAGTTTCAAAAACGCAGCCCCGGCAAGGATCAGCGCGATCATCGCGGACGTGCGCATCGCACCCATCAGGCTTTCGCGGAAACTGAGCCAGTTCAGCGATCCTTGAAACAGCGCTAGCGTAAGCGCACCGATTACACCGATGGCTGCCGCCTCAGTTGCGGTTGCGAAACCAAGGTACATCGACCCGATGACGACGGTGATCAGGGCGAAGACCGGGATCAGGAACCGCGAGTTGCGCAGCTTTTCGCCAAACGACATGGAAGGCTCAACGGTGG
Source organism: Sulfitobacter sp. (assembly GCA_051252035.1). Taxonomy (GTDB): domain Bacteria; phylum Pseudomonadota; class Alphaproteobacteria; order Rhodobacterales; family Rhodobacteraceae; genus Sulfitobacter. The sequence goes on from JBPOFE010000098.1 coordinate 964, forward strand.
GATTCCAGTCTTTGGAGGTCCAGCTGTAAATCACGAGATACCCCATGAACATCGACGCCAGAACAAGACCCGGCATTACCCCTGCAAAAAACAATTTGGTGATGCTTTCGTTAACGGTCACGCCATAGACGATCAATGCTAGCGATGGCGGGATCATCAGGCCCAAGGTGGCCGCACCTGCCAAGGTGCCAATGATCATTTTTTCAGGGTAATTGCGGCTGCGCAATTCAGGGATCGACATCTTGCCCACGGTGGTCAGTGTCGCGGCGGATGAGCCCGACACAGCGGCGAACACCGTGCAACCAACGATGTTGGTGTGTACCAATCCGCCAGGCAGGCGCGCCAGCCAAGGGGAAAGCCCCTTGAACATATCCTCGCTGAGGCGCGTTCGATAGAGGATCTCACCCATCCAGATGAACAGCGGTAGAGCGGTAAGGGTCCAACTTGAGGAAGAGGCCCAAATCGTGGTGATCATCGCGTCGCCAACGGGACGCGTGGTGAAAAGTTCCATACCGACCCAAGCAACGCCCATCAGGGCAAGGCCAACCCAGACGCCGGTGCCAAGCAGGAAGAACAGGACAAAAAGGAAAAGGATGATGGCGTATATCTCGGTCATTGCATCATTCCCCAAAACTTTGGTCAACAAGGTCGCGGGTGATCCGGTGATCGCCTTTGACAATGACGTGAAGAAGGTTATCGATCAGAGCGATCGTCAGGATCGCACCGCCAATCACCATCACGGACTGCGGTATCCACAGCGCGGTTGCGTCCTGATCCTGACTGATTTCGTTAAATTTCCATGACCAATAAACAAACCAATAAGCATAGTAGGTGAAGTATGCAGCGATGGCCGCAGCAAGGCCAAAGCACCAGATTTCCAACAGGCGTTTAGGGCGAATTGAGAGTGCATTAAGTAATATGGAAACGCGGATGTGTGCACCACGATTCAGGGCATTGGCAAAGGCAAGAAAACTTGCCCCCGCCATTGCGTAACCTGCGTAACTGGCGGCACCGGGAAAAACGGCGCCGGTCCAGCGCGCGATCATTTGCGCCACAATAAGCAACAGTATGGCGAGTAGGCAAAGGGCGGCAATCGCCCCCGCCGCGACATAAATGAAGTCTAGAAATTTGCGCAGCGTTGTCATGTCATCCTGCCCCCCCCAGTGGATGGAATAGCAAAAATGGCGGCGCTGTGATCCGCGCCGCCATTTAGGTTAATTTACTGCATCGCCTTGTAGGCATCGACGATTGCTTTGCCATCGTCGCCAGCGGCCTCAAGCCACTCAGCAGTCATGGTGGCCCCCACTTCGCGCAGGCCAGACATCAGTTCCTCACCCGCCGGGCCAACGGACATGCCGCCTTCGCGCAAGCCGTCATAGGTAAACTGTGTATAGTCTTTTGATGCCTGCAAACCGCGCGCTTCAGCTTCGGTTGCGCATGTGTTGATGATTTCTTTGTTAGCGTCGGAAACACCAGCCCAAACATCGGCATTCACCATGATATAGTTGCGCGGCAGCCATGCGTCGACTTCGTAGTAATGTGTCAGGCTCTCCCAGACTTTTTGGTCATACCCCGTCGCGCCGGACGAGATCATCGATTCGGCAACGCCTGTGGCAAAGGCTTGGCTGACTTCAGCGGCCTCGATCGTCACGGGGGCCATACCAGTGAGTTCGGCCAAACGTGCAGTGGTGTTGTTGTAAGACCGGAATTTCACACCGGCCATATCGGCGACGGAGTTTACTTCCTTTTTGAAGTAGAGACCCTGTGGCGGCCATGGCACGTTATAAAGCAAATGCAGGTTCTGTTCTTCCAATACGGCCTCGACCTTTGGCTTGGCGGCTTCCCACAACTTACCACTGTCTTCGAAAGATGGCGCAAGGAATGGGATGCTGTCAAAACCAAAGACAGCGCTTTCGTTCTGATGACCGGAGAGCAAGCGTTCACCGATCTGGACCTGCCCCGTTTGGATGGCGCGTTTGATATCGGCACCAGCAAACAGCGATCCGCCGGGGTGCACGGTGATTTCAATCTCGCCGCCAGTGCCATCAGTTACGCATTTGGCAAATTCCACACCGTTTTCAGAGTGAAAGTTCGACGCCGAGTAAGCCATCGGCATGTCCCACTTTTCTGCAGCAAAAGCAGGCAGCGCAGTTGTCAGGGCGAGAGCGGCAGTCGCCACACCCGTCGTCAGTTTTGCAGTCATTTTCATTTGATATTCTCCCTATTGGTTCGTTTTTATGCAGCGCCAAAGCGTTGCGGGTGATACGCGGTCAGGTCGGTATTTGTCGGCTGACCCGTGATCAATCCGGCGATCAGTCGGCCCGTTTTTGGACCACCCGTCAACCCGATGTGGTGATGCCCAAAGGCAGTAAAGACCCTAGATTGCCCAACCTGCCCGATCAAAGGCAGGCTGTCACTGGGGGCGGGTCGATGCCCCAGCCATTCGATTTCGTTGGTCGCCGTCAAATGCGGAAACACCTGCTTTGCTTGCCTGCGCAATAGTTCAAGCGGCGCTTTGGAAGGGCCTGCATCCAGCCCGCCAAATTCCACAATCCCTGCGCATCGCAGACCCTGAGACATTGGCGTGGCTACAAATTTACCACTGGCGATCATCATTGGTCGGGACGGGCCGCCGGATGCATTTTCAAACACGATGTGATAGCCGCGTTCCGCCTCTAGCGGCACGTTCAGGCCAAGTTTTTTCATCAGTGGTTTTGACCAGACGCCTGTTGCGAGCACTACGTCGTCACAATCAATCGTGCCTTGGCTTGTCTGCACTGACTTGACGGTGCCGTAACTCAAGTCAAAGTTTTTGACCTCCGCCAGCATAATCTTGCCGCCCATTTCGTTGAACGCCTTGGCCAGTGCTTGGACATAGCCGCCGGGACTATGGATGAACCCGTGATCTTTGAGCTTGGCGATACATGTGATATCAGGGCCGAGGTTCGGCTCATAGTCATGCACCGATTTACCTTCGATAATCTCAGGCACAAATCCTGCGTTCGCGCGCAAATCCCATGTGTAACGTTCTGCATCGAATGCGGCGCGATTGCGGTAAGCAAAGCAATAATCGCTGTCGGTGATCCAGTCGCCTAGGCTCAACTCGGTACAAAGGCTTTTGTGCTGCTCAACGCTATCGCTGACGATGGACGTCAGACCCTTGGCAATGCGGCGGGTATCGGTGTCATTTGCATGGGACATATAACGCCGCAGCCATGGCAACAGCCGGGGCAGATAAGACCAACGCAGGAACAATGGAAAGTCATGGTCCATCAACATGGCTGGTGCTTTGCGGGTCAGACCAGGGGCGGTGACGGGCACCATCGAACAGGCGGCGAGTACGCCAGCGTTACCATGTGACGTTCCTGTGCCGGGCGCCGCGCGATCCACCAATGTGACCTCAGTGCCAGCCCTACGTAGCCAGATAGCGGTTGAGACCCCCACAATGCCTGCGCCTATGACAACGACATGTCGCGTCATAAGATCGGTCGAATGCGTAATATATGTGCCACGGGTTGATTCCTTTTCAGTATATTTGCACAAATCTACAAAACGTCAACAAATTGTTTGTAAATTGTCACTGTTTACCTGATGGCTTGTGGAGCGACCCAATCGGCGGCAGGCTGAGCGCAGCAAGCAATAGGTATCATGATGCGCCGCGATGAAGAAGCAAGATTGGGTGTTTTGATGTTGGAGACACAGTTTCCCCGTATCCTTGGCGATGTTGGGAATGCAGATACTTGGCCATTCCCGGTGCAATATACCATTGTCCCCGGCGCAACACCTGAGGCGATTGTTTGCGATGATATGGAGCCGTTTGTGCAGGCATTCATAAATGCTGGTCGCGGTCTGGTTGCGGCGGGATGCACGGGCATTGCGACCACCTGTGGCTTTCTCTCGTTGATCCGTCCGCGGCTGGCGGCGGCGCTGGACGTTCCTGTTGCGGCGTCTGCATTGGAACAGGTGGCACAGGTGCAGGCCATGTTGCCACCTGATCAAACCGTCGGGATTCTGACGATTTCTGCTTCGACATTAACGTCCGCCCATCTAAGAGCTGCGGGCGTGCAAACGGGGTGCCCCATTCAAGGCACCGATGGCAGCAGCTTTTCCAAATCCATTTTGGGCAATCTCACGACGTTGGACGTTCCAGCCGCAAGACAGGATATGGTGCAAGCCGCACAGGACTTGATTGCACGTCACCCGAATGTGGGCGCAATCGTGTTGGAATGCACAAATATGGTACCCTATGCGCCCGACATCGCACAGGCCACCGGGCGGCCGGTTTATTCGATTTATACCTACCTCAGTTGGTTTTACGCCGGACTAAGCCCGCGCAAATTCTAGACTTTCATATCTTCCAAAATCAGATCGCTTGCCTTTTCCCCGATCATGATCGCCGGGGCGTTGGTGTTGCCGGAAACGATCTCAGGCATGATTGAACAATCAGCAACCCGCAGACCCGCGATGCCATGCACCCGCAGGCGCGCGTCGACAACCGCGTCCTTGCCCTTGCCCATCTTGCAGGTTCCGGTTGGGTGATAAATCGACGCCGTATTGTTGCGCGCCCAATCAAGCGTTGCGTCATAGTCATTCATGTCGAGGCTGGCGTGAGGGCGGAATTCCTCCGAAATTTTGGAGGTGAGAGGTGCATGTTTCGCAATTGTACGGGCGATGTTGACCCCGGCCACGATGGTTCGGCAATCAGTTTCTGTTGCCAGATAATTGGGTATGATTTTTGGATAGGCGCGTGGTTGATTGCTGTGCAATCTAATCTCTCCCCGACTTTCCGGGCGCAACTGACACACTGACATCGTGAACGCGGAAAACTTGTCGGCGCCTTTACCGGGATTTTCCGCCGAAAGTGGTTGCACATGGAACTGTATATCAGGCGTTTCCAGATTATCTCGGGTTTTCATAAAGCCAGTGGCAAGGCTCGCGGCCATGGTCATCGGGCCTGACCGGAACATTGCATATTTTAACGCAATCCGCGCCTGTCCATAAAGGCTACTGACCTCATCATTCAGGGTCGGCTCGTTACATTTGTAGACAAGTCTTGCCTGCAAATGATCTTGCAAGTTTTTGCCAACACTTTGTAATTCGTGGCGCACTTCAATCCCGTGTTCGGACAATTGGCGCGCTTCGCCGATACCCGACAGCATCAATAACTGCGGTGAATTGATCGCGCCACCGCATAAGATAATCTCGCGTGCTGCGGTTATTGTTCGCACGGTGCCGCTACGGTCGGTGTAGCTGACGGCGGTTGCGCGTCTGTCTTTGATCACCAGCTTATCAACTTGTGCATGGGTGATGATTTTTAGGTTTTCACGGCTTTTCACAGGATTGAGGTAGGCAACCGCCGCGCTGCATCGGCGGCCATTTTTCGAGGTTAGTTGGAAAAACCCAACACCTTCTTGTTCTGCGCCGTTGTAATCTGGGTTGAACTTATACCCAGCAGCCTGCGCGGCGGCGACCCATGCGTCGGTGATAGGCCGCTGAATGCGCATGTTGCTGACCGATAACGGCCCTTGACCGCCATGAAATTCATCTGCGCCGCGTTCGTTTTTCTCGGCACGTTTGAAAAGGGGTAGCACATCATCCCAACCCCAGCCCGTGTTCCCCATCTGCCGCCAGCGGTCATAATCCTGCGGTTGGCCTCGCACATAAAGCAGTCCGTTCAAAGATGATGAACCACCCAAAACCTTGCCGCGTGGCCATTCCAGTGAACGACCATTCAAACCCGGATCGGGTTCGGTCTTGTAGCACCAGTCAACCTTTGGATTGTGGATGGTTTTGAAATACCCGACCGGAATGTGAATCCAAGGATTCAGGTCGCGCCCCCCCGCTTCGAGCAGAATCACCTTGTTTTTCGGGTCAGCACTTAACCGGTTCGCGACCACACATCCGGCAGAACCTGCGCCAATAACGATGAAATCTGCTTCCATTTCCACTTTCCCCCGGTTGGTTGAAGAAAAGTCTATACAGAAGCAGAAATTCATACTAGCCTTTTTTGAAACAAAAAGTCTCATTAATTGACTAACTGCTCAACTGGGAGGAACCAACATGAGTGTACAAGAAAAACTAAAAGGCATTTCGCGCCGTGACCTATTCCGGGTTGCTGGTCGTTACGGGATGAGCTCGACCTTGCTGGCGGCGGGTGGATTTGGTGGGGCGATGAGCCTTGCAAACCTCGCAAGCGCTGCGGAATCGACCTATGAAAAGCGCTTTGCAAAGGAAGCGAAGTTCACCTTCAAATTTGGCGCGTCCGGCTTTAATGCCCGTAACCTGTTGATTGAACGCGCTGGCGCGTTGGAATTTGCCCGCGATCTGGAAAGCCGCACAGACGGCGAAATCCGGGTTGAGTTTATCGGTGACAACCAGATTTGTGGTCAGACATCCTGCGTTGAGAAAACCCAGCAGGGCATCGTTGATATTTATGCCGCATCTACACAGAACTCTGCTGGTGGCGCGCCTTATCTGAACGTGCTCGACTATGCGTATATGTTCCCGTCACGGGCGGCACAGTATCATTTCCTCTATTCACCCGAATCAATGAAACTGCTGCGGGAGCCGCTTGAAAAGCGTCACGGTCTGAAATTCCTGTTCAGCCATTGCGAATTGCGTGGCATCCAGATGGGCCTGGGTTGGCAAGACAAGCCAACGGTGACCAAATTGGAAGAATTGTTCGGCACCAAGAATCGCGTGACGGGTACACAGCTGGGTCGCATCGCGATGGAAGCGCTGAACCTGAACCCGGTTCCCGTTGCTTGGGAAGAAACCCTTGATGGTCTCAAGCAGGGCCTGATTGATGGCGCGGAAACATGGGCGTCTGCGGTTGCATATGCCAACATGTCGCCGGTTGTGTCCCAATCGGTTGATCTGAAATTCTTCTGCGGTACAGAGCACACGTCGATGTCCGCCAAAGCCTTTGATAGCCTTGACGGTTATTTGCAGGATGCGGTGATGGAATCGTCCTATCTGGCTCAGGTTCACGTGCAGGCGGCGAACGAAGCGGCCTTGGTCAATACTGTTGGTCACTCTGATCCACAGCTGCCAAATACAATCTTTGCACAGAACAACGTGCGCAATGCGTTCCTTGCGGATGACCAGATCAAAATGGCCGAAGAAATGTGTTCGCCGGAGTTCCAACCACAGTTGTGGGAAGACTGGCGTGAGCGCCTCAATAATTGGTCCGGTGGCCATGACACGTATCAGGAAATCTATGATATCGCGCGTCAGATTCCAAAAGATACCCTGGCTGAAAATGTTGAACCACGTCGCTGGTGGAAAGGCTGATAGGCATTTAGCCAATCAAAGGCCGGCCTACATCGTGGGCCGGCTTACGTGTTCTGAAAACATAATTTTTTAGGATCGACCAATCGCCGCGAATGCCGCAGCATGAGGTCTTGAAGCGCTACGTTTCAAAAAGGGGGATGCCTGAATGTCGATAATGGCCGAAGCAGCAGGAGTGATTTCCGCAGTATTTTCCGGCGGTGCCTGGGAAATGAAGGAAGCGTTTCGAACGGATGGCATGTGGATTGTCACGTTTTTTGCCACGTTCATCGGCGGCATTGCGGCGTATTGGTTTTACAGGGTTTTACCATTTGCAGATCGGCACCTTGAACGCGGGATTGCAGTCGTCGCGTATTTGATGATTTCAGCCATTATTTTCTGGGGCGTGATCGATCGCTTTTTGTTTTCACATCAATGGTCAGGCTCCACGACCGTACCGCCATTCTTGTTTATGATCATGGCTTGGTTTGCATGTTCCTATAACGTCAAATTGCGCACCCATCTCAGTTTCAGCGAATTTCGCAGCAATATGAAACCGCCAGGGCAGATGGCAGCGCTCACTATGGACGCTCTGCTGTGGTTTGGTTTTTGCTGGATCGCGATCACCACGTCGTTGCGATTTACAGTGTATTCTGCAGACAACTTTCAGCTTGTTGATGGCGTAGATGACGTCATGAAATGGTGGTTTTATGTGACCGTTCCAATCGCCTTTACGCTGATGGCGGGGCGTGTTGTCGGCAACTGGCTGGAAGACTGGCACAATTACCGCAATGGCAATCCAATTATTCAACAAGCAGTCATTGGCGGAGATGTGTAATGTCTGATGCAACATGGATCACGCTTATTTCGCTGGGCGTCACAGTTGTCTTTATGCTTGGCACCCCGGTATTGCTGGTCATCTTTTATTGGGTGATCGGTTGTAGTTTTGTCATCGGTTTGCAGTTGGACAACACAGGTAACGAGCTGCTGAATGTCTTTAACAAAGGGTTTGCCCTGCTTGCGATGCCCTTGTTCATTCTGACCGGGGATTTGATTAACCAATCCGGGATTGCGCGACGATTATCGGACTTTGCTTATGCCTGCCTTGGCTGGTTGCGTGGTGGTCTGGCGATGGCGGCGATTGCGGCCTGCGGATTGTTCGCGGCAATCTCTGGCTCGAACTCTGCCACAACGGCGACAATCGGATCGATGCTGCACCCTGAAATGGTCAAAGGCGGCTATGACGCACGTTTTTCTGCAGCCACGGCGGCGGCGGGCGGCACGGTAGGTATCATCATTCCACCGTCGATTATCTTTATCGTTTATGGTTTTTTGATGAACCTTTCGATCTCGGATCTATTTATTGCAGGTATCGTCCCGGGCAGCCTGATGGTGCTGGCAATGATGTCAGCCGCGTTCATCATCTGTACGATTAACGGTTGGGGCTATCTGATTGGCTTGTCACCGTCACGGGTTCTCAAAACAGCGATCGGTGCATGGTTGGGTTTCTTTGCCATCGGATTGGTGCTTTGGGGTATTTATTCTGGCAAATTTTCCCCGACCGAAGCTGCGGGCGTGACCGTTGGTTTTTGTATCATTGTTGGCATGATCAGCTATCCGCTCAACAAAATCATGGGCGGCGACAAAGACACTCCTGTGACTGAAAAAAGTCTGCTGTCCATGTTCGTGGTCGAAGGGTTCACTTTGCTGCAAGTGCCAAATATTGTGGTTCGCTCAGCACAGATTACTGGCATTCTCGTGCCACTGATCGCGGTCTCTGTGGCGATGCAACAGGTGATGTCAGCCTTGGGTGCCAAGGAGTTTGTTGGCGATTTCGTGACCGGGATGGGCGGATATTATGCGGTTCTGTTCACGTCGATGGCCATCGTATTTATTGCTGGCATGATTCTTGAGAGCCTTCCGGTAACGATTATTTTGGCACCAATCCTTGCGCCAATTGCAGCGTCGGTTGGCATTGATCCAATCCACTTCGCGGTAATTTTCCTTGTCGGCGCATCCATCGGCTTCATCACGCCGCCTTATGGTTTGAACCTTTATGTCGCCAGCGGCGTGACAGGAGTGCCGTATTTCCGTCTGCTTCGCTATATTGTGCCATATCTGGTCGCGTTGATCTCTGTGTGGATTATTGTGGCGCTCACGCCCCCACTGGCGTTAATGCTGGTGCCAGGATAATAAAGCGAAAGCGGTGAAATATGGCAGATGTCAGCAGTTCAGATAAAACCATACCAACAAATCTGAGGTTGCTGTTGTTGCTTGAAGAGATTGCGCGGGTCGGGGTACCACTTACCCCGACCGCCGCAAACGACGTTCTTGGGCTGCCGAAACCTACAGTGCATCGGTTGTTTCACCGCCTCGAAGAAGAGGGTTTTTTGCAGCGCGATATTGACGGGCGATCCTATTCTGCAGGTCAAAGACTGCGGAAGATGTCCGTGAATGTGTTGTCATCCTCGCGGGTCCGTACTGTTCGACTGGCGGTTTTGAATGCGTTGACAGAAGATCTTGGCGAGACCTGTAATATTGCAACGCCTGACCGCGATGGCATGGTGTATTTGGACCGGGTTGAAACAAAGTGGCCGCTACGTATTCAATTGCCTATCGGCACAACGGTGCCATTTCATTGCACAGCCAGCGGTAAGATGTACCTGTCCTCGCTTGCGCCAAGGCTGCTGTCAAAGTTCCTGTCTGCAGCCATTCTTGACCAGCACACCACAAAGACACTGACTGATCCGGCGGCGATTCTGGAAGAAATTGAGCTGACGCGTAGGCGCGGTTATTCGACCGACAACGAAGAATTCATGGACGGTATGGTCGCGATTGCCGTGCCAATTCGTGATGATCATGATCGGTTAATGTCGACACTTTCGGTGCATGCGCCGACACAGCGGGTCAGCGTCAGGGATTTGGAGCAGCATCTGGATCGGTTTCGGCAAGCCGCAGCGGACCTGTCGGAACTTGTGTTGCGCTAACTCGCGCCCCGCAACCACCCATCATCAAATGCGATCTGAGTGACGCCTGCCAATTTGGTCAGTCGTTGCAGTTCCGCTTCAAAAGCACGTTGCTTTGCGGCACTCCACCTGATTTTCGGCTCGGGCCACAGTGCTTTGACATGCAGGGTATCTGCGTCACGAAACGCTTTCATATCGACGCGTGCAACCAACCTGTCGCCTTGAAGGATTGGAAAAACATAATAGCCATATTTGCGCTGTGGTTCCGGGACGAACATCTCGACCCGGTAGTTAAATCCAAACAAACGCTCAGCCCGTTTGCGGTCTCGTAAAACTGGATCAAATGGGCTTAGTACACGCAACCGATTGGTGGGGGTCGCATCAATGGCAGGGTCGTTGTCAATGCCCGGCCGTGCGTAGGCGGGTTTTACACTGCCATCGGCATTGGTGATATTTACGATTTCCAACCGACCCGTGCGCATTTCTGTATCGCACCAATCCCGCGCCTCGGCAGGTGTGATATGCGCCCAGAACGCAGCCAATTCGCCGTGCGTCGCAAAACCAAGCCGTGCGAGTGCCTGATCGCAACACCAATTTATGGATTGCTCAACATCTGGTGCCTGAGAAGCATCACATAAATGTTCTTCTAAAACGCGTTCCGTCAGATCATAGCGCTTCTGAAATCCCTCCCGTCCAATCACGCATAACGCACCACTACGCCACAGGTATTCCAGCGCTGTCTTGGAGGGATGCCAATCCCACCAACCGCCCGATCCACGGGCCTCATCCTTGCCGACATCTGATGAACTCACCGGGCCATGGTCACGGATTTGATCAAGAATGGTTTGAAACTGCGCCTCAAACCCCGCGCGACGGTCCTGCTTCCAACGCGACTTGAGCCGCAAGGCATCACGGTATCGGCGCAGGTGCCATTGCGGATAGAACTGCAATGGGATCACTGCCGCATCATGAGTCCAATGTTCAAACAACGCGCGGTCGTGTTCATATAATGTCTTGAGCGCTTTGGGCCGATAACGCGGCCGGCGACTAAATAGGATCAGATCATGAGCGCGCGCAACGGTGTTGATGCTGTCGAGTTGCACAAAGCCCAAAGTTTCAATCAGATTGAGAAGATCAGAACCAGCCGCAGCCCCTTGGGGCGCTTCAGATAGACGGTGCCGATCTAAGAAAATCCGCCGTGCGTGTTGATTGCTCAGCGTGTTGAACGTCATTTTCTGCGGTTGCGGCGCAAGGTATCTCCAAAAGATAGCGTCGGTTTTAGAGTCAACTGATTGGGGTGCTCGGGATCCGGCGCATCGTTGGTTTGGTTCAGAATGATATGCGCGGCAGCTTGGCCGATTTCGATGCGGCATGCATCCATCGTGGCCAACTGGCGTGGCAAGCCTTGCAGCAGTTCGACACCGTTAAAACCCGCAAGGCCGATTTGATCGGGAATGTTGATGCCCCGATCAAGTAGATACAGCAGACCACCCGCGCCAATCATGTCATTCGAATAATAAAGGAAGTCGAGATCGGGGGACCGTTCAAGCATTTCATGTGTCATCTCGCGGCCTTTGGCGAGGGCCGAACCGCCAGAATAAAACGCACGATCCTCAATTTCGATCCCGGCTTTTGCCAATCCTTCGGTAAACCCTTCGAACCGTTTGCGCGCGCGGTGATCCAGCGGCATTTTGGTGCCCATAAACCCGATGCGCTCATAGCCTTCTTTGAGGATCGCCTCGGCCATTTGGCGCCCGGCGCGACGGTGTGAAATGCCAACCATCGCATCAACGGGCGTGCCATCAACATCCATGATCTCAACCACAGGAATGCCCGCATTGCGCAGCATCGCGCGGGTTGCGTCAGAATGCTCTAACCCCGCGATGATCACTCCGGAGGGGCGCCAAGACAGCATCTCGTACAAAACGCGTTCTTCTTTCTCGGGCATGTAATCGGTGACGCCGACAACAGGTTGTAACGGCGTATCCTCAAGCACCTGATTGATGCCGTTCAAGACCTCCGGGAAAACCATGTTGCTGAGCGATGGAATGATCACCGCCACCAGATTGACCCGCTGAGACGCCAGCGACCCGGCGATCTGATTGGGCACGTATCCCAATGACTTTGCCGCCTCTAGCACTTTATCGCGGGTTGCTTGGGATACGTCGCCACGCTTGCGCAATACCCGGCTGACGGTCATTTCTGAGACACCGCAAGCGTCTGATACATCGCGCAAGGTGAGGGGGCGCTGCTTTGGTGGTGTCACATTGGTATTCCTGAATTGTTGCTGCAACGTAGCGCAGGTCAGACCCCCGTATCAAGCATCTGTCATGAATTGAGCATCAGGTCATGACAACCGCCGCAAGGTATTCTAATCAGG
>JBPOFE010000099.1:0-13376 GCA_051252035.1 Sulfitobacter sp.
ATGTTGACCACCGACGGGCTGATTTTTTCCGCCAGCGGTGCAAGGCTTTCTTGCTTGGCAAATGCCATCGCGGCCTGAATGACGATAAATGCCACCGTCAACACACTAAGTAGAAACGCCTTGAAAACAGGGGTTTGGGGGAAAGGTCGGGCCTGAGCTTGCGCCTTTGGCTGCATGGGTATTCTCCTGCTGGATATCTCGTGGGGTCACATGACCCAAAACCATTTAACGACAGAGTGCATCCTGCCTGACTGCACCGCAACATCAAACATACGCCTGATCACAGGCTTTTCAACTCGGCAGGCAACTTTGTGAGACCATAAACATCAAAATTCGTTTTCATCTGGCTAAATAACTCTGAGGAGTTTGAAAGAAGAACCCGTCATTCCCTAACAGTTATACCACATGCTGTTCTGGCCGCTCACCCTGCTCACACCCCGATCTGAAACGCGACCCAGACCAAGACGAGACCTGCCACCACAACAAGCGCGCCGATCTGTCGTACCGCCGCTTGCGGCAACGCCCGCAGCTTTTCCAGCATCTCTTCCAAAAGCGAAGGGGCCAGTGCATACACCAGCCCCTCCAAAATCATCACCAGTCCAAAGGCCAGCAACAAAATACTCATGCGTGCCTCCGGTCAGCCCTGATCAATTACGTTCGCCTTCATCAGAGCGGCTGCCCTGATCGGAGCGCAGATAGTTAAAAAACTCGCTGTCCGGTGACATGACCATGGTTGAGTTACTGCTTTTCAACGCCTGTTCGTAAGCGGTCAAAGAGCGGTAGAATTCAAAGAATTCCTGATCCTTGCCATAGGCTTGCGCAAAAATCTTGTTGCGCTCCGCGTCGGCTTCACCCTCGATGATACGCGCATCACGCCGGGCTTCTGACAGAATTTCCTCATAGGTCCGATCCGCAAGCGCGATCACACGTTGCGCCGCTTCCTGACCGCGCGCACGTTCATCGGTGGCCTCACGGTCGCGTTCCGCAATCATCCGTTTCAGCGTCGCATCAAAGTTTTGTTCCGGCAAGTTGGTCTGGCGCAAGCGCACATCCACAACTTTCAGACCCAATACAGTTGCACGCGCATCTGCCCGTACACGGATCTGATCCATCAGCGCAGAACGTTCCGGCGACAGGATGGTGTTCGACGTCACGCCTTGCGAACCCAGAACCGCACGAATTTGCGATTCCATAATACCGCTCAGATCGTTTTCGGCCTGACGTTCACCACCCGCACCAATCGCCTGACGATACTGTTCGATATCGGCGATCCGGTACAGCACAAATGCGTCGATCTCCAAGCGGCGATCATCGGCGGGGGTGACTTCGATCACCGGTGTTTCGAGCGTTAGAATACGGTCCTCATAACGCACGATTTCGTCCAGCAATGGGATCTTAAATCCGATACCGGGTTCAATCCGCACCTGTTTGATCTGACCAAACCGCAGGACCAGAATTTTTTCACGTTCATCCACAACAAAAAGCGACGACATCACCGCCACAAGGGCGATCACCAAAATTGGGATCAGAAATCCAGCCTTACGCATCAGTTCGACCCTCCGTTGCGACGTAATTCATTCAGCGGCAGATAGGGAACGATGCCCTGTCCACCATCACCACCAATGCCATTTTCAAGGATAATCTTATCCACGTCGCCCAGCACTTTTTCCATGGTTTCAATATAAAGACGTTTGCGCGTCACATCAGGTGCAGCCTGATATTCAACCAGAACCGCATCAAAACGGCTCGCCTCACCGACCGCGTCGTTTACCACGCGCGCGCGGTACCCTTCAGCAGCTTCCAACAATTGTGCCGACGCACCGCGCGCCTCGGCGGTTTTGCGGTTTGCATAGGCATCCGCCTGACGTTCCACACGGTCGCGTTCCTGTTCAGCAGCCTGAACATCGCGGAACGCATCCACAACCGACTGCGACGTTGTCACGCCAGCGGTGTTTGTGACCTGCACGGTCTGGCTGGGCGGATCAACCTTGTTAAGGTTGACACGCAAGACATTGATGCCGGTTTCGCGATTGTCCAAAGTCGTCTGGATCAAGTCCTTGACGGTATCCGCAACAAGCCCACGGTCCCGGTTCAGGATCGGCGCGAGTTCGGATTGTGCAATCACTTCGCGCATCGCCGATTCAGAGATCGCGCGCACCGCGGCCTCGGGATCACGCAGGGAGAATTTGAAATCCTTGGCGTTCTTGATGTTCCAGACCACCTGAAAATCAATATCGACAATGTTCTCATCTGTGGTCAGCATCAGGCCTTCATTGCCCGAATTGCCGCGCTGCACACCCAATTCCTCGGTGCGGTTGGTAGTCACATCAAACACTTCTGCGGTCACAAGTGGCCATGGGGCAAAGTTAAGACCCTCAGTGCCAATCTCGGAAAACTCACCCAGAAACAGCTCAATCGACTGTTGTTCAGGACGCACTGTGTAAAAACTTGCCGCACCCCAAGCAAGCACTGCCAAGACGAGACCAATGCCAACCATGCCGCGAGACACCACCGGACCACCGGAGCCGCTATTGCCGCCACCGGAACCGCCAGTGCGATCACGCCCGCCGCCACCCATCAGGACGCGCAGTTGTTCCTGACCTTTTTTGACCAGATCATCAATTTCCGGCATCTGTGGTTTCTCGCCGCCGGGACCGCGCCCGCCGCCATTCTGACCACTGGGGCGTTCATCGCCGCCACCTTTGCCTTTGTCTCCGCCGCCGCCCCAAGGACCGCCTGTGTTGCCCGCCATCTGTAGTGTTTCCCCTCACTTGCCGCGCATCGCGGCGTCATCTCGTTCTTGCTTCAAACTTGTGTGTTAAACCGCGAAAATCAAGCGGTCCGCATCGGATTACGCATTGTAACCAGTTCCTCGGACATGGTTGGATGCACCGCACATGTCGCATCAAACTGTTCTTTAGTCAGTTTTGCCTTAACCGCAATGCCTGCCAGTTGAATCAATTCACCCGCATGCGGTGCGACGATATGACAACCCAGCACTGTGCGGTCCTTTTTCGACACCACCAGTTTCATCAGCACCCGATTGGGTTTGCCCGCAAAGGCGGTCTGCATCGGGCGAAACGAGGTGCAATAAATCTCGACCTCTTCTTGGTCACGCGCCTGTTCTTCGCTCATCCCCACGGTGCCCATCTCGGGCTGGGTAAAGATCGCGGAAGCAATCAATTCGTGATCCACTGGCGTTGGATTGCCCGCAAACACGGTTTGGACAAAGGCCATCCCCTCGCGGATTGCCACTGGCGTCAGGTTCACGCGGTTGGTGACATCACCGATCGCATAGATCGATGGCACGCCGGTCTGGCTGTATTCATTCACCTCAATCTCGCCGCGACGGCCGATGCTCACGCCAATGTCCTCAAGCCCCATGTTGCGGCTGTTTGGGTCACGCCCCGTGGCAAACATCACAACGTCAAAATCGTTTTCGTGGCCTGTGGTCGATTTCACCCGAATGGGTCCGTCCTTGGCCCCGTCCGCGCGGCCCATTTCCAAGATGTTCGTGCCCAGATGCAAATCGACACCATTCGCGATCATCTCTTCGGCCACCAGCCCGCGCGCCTCGTCGTCAAAGCCGCGCAGGATTTGTGCGCCACGGTAATATTGCGTCACCTTCACGCCCAAGCCATTCATAATGCAGGCAAATTCAGATGCGATATAGCCACCGCCGACAATCAACATGGTCTTGGGCAGCTTTTCTAAATGAAAGATATCATCCGACACGATACCCAAATCGGCATTCGGCAGATCGGGCCGCACGGGATGACCACCAGAGGCAATCAGGATATGTTTCGCGGTCTTGGTTTCCCCTGTCGACAGCGCCACGGTATGGGCGTCTTTGAGCGTGGCACGGGCATCAAACGTATCCACGCCAGAGCCACTGAGCAGCTTGCGATAGACACCCTCAAGACGGTCCAGTTCTTCGTTCAGCTTGCCGCGAAACGCGGTCCAATCGAAATCACCTTGTTTGTGATCCCAGCCATAGGCGTTGGCCTCGTCCACCACATGCGCGTACTCAGACGCAAACACCATCAGCTTTTTCGGCACGCAGCCCCGGATCACACAAGTCCCGCCATAGCGGTCATCCTCGGCCAACCCGACCTTTGCGCCATGTTCACCCGCAGCCACCCGTGCCGCACGCACGCCGCCAGAGCCACCGCCGATGACAAAAAGATCGTAGTCGAATTCAGTCTCAGGCATTCACGCGTTCCTTAATCAGTCAAATCGGCAAACAGATTGTCGGATTCCACAAAATCCACACGTTCCGTCGCCACTGTGCCTGCATTTATGTCGCGCACTTCAACTCTTCCATCCCCATAGCCGATCACAACCGCGTCACAAATGTCGATGAACAGACCATTTTCCACCACACCCGGCATCTGGTTCAGCACCAGTGCAAGTTGCCGTGGGTTGCCGATGCGGTTCAGGTGTAGATCGAGGATATGATTGCCTTCGTCGGTGATAAACGGCACCTCGCCGTTCATCCGCAAGGTTGAAGTACGGCCCAGCACATCCATGCTGATCAGTGTTTCCTCAACCAGCGCCTGCGTGGTTTGCCAGCCGAACGGGATCACTTCGATGGGCAGGGGAAACGCGCCGAGACTTTCGACCTCTTTGCCGATATCGGCAATCACCACCATCTGATCACTTGCTGTCGCCACGATCTTCTCCTGCAACAGCGCGCCGCCACCACCTTTGATCAGGTTCAGATCGCCGTCAAATTCATCAGCGCCATCAATGGTCAGGTCCAGCCATTTCGCCTCGTCCAGCGAAATCACTTCAATGCCCACACCGCGTGCCAGTTCCGCAGTGCGCGTTGACGTTGGTACGCCTTTGATCTTGAGCCCATCGTCACGCACCATTTCACCCAGACAGCGCACCAGCCAGGCGGCGGTCGACCCGGTGCCCAGCCCGACACGCATGCCGTCCTCAACAAATTGAGCCGCACGTTTGGCGGCGACAAATTTAGCCTTGTCGATGGGCGACAATTCTCCGGTCATGGCAGCGACTCCTTTGCAGTATTTACGTCCTTATAGGGGCCTTACGGACCATGCGCGACCCCTTGGGACTGGCAAATGTGCATAGAAAGGGTGACTCCGATAAAATTCTGTTAAACATCAACAATGCTGCGGTCCAAAGGAGCCCAACAAAGTGCCTGACCATTTCGACAACATCAAAGACTGGTTGATAGGCCAATCGCTCAGCGACGACCCCATTGCGGTCACGGTAATGGAACTATTGACCCGGCTTTTGGATGGCGGTGTGCCTATCTCTCGGATGAGCATAGGGCGGTCGATCCTGCATCCGGCCATTGGTATAATTGAAATGCGGTGGGACCGCGATAGCGGTCAAGTCACTACGAAAAGCCATCCCAGAAACTACGCCGTTGAAGTACAACAGTTAAAAAACCCCCTAATCGACCTGATCAAGAGCAATCGTGATCGTCTCTATGCCGATCTCACCAATCTCGAGGAGGTTGCGTGCTATGAGATGTTCGCAAAAATCGCGGCAAAGGGAGATACCGGGTATGCCGCATTCAAGCGCGCCTTTGGCATGTCGCAAGTCCTCAATACAATTGTCGCTACAGAGTTTCGCGGCGCAATCTTGTCGTTTTCCACCGACCGGCTCAGCGGTTTTTCACAAGCGGATCTTGCGGGCTCGAACGGCTGATCACCCCGCTTTGCACCTGCATCCGGGTGGACAACGATCAGTTTCTGACATCGGCGATACTGGAGACCTATCTGGGCCGCATTTCTGGTCAGCAGGTTTTGGAGGGGCATATTGAACGGGGCGATGGACAGCAGATCGACTGCGCGATCTTTTATTCCGACCTGCGTGGGTCGGTCGCATTGTCGCAGCACCTCGATACCCAACAATATCTGGATGCCGTAAATGCCTTTTTCGACTGCACAGCCAATGCAGTGACCAAACACGGCGGCGAGGTGCTGAAATTCATCGGTGACGGTGTACTGGCGATCTTTCCCACGAACGACGCCAGCTGTTCACGCGCCAACATATGCGCCGCTGCCCTTGCGAGCGCCCGCGAGGCATTTGCCCGCGCCGACCATACCAACCGGAAACGCCAAAGCGATGGCCTACCCGCTTTGCAATTTGGCATCGCCCTACATGTGGGGTCGGTGATCTATGGCAACGTCGGCACCACCAAACGACTGGACTTCACTGCCACAGGCCCTGCCGTGGGCATGGCCGCGCGGGTGGAACAGCTGACGCGCAGTGTTGATGCATCTCTGCTGGCCACGGCTGATTTCGCCGCCCATGTCAGCGAAGAAGGCATTGCCCTGCCACCGCAAACCCTGCGCGGCTTTCCAGATGACGTGTCGCTGGTCAGCTATCCGGTCAAAAATTAAGCGCCCGTCCTTTTCCCGCTCTGGCTGGTCGCAAATCAGAGATCGTATGATCTGGTGTCCTGATAAGTCAGTCTCATGAGTTATGTGCTTCACTACGCCCCGGACAACGCGTCCCTGATCATCCGCCTTGCGCTGGCGCATCGCGGCTTGGAATTTCGTACGGCATTAGTCGACCGTTCGACCGCCGCACAAACCAAACCCGCCTACCGCGCGCTGAATCCCAATGGATTGATCCCGGTGCTTGAGACGCCTCAGGGGCCATTGTTTGAAACCGGGGCGATCCTGTTGTGGTTGGCCGATACCCATGGTGGGCTTGGCCCGGTCCCTGCCGATCCTGCGCGCGGTGATTTCCTCAAATGGCTGTTCTTTGTTGCCAACACAATTCACCCCAGCCTGCGGATGCTGTTTTATCCTGAAAAATACATCGCGCCGGATCATGCGGATGCGCTGCGCGGCGGGCTGCAGCATCACCTGCATCAGAGTTTTGCAACGCTTGACCACGTTGCCGCCACCAAGCCCACGTGGTTCGGCGCGACGGAGCCAACGGTGCTTGATTTCTACACCGCCACCGTGCTGCGCTGGCCCGCGCTTTACCCCAGCACTGCGGACCGTACGTGGTTCAAACTGTCCAGCTACCCGGCCCTTGCGCGACTTTGCTCGCATATCGAAACCCTGCCCTGCTGCACCGACTTGCAAAGCGCCGAAGGTCTGGGCGATAAGCCGTTCACTGCACCCCAGCACCCGACTCCACCAGAAGGCAGCGCAACATAATGTTTCTTTCCGTTTTTGATATGTTCAAGGTCGGCATCGGCCCGTCCTCTTCTCACACGATGGGACCAATGGTCGCCGCCGCCCGCTTCCTTGATCTGATGCGCGCTTCGCCATTCCATTTCGCGGGCCTGCGTGCGTCCTTGCATGGCTCTCTGGCCTTTACGGGGGTTGGTCACGCCACCGACCGCGCCACCATCCTTGGCCTCGCCGGATTCACGCCGCAGGATTATGATGCGGACAAGGCCGAAGCGGTGCTGAAGGCGATCAACGAAACGCATGAGATCACGGTGCCGGACTTGCCTCCTCTCAAGTTCAATCCCAAGAAAGACATGATCTTTGACTATGACACCAAACTTGATGGTCACGCCAACGGTATGATGCTGATGGCTACGGACGCCCAAGGCGACGTCGTCCTGCGCGAGACCTATTATTCCATTGGTGGCGGTTTTGTGATGACCGAAGCCGAACTTGCCGCTGGCAAAGACACCGATGAGGGCGCGCCGATCCCGTTTCCGTTTAAGTCCGCCGCTGAAATGCTGGAAATGTCCAAAGCATCGGGCAAAAATATCGCCCAGATGAAACGCGCCAACGAAGTATCACGCAACGGCGAAGTACATCTGCGCGAGGGCTCCAAGCGCTTGTGGCAAGTGATGAACGATTGCATCAACCGTGGCTTGGAAACCGACGGCGTCCTGCCCGGTGGGCTCAGTGTGAAACGACGCGCCAAGGGCATACACGATGCGCTGCTGGCTGAACGTGGCATGAACCTGAACGCGCCGCACACCATCAATGACTGGATGAGCGTCTACGCCATGGCGGTGAACGAGGAAAACGCAGCGGGCGGTCAGGTTGTCACCGCCCCCACCAACGGGGCCGCAGGTGTGATGCCCGCGACCCTGCGCTACTACCTCGACCATGTACCGGGCGCTTCCGAGAGCCATATCGAAGATTTCCTGCTGACCGCTGCCGCGATTGGCGGGTTGGTCAAATTCAATGCCTCAATCTCAGGTGCCGAAGCAGGGTGTCAGGCCGAAGTTGGCAGCGCCGCCGCGATGTCCGCAGCTGGCCTTTGCGCCGTAATGGGCGGCACCCCGGAACAGGTTGAAAACGCCGCTGAAATCGCGCTTGAGCATCACCTTGGCATGACCTGCGACCCGGTCAAAGGTCTGGTTCAGGTGCCCTGTATCGAGCGCAACGGCTTGGGCGCGATAAAGGCGGTGTCCGCCGCATCCCTCGCCCTGCGCGGCGATGGCACCCATCTGGTGCCGCTGGATGCCTGTATCGAGACGATGCGCCAAACCGGGGCGGATATGTCTGAGAAATACAAAGAGACGAGCTTGGGTGGTTTGGCGGTGAATGTGCCAAACTGCTAGAAGCGCGGGGTGGACAGAGCGTTCACCCCCCTTTGACAACCGTGCCCACTCCCTCCAATCATAACCTCATGAGCTATCCATCAAACCACCCGACCCCGCACCCCAACGACGACGCCGCGGGGATCGAGGTCACGCCGGAATTTGAACGCTTTACGCAACGCGATGACATGTTCACCCGCGCGTTTTGGGATGACCGGATCAGGTCTAAATTCACCGACCGTTTCTTTGCCTCCTACCGGATGGAAGCCGCGCCGCGCAGGGGCGACGGCTTTAGCCAACGTGATTTCGCCCTGCGCAATGCCTCTTGGCTGGTCAGTGATATCATTTCAAACCGCGGCAATGAGAGCGGCAAGCGCGAAGGGTTTCAAGCCGCGATTGCCAATGACACCCCTGTCGCGCCGATGCAGCAAGAGGTGGATGACCCGGACAAAATGTCCGCCGAGGTGAAACGCATCGCCAAGTTCTTTGGCGCTGACCTGTGCGGCATCACCGACATGGATGAACGTTGGCTGTATACCAGCCGCGTGGATACCCGTGACATGTCAGAGGCGCCAAATGACCTGCCCCAAGGCATGACAAGCGTGATTGTGATGGGCCATCAGATGGAACAAGATCTGGTCGCCACCTATCCGTCAGCCTTGGCCGGGGCCGCAACGGGCCGCGAATATTCCCACGAGGCTGCGGTTGTCATGCAGCTGGCTGCTTATGTCCGTAATCTCGGCTATGAGGCGACCGCGTCGATGAACGACACCGGGCTGGTGATCCCTTATGCAATCAAGGCCGGTCTGGGCGAATATGCCCGCAACCAGATGGTGATTACCCCCGAATATGGCCCGCGCTTGCGTTTCTCGAAAATCTTCACCAATCTGCCGCTGACCCATGACACGCCCCAACCGCAGGGCGTGCGCGCATTTTGTGACATCTGCACCAAATGCGCTGACGCCTGCCCGGTTAAGGCGCTGCCGTTTGGCCCTCCCGAAGTGTCGACTGACGTATCCGCCATCAAGGGCGTGCGTAAATGGACGTCGGATGCGGAGAAATGCTTTGGTTTCTGGGCCAAAATGTCATCGGATTGCGCGATCTGTATGCGGGTATGCCCATTTAACCGCGACTTTGACACATGGGCGCACCGGCTCTGGCGCAAACTCGCGCTGTCGCGATTCCGCAAACTCGCGCTGTGGCTGGACCGCAACCGTGGTGGCCGCAAAAAGCCGGGTGATTGGTGGGCGCAACTCTAGCGCCGTGCAACTGATAGTAGATGACTTTCGCGTTGGGTTGACCTAAAGTCAGCCGATATGAAGGTTTGTATAGTATTTCTGCGACTTTCCTGACCATCGACGCACCTAAAATGTGTCGTCACTCCTTTTGCATGTTCCTTCGTATTCACTTTTGTTTTCAAAGGAATATTTTGACATGAGACCATTTATCATTGCCGCCGTGATCACTGTTGCCAGCGCCTTGCCGTGCGTGGCCGACACGCTTGACATGTCGTCGGTCACGACTGGCCAGACCAACAATGTCGTTCATCCCATAAACGAAGGGCGCATGATTGTGTTCACCAATACCGAATATACTGCCAATGATCAGGACGGCGCAGGTACTTTGCTGACCGGGATGACGGGCAAATGCAGTGGGACGATTGATCTTGAACCGCCTGCCGCTTCAGGTCAGGGCCATTGCCTTTTCACAACAACCGCTGGTGACATCGCCTTTACGAAATGGGTCGCCACCGGGATGACAGCCGAAGGTGCAATTGCGGGGGATTGGTCCTCGGTCGGCGGCACAGGTGCCTTTGCGAACGCAACTGGTGGTGGCACGTTTGTTTCCGCCACGGATCCGGCCACAGGAAAGACGCAAAACACCATCAGTGGTTCGGTTGAACTGCAATAGGCCATACTCAGGGCGGCGCTGCGCGGTTTTGCACAGCATCCGTATGTGCGGGTGCCTTTGTCAGTGCGTCCCCGCTCAGACGCATTGTTGGAAAAAGAAGTGGTGGACCAAGAGGTTAACATTCGTGATCCGTCAGGTGACCACAGGTTGATCTGCTTTGGCAGGGGCGATGAAGTCACGGTCGAACCCGTGCATTAAGGGCCGTCGAAAAAGCTGGTCTGGCCCAACCGCCAGGCCAGCAGCGCACCGCCAACCGCAAACGCCAAAAACCCCGGAAGGCCCAGCATGATACGGGCCAGATAGGATGCACCCGCAAACAAGAACATGATACCGGCCACCAGCAATGCCGTGCCATTGTCATGCCCTGCAGCGCGGATCAGTACAAAAGTTCCAATCACCAGCGCGGCCGTGACCGCAGGCATAATGCGGCGCAATTGTGCGACTTTTTCCTCTTCGGTCATGGCAATGATCCCTATCGTGGGTGGCCGAATACTACACGATTTTGGAGGCATTTCCAAACGCTGGGTCAGTCAGGCACAGACACAAGCGCACGGTGGCTTCAGCGATGCTTAACGCCCCTGCCCTAAAACCCATCCCTGTCGCGACACACCAAAGCCGGGTGGCTTTCAACCTTCCGGTCACATTTCGGAAAAAGAGGCCCTTAAGACCGGGCCATATCTGAACCGTTCAGAGATGCAGGGTAAAATCCTGTCTCATTCACTCCAAACCGGCGGCGCCGCCATTTTCATACGGCTCTCAAGCGTTTCACAGCTACAAGAAAACAAACCAGCCACCGAGGCAGTGCCCTTCGAGTGGGCGCAACCGCTATCCGGTGGCCACGGATTTGCGCACCATATCCCAATATTGTGCGGTGACTTCATCCAGTGACAACCGCCCGCCTGCGCGAAACCATGTGTTCACACCAGTGAGCATGGCAATAACGGCTAGCGTGGCAATTTTGGTATCGGCAACTTCAAACACGCCCTGTCGCACCCCGTCTTTCAAGATCGCCTCAAGCTGGTCTTCATATTCCCGGCGCAGGTTTTCGATCTCAGCAAAGTTTTCCGGGCTCAGATTGCGCAGCTCCATATAGGCGATAAACACTTCGTCCGGGCGGTCCGCGTGAAACCGGATGTGGAAATCGACAAAGGCCTGCAACCGCGCCAATGCGTTGGCTTTGCTGTCTTTTGGCATCTGGGCCAACAGATCATTCATATGCCCGCGCATCAGATCATACAGCAGCGATTGCTTGTCGGGCGTATAGTTATAAAGCGCGCCGGCCTGTACCCCAACCTCGCCTGCGATGGCGCGCATCGACACGGCGGCATAGCCATCGCGCGCAAAAAGGCGCAACGCTGCGCTGCGCACCCGCGGGCCTGTAATATCAGAATGTGAACCTGCGGTACGTGCCATCGGGATAATTTAATGAACAATTGTTCAAAAGCAAAGCCCGCTTGCGTGCAAAGCGGCGCTGGTGCAAGAACATCGGTATGAAATGTCGCGCCATCCTTTGTATCCTGCCCTTTACCCTGCTGGCCCTGAGCGCCTGCACGCAGTTTCCCACGCTTGATCGCACGATCACACCGGAGCTGGAAAATGCAGAATACCCGGCCTTGGTGCCGCTTGATCCACTGTTGGCAACGGCGACAGCGGGGCGGGTTGACCCGGTCCAAACCGAAAAGGCGCTAATCGCCCGTGTCGCCAGATTGCGCGCCCGCGCCGCCCGGCTGCGCGGGTCGGTGCTGACAGGGCGCGAGAGATTGCGCTTGGCCCAAGGGCTGCGATAAGCGATTGCCGCGTTGCATGGGCGGCGTGAACCCGCTACATCGCGCAAAACCACTGTCACCACAAAGGATCATCCCATGTCACAACCGCTTCGCCTTGGTATTGCAGGTCTGGGAACGGTTGGCGTCGGCGTGGTGCGGATTATTCGGCAACAGGCAAAACTACTTGAGGCCCGGACCGGGCGCGCCATTGCGATATCGGCGGTGTCGGCACGCACCAAAGGCCGCGACCGCGGTGTGTCGCTGGCGGGATATGCGTGGGAAGATGACCCGGTTGCCTTGGCGGTGCGCGACGATATCGACGTCTTTGTCGAACTGATGGGTGGCGAGGCCGGACCCGCAAAGGACGCGACCGAAGCCGCACTGAATGCTGGCAAACATGTCGTGACCGCGAACAAGGCAATGTTGGCGATCCACGGTCAGGCGCTGGGAGAATTGGCAGAATCCAAAAATCTGGTCCTGCGGTATGAAGCCGCAGTTGCGGGTGGCATTCCGGTGATCAAGACACTCACCGAAGCCTTGGCGGGCAATGAAATCACCCGCGTCATGGGCGTGATGAACGGCTCGTGCAATTACATCCTGACCCGGATG
Organism: Sulfitobacter sp.; assembly: GCA_051252035.1. Lineage (GTDB taxonomy): Bacteria > Pseudomonadota > Alphaproteobacteria > Rhodobacterales > Rhodobacteraceae > Sulfitobacter. The sequence goes on from JBPOFE010000099.1 coordinate 12,790, forward strand.
GAAAACTCCGGCAAAACCTATCAGGAGATCTTTGCCGAGGCTGATGGGCTTGGGTATCTGGAAGCCGACCCACAACTCGACGTCGGCGGCATTGATGCGGCACATAAGCTCGCGATCATCTCGTCCATCGCCTTTGGCACCAAGGTCAGTTTCGACGGTATTCAGCTTGAAGGCATTGAACGGGTCAGCATCGAAGACATCCGTGCCGCCGCCGATATGGGTTATAAAATCAAGTTGTTGGGTGTGACCCAGAAAACCGGGCGAGGGCTGGAACAACGCATGCAGCCGTGCCTCGTGCCGGAAACGTCGCCGCTGGGCCAATTGGATGGCGGCACCAATATGGTGGTAATCGAAGGCGACGCCGTTGGGCAGATTGTGCTGCGCGGTGCGGGTGCTGGCGAAGGGCCAACGGCAAGCGCCGTGATGGGTGATATCTGTGACATCGCGCGCGGCTGGAATGGCCCGGTGTTTGGCCGATCCGCGAAAACGCTTGAAACCCCCGTCGCCGCCACATCGCAACGCCCCGCGCCCTATTATCTGCGCATGGCGTTGGTCGATAAACCGGGCGCGATGGCCAAGATCGCCAC